>USIA01000067.1 GCA_900554535.1 uncultured Oscillospiraceae bacterium | reverse complement strand
ACGTGCCGAAGCCGCCTGCGGCACCCGCCGTGTTGCCACCGCCGACCACAATCACGTCCTTGCCGCGGTAGAACATGCCGTCGCACGTGGCGCAGTAGGAAACGCCTTTGCCGCGCAGGGACTGCTCATTGGGCAGGCCCAGCTCACGCGGTGCTGCGCCGGTCGCTAGGATGACCGTCTTTGCTTCATATGTCTCGCCACTCTGGCCGGTCACGCGCTTGACTGATCCCTTCAAGTCCACCGTCTCCACGCTGTCCAGCACCGTTTTGGCGCCGAAACGTTCGGCTTGTTTTTGCATGGACTGGGCCAGGTCAAATCCACTCACCCCATCCGGAAATCCAGGGTAATTTTCAATGGTATCGGTAGTACCCATCTGGCCGCCGGGTGCAAACGTCTCCAGCACGCAGGCCTGCAAGCCCGCGCGCGTGCAATAAAGCGCTGCCGTATAACCCGCCGGTCCGCCGCCTAGAATTAGCACATCATACATGGAAAGGCCTCCTCATGATTAATTCATTGTATTTCTTCTATTATATCCTAAAAGCCGGCGAAGTCCCAGTACTTGCGTCAAAAACGGGGCTGCAACTGCGACCTGCACAAAAACCGACCCCCGACAGTCAGAAGGCAAACTGCCGGGGGCCAATCTATCCAATTGTTTGTGAATTTGGCGTTTTATTAGGTCAATTATGTTACTGCATTGGCTTACACCTTTTTTGATACACTACTACACAGCCGCTTCAGCTTCATTTGTGTTTTCAACTGCTTGATTGGAAGCATCCCGTTTTACTTTCCTCTGCGGAGGCACGCCCTTTAGAGAGGGCAGGATTTAGGGGTTGCCAATTCCAGATCACCTTGGAAGCTGTTCATTCTTTGCTTGTTCCGTAACGTTTACCAAACCTTTCAAAAACTTAGATCGGACAGTGCCTTGTACTTTGGACTCAGTCCTTTCTTCTTTCTGATCGAATCGTTCGTTTCGGCCTTCGCTTTTCGTTCGATTTCCCGCGGGTCATAGCCATCTTTCAATCGACAGCTATATTTTTAATTGGCAGGATCCTGTCTCTGTGTCCAGTGTGCTTTGATTTCCTCTGCATGTTTCCATGCTTTCAGAACGCTCAAGCTTTGTAGGCTTTCACTTGCCAACCGACAAGTCATTTGCTATCCCTGCTTAACAGAATCTTCCGGGTTGCTGCCGCATAGACCGCTTTCGCAGCTCTATGTTCGCTTTCCCCTACGCCTCTGTCTGACCTTCCGCTAGGGTTTTGCCGGTCACAGACCGCTTTCGCAGCTCTGCCCTTGCATCTTCCCTTCAGTCAAACATCGGTTTCTGTCCCACTCGCCTACTTTTCGATCACCGGACACTCCTCCGCATCCGAACTCGATTTCTGCCTCAAGGACTTTTTCTGTCTGCGTTCGCAATGATCTTTTGGTGGCTGCCTTTTTCCTCACGCAGCTTCCTCAAGCATACGCTATTGGATTTTTGGCTCTGCCTTTTTGCTTTTTCGGAATCAGGCAACGCGCTTACTTTGTCTGCTTTCCATCTTTCGTGGTCTCGCGACTTTCCGCCGCCGTTCCCTGTTCCTTTTTACTCTTTTACGCCGCTTTCCACAAACAATTGTTTTTGAATTTCGACATTGGATCCTTTTTTGGATCCCTTGTCCATATTCCCTTATGCAGCGCAGTCACACATGGTGCGCTGCAGCAAATGGCCAATTGGTTGTTCGCCCATGGGACTCGCTCCTTTCCGTCTCAATTAACAGGTTTTCCAGCTCCCGTGCCCTTCTTTTTGCGACCCGGATTTTTTTCTTCCTTTTTGGGAAGAACCCGTCCGCCTGAGCTCTTCGTTTGCTGTCTTCCTTGTTTCTGTCTATATTATAGCGGGCTTTTTGCATCTTGTCAATAGTTTTTCTGAACTTTTTTGAAAATTTTTATATCTTTTTTGTGGCCTTCTAGATGGATTTGCCGCTTGACTTATGGCGGCTGACTGTGTACAATAAAAGCACAAGGATGGCCCGTGAAAACGGGCGTCCATCTAAATTTGCCGTCTGTGGCAACACACAGACAGATTTTGGTCGGTATCTTTCCGACACACGGAGGCACGCTATGAACGATGATTTTGGCGCCGACCTGCTCACGCTGGTGGATGAAGAGGGTCAGGAGCACGAATTTGAAGTACTGGATGTCATCGACAATGACGACGGCACATTTTATGCGCTTCTGCCCACGTTTGACGACCCGCAGGCGCAGGTGGAGGACGCCGGCGCTTATTACATCTTCCAGTCCATTGAGGCGGAAAACGGCGAACAGGAGTTGGCCGAGGTGGAGGATGACGCGCTGCTCGACCGTCTTGCGTCAGAGTTTGAGTCGCATTTTGAAGAGCTTTATCCCGACGAAGACGAAGCGTTCGGCGAAGATTCATGATTGCACTCCTGCCCGGTTCGCGGACCCGTGCTAAGAATAACCCTACACTTTTATTTCGGGAGCTTAGCTCCGGCGGTGGATTGCAGACCTCCCGGCTTTGCCGGAGGAAGGGAGCAGGAAGCCGTTGGGCGGGCACCCACCTGTCTTTCGTAGGCAGGTTATTTCTGCACATTACGGCCAGGCGGGATTTGTTTGAAATCCGGCACCCGGCAATGGATTTGCGCACTGCGCCCATTGCCGGGTGCTTTCTATTCTCCAATCTTGCAAAAACGACTAAAAAACGCTATACTTTATACTGTTTTTGTTTGCAAAAAGCCGCGCTTTGAAAGGAGGCACTGCACCATGCCAAAAACATACCAATTGATTACCGATGCCGCGTGCGACCTGCCGGCGAGCCTGGTCGAGGAGCAGGACATCGCGGTGATCCCGATGCTGTTTACGATCGATGGCAAGGAATACCTGCAATACCCGGACAACCGGGAATATCCGGCGGACAAATTTTTCGACGCGCTGCGGGCAGGCCAGTGGGCCACCACCGCGCAAATTCCGACGCAGACCTTTATCGATTTTTTTAAACCTTATCTGGACCAGGGGCTGGATATCCTTTATATTGGCTTTTCCAGCGGTCTATCCGGCACATGGCAGCGGGCCTGTATGGCCATGGAGGAACTGCGCAAACAATATCCGCAGCGGAACATCGAGGGTGTGGACAGTCTGACAGCCACGCTGGGGCAGGGCCTTCTGGTCTATCTCGCCTCCTGCAAGCAAAAAGAGGGCTTGACCCTGCACGAGCTGATGGCCTGGGTACAGGTATACCGCTATTGCATCTCAGGATGGTTCATGGTCGACGACCTCAATCACCTCAAGCGCGGAGGCCGCGTGAGTGCGGCGACGGCCTTTGTCGGCACCATGCTCGCCATCAAGCCGATCCTGCAAATCGACAAGGAAGGGCACCTGATTGTGCGGGAAAAGGTGCGCGGCCGCCAGCAGGCATTCCAGCGTCTGCTGAAAAAGATGGAGACCCGCTTCACGCAAAATCCGGAGCTCCAGACTGCATTCATTGTCCATGGGGATTGCCTGGAGGATGCAAAGGCGGTGGCAAAGCAGGTCCAGTCCCGTTATAAGCCCAAAAAGCTGGTCATCAACAGCCTGGGGCCCGTGATTGGCGCCCACACAGGGCCCAATGCGCTGGCGATTTTTTACCCTGCCAAGGACCGCGAATGATGCAAAAGCACGGTACATCAGAATACGAAAGGACGGCTGTTTTCCATTTAGGCGATGGAAAACAGCCGTCCTTCTTTATTAGAATGATAAAAACTGGGGCTAAATCTATGTCCGTCTTATTCCACGGTCACGCTCTTTGCCAGATTGCGCGGTTTATCCACATCGCACCCGCGCAGCACCGCGATACGGTATGCCAGAAGCTGCAAGGGCACAATAGTGGACATCGGCGACAGGATTGGGCGTCCGGCCGGGATATGCAGCACCTGGCCCGCCAAATCAACCGGCACCTGTGCATCCGCCCGGCAAACCAGCAGCACCTTTGCACCGCGGGATTTCACTTCCTCGAGGTTGCTGACGGTCTTGGAAAACAGCGCCGGCTGTGTCGCCACAGCGATCACCGGCGTCCCCTCCTCAATCAGCGAAATGGTGCCATGCTTTAATTCACCGGCCGCATATGCTTCGCAGTGAATATAGGAGACTTCCTTGAGCTTCAGGGAGCTCTCCATCGACAGGGCGGAATCCACGCCGCGGCCGATGAAGAACACATGCTGGGCATTTTGCAGCTGTTTGGCGTAAGCTGCAACCGCGTCCTCCTCTGCCAGTGCCGCGCGGACCTGCCCGGGCACGCGCAGCAAATCCGCACACAGATCGCGCTCTTCCTCGCTGCTGATCTGCCCGTGCAGGGTGCCGAGCTTCACGGCGAGCAGGTAAAGCGAAGCCAGCTGCACCAAATAGGCTTTGGTGCTGGCCACAGCGATTTCCGGGCCGGCCCAGGTATAGAGCACATCGTCCGCCTCACGCGCAATGGTCGAGCCGGGCACATTCACGATGGCGAGCGTATGCACGCCGCGCGCCTTTGCCAGCCGCAGGGCAGCGAGGGTATCCGCTGTCTCGCCGGATTGGGAAAGGAGCACCACCAGGTCATCCGGCCCGAAAATCGGGTCACGGTAACGGAACTCAGAGGCAATGTCTACCTCCACCGGGATGCGCGCCAGTTCTTCGATCACGTATTCGCCCACAAGGCCCGCATGCATGGCTGTGCCGCAGGCTACGATATGCAGGCGCTCCACCGTCGCCAGCACATTGTCCGGCAGGCCGGGAATGCCCAATTCTACATGGCCGTTTCGGATACGCGGCGACAGGCACCGGCGGACAGCGTCCGGCTCCTCGTGGATCTCCTTGAGCATGAAGTGCGGATACCCGTCTTTTTGGGCTGCGCTGGCGTCCCAGTCCGCAGTGAGCGTCTTCTTTTTCACCGGATCCCCGCTCAGGTCCACAACGCGCACACCGCCTTTCGTGGCAATGGCGATCTCGCCCGGCTCCGGCAGCAGGTAACGGCGCGTATGCTGCAACAGCACCGTCATGTCTGAGGCGATGTAACTGGCCCCATCCCCCAGGCCGACAACCAGGGGGCTATCCTTGCGGACCGCATAAATCTCGCCGGGATGGCCGTCAAAGAGGATGGCAAGCGCATAGGAGCCCTCCACCGCCTGCACCATCTTGGCGATGGCGGCGATGGGGTCACCGGTGTAGAAATGGTCGAGCGTGGCGGCGAGCACCTCTGTGTCGGTCTCGCTGAGAAACGTGACGCCCTCGGCGGCGCGCTGGGCTTTGAGCGCCTGATAATTCTCCACGATGCCATTGTGGACGAGTGTCACGTGCCCGCAGCGGTGCGGATGCGCATTGACGTCGCTCGGTTCTCCGTGCGTGGCCCAGCGCGTGTGGCCGATGCCAGTGGTGCCTTTGGGGCATGCGCCGGTTTCCAGCTTTTTCTGCAAGTTTGCGATGCGGCCGCGTGTTTTGACAATCCGGACGCCTTCCGGCGTATACACGGCGATCCCCGCGGAGGCGCTCAACGGAATCATACCCGCGGTATTCCAACCGGCGCAGCCCGTCAATCAGAATATCGACCGCGTCCTCACTGCCTACATAGCCAATAATTCCACACATATATTCAATTTTCCTTTCCGTACTGGTTTTTGCGGAAAGGACGGCGCTTTTGTCCGCGCAGTTCTCGACGGGCCGAAAAACCCGCACCGCGCTTTTGTACGCCGCCTGTCGACTGCCCGCTCGCAGCCGGAAGGGCACCCGCCGAAACCTTCGATCACCCTTCTCCTCGTCACGCTGGGGCGCTGTCACACGGGCCTCCTGCCCGCGCCCGCACGTCTGGCGCTTTTTTGAAGATGGCGTTTTGTGTCCACATACCTCCCCGCCATTTGCATAAATGGCCATAAAACTTTCCCTATTATACACAAAAAGTCCCTGCCGCGTCAATGCTAAAACGCAGCAGGGGCAGAATTTCTTGATGAACATGGTATGTTGTGGGCCCAAAAGCAGGCCCTCGATTCATGTGGTCACCTTCAGCACATTTGCGCAGAAAAGGATCAGGACCACTGCGCCGAGGATGATGCGGTACCAGCCAAAGGGCTTGAAGTCGTGCTTTTGCACAAACTTCATCAGGGCCTTGATGGCGAAAACGGAGACGATGAAAGCGACCACCATCCCGATCAGCAGCACCGCGACTTCCAAGCTGGAAAAGCCCAATCCATAGGTGTGGAAATATTTGACCACTTTCATCAGGCTGGCGCCGAGCATGGTCGGGATCGCGAGGAAGAAGCTGAACTCCGCCGCAGCGGCGCGGCCGCAGCCCAAGAGAATCGCGCCGAGGATTGTGGAACCGGAGCGGGAGGTGCCGGGGATAATCGACAGCGCCTGGAAGCAGCCGATCAAAAGCACGGTTTTGAAGTCCAGCGCATCCGTGGTCGTGATACGCGGCTGTCTGCGGCGGTTTTCAATCACGATAAAGGCGACGCCGTAGACAATCAGTGCAATCGCCACCACGACACCATTATACAGATGCGCAAACAGAAAGTCGTCGAGCAGCACGCCCGCAATGCCCGCCGGAATGACGCCCACAATCACCTTGGCCCACAGCCTCCAGGTGCCGCGGCGCTGTAATTCGGTCTTGCGGCGGCTAAACGGGTTGAGCTTGTGCCGGTAAAGCACCAGCACCGCCAGAATCGCGCCAAGCTGGATGACCACCAGGAACAGATCGATAAATTCTTTGCCGCCTTTATAGGCGTTCGGGTCCATGGGCCAAAAGGAATCGAACAGAATCATGTGGCCGGTACTGCTGACTGGCAGCCACTCGGTGATGCCCTCGATAATGCCGAGAATAATCGTTTTGATGACTTCCAAAAACGCCATTGATTTCCCCACTTTCTTGAATTGATGCGGTGCCGCACATGGGCAACGCCTTTAGCATACCACAGACAGTCTGCCAATGTCTAAACAATATGAAAACATTTCCGCAAACATGAAGCGCATGCAGCGCCAAAGGCCGCATGCGCCTGTCCGATTTTAATGTTTCCAAACCTGCTCCAGCAGTTTCTACAGCGCGCCCAAACGATCGGATGGACCGCTTTTCCCCGTCCAGTAGGAAAGAAAAAGCAGGGCCGTGCCCTTTTCCGGAGGCGCGGTCCCGCTTTTTTAAAATCAATTCAATTGCCCGGAAACTTACAGGGAAGCCGCGATATCGGACGCCAGCTTGTCCAGGGCAGCGAGCTGTTCTTCCTTGACAGAGGAGCGGATGACAACCTGATCGCCGACGACCGTGGTGTTCTTCATTTCGGTCGCGAGCTTTTCCATATCCTTGGTGCAGACTGGCACCCACGTGCCGTTGCCAATGAACGAAACCTTGCGGTTTTGCAGGTTCAGGCGGATCATGTCACGAATCAGCGCCTCCATGCCGAAGTAAATGCCGTTGTTATAGGTCGGGGCGGCAAAGACAATGTTGCTGAAGCGGAATGCATCCGAAATCACATAAGAAGAATGCGTCTTGGAAATATCATACACGCGGATCTCCTTGACACCCTTTTCCGACAGGAAGTTGGCCAGGATCTCGGCCGCGTTCTGCGTATTGCCATACATAGAGGCGTAAGCGATGACAACGCCCGGCTCCTCGGGGGTGTAGCTGCTCCAGTGGTTGTACTTATCGAGGATCCAGCCCAGATCTTTGCGCCAGATCGGGCCATGCAGCGGGCAGATCGTCTGGATGTCGATGGTGCCGGCCTTTTTCAGCACGGCCTGCACCTGCGAGCCGTATTTACCAACGATATTGGTATAATAGCGGCGGGCTTCATCAGCATAGCGGTTCTGGAAATCGACTTCATCGGCAAACAGATGGCCGTGGAATGCGCCAAAAGTGCCAAACGCATCCGCGGAAAACAGGATTTTTTCCGTGGTGTCATAGGTCACCATTGCTTCCGGCCAATGGACCATCGGGGCCATGACAAAGGTCAGCACATGGCGGCCCAGGTTCAGGGTGTCGCCTTCTTTGACCTCGATGCAGCGGCCTTCCAGCGGGAAATCATAAAACTGGCTGATGAACTGGAACGTCTTTTTGTTGCCGACCAGCTTGAGGTCCGGATGGCGCAGCACCATTTCGCCGATCACCGCACAGTGGTCCGGCTCCATATGGTTGACAATCAGATAATCCAGATGACGGCCATTGAGGACGTGATCGAGATTTTCCAGGTACTGGCCGGTGATCGCGGAATCGACCGTGTCCAGTGCGGCGGTCTTGTCGTCGAGGATCACATAAGCGTCATAGCTGACGCCATCGGGCAGCGGGAACATATTCTCAAACAGTGCCAGACGGCGGTCGCTGCCGCCAACCCAATAAACATCAGGCGCTACTTCACGAGTGCAATACATAATGGACAGCCTCCTTATATAGATCACAAATCAAAACAGAAAAATGAAAAAACTGGGAAAAGCCCGCTCATTTTACGCCTTTGATTATACCACTTCTTCGGGCTTGGGACAAGAGGATTGCGCGGCAGAACCCCGGGGATTATGCTGTTTTATAAAATTTCACTTGTTTTTGAGACCGGCTCAGCAAAATATGTCACAAAGGGACAGTTTCTGATGGGCAGTTCTGCAAAGCGCGGGCATAGTTTTTTAAAATTTCTGCGGTGCAAAGCAGTAGCCGGCGCCCGGCGCTTCGGCAATCCGCACGCCAAACACCTGCTGTAAAAGGCCGCTGTGCAGAACCTGTTCCGGGGTGCCCCTCATGCGCAGCCGCCCTTTTTCCATGACTGCCAGCTGGTCGGCATAGCACAACGCCTGATTCAGATCATGCAGCACCATGACGATAGTCTTCCCGCGGGCGTGCAGACTGCGCACGGTTTCGAGGATTTCAAACTGCCGGCCAATGTCCAGATAGGTTGTCGGCTCGTCGAGCAGCAGCACCGGCGTATCCTGCGC
>USIA01000066.1 GCA_900554535.1 uncultured Oscillospiraceae bacterium | reverse complement strand
CAGCCGCAGGCGCAGATCGCGCAGAATACCGTGGACATCCTGATCAACCTGATGGAACACAAAGCGGGCAACCGCCATATCGTTTTGCCTACCGAAATCGTTATCGGAGGTTCCTGCGCACCGCTTAAAAAAGCAGAGATGTGATAGAAAAAATGACCATTTCTTGGCGCGGCATCTTGCTGGTTATTGGGCAAGATGCCGCGCCTATTTTTTGGCAAAATGGTTTCGCTTGCATCAAACGCATAAAAAGAATTCGATACGTAGAAAATTTTTTGAAGAAATTGTGAAAAAACCCTTGCGCAATCTCGAAAGCTGTGCTATGATATAGGCGTCAACGAAACCGTTACCGAAAAGAAACAAAAATTTCGAAAACGGTTTGGCAAATGACGGTTGTGGTCACAATGGGCCGACTTGTGAGAGAGTTGTATTTTATTGGAAAAGGAGCGAATGAACGATGAAACACAATGCAGGAAAGATTCTTGCGGCAGTGCTGGCAGCGTCCCTTGCGGCGGCTGCGTTTGCGGGCTGCGGCAACACCACGTCGAGCTCAGGAGCGGCGGCTTCGGGCGAGACTTCGACGGGAGGAACCGGCGGCAGGGGCCAGGTCTATTACCTGAACTTCAAACCGGAGCAGGCGGATCAGTTCAACGCGATCGCCAAGGCCTACACCGAAAAAACGGGCGTAGAGGTCAAGGTGCAGACTGCGGCTTCCGGTACATATGAACAGACGCTAAAGTCGGAGATGGCGAAAAGCGATGCGCCGACGATCTTTATCTGCAACGGCCCTGTGGGCTATAAGACGTGGGGCAGCTACTGCGCGGATCTGACGGATAATGAACTGACCAAGGAACTGACGGACGATTCGCTGGCTCTGAAGGATGGCGACAAGGTCGTCGGCTTGCCGCTGGCAGTCGAAGGCTATGGCATTATTTATAACCAGGCCATCATGGACAAATACTTTAAGCTCGACGGCGCCAAGGTCACGAGCATGGATGAGATTAACAACTTTGATAAGCTCAAGGCTGTGGTCGAGGACATGACCGCCAAAAAGGATCAACTGGGCATCAAAGGCGTGTTCGCAAGCACCTCGTTGAAGACAGGCGAGGATTGGCGCTGGCAGACCCACCTGGCCAATGTGCCGGTTACCTACGAGCTGGAAGAGAAGAACACCGATATTACAGCCGGCGTGCCGGAGATCGAGTTCAAGTACGCCAATGAATTTAAGAACCTCTTTGACCTCTACCTGAACAATTCCACCACCGACAAAGCGATGCTCGGCAGCAAGAGCGTCGGCGATTCCACCGGCGAGTTCGCACTTGGCCAGGCTGCTATGATGCAAAACGGCAACTGGGTTTGGAGCGATATCAGCAAGACGGACGGCAATGTGGTCGAAGCAGATGACATCAAGTTCCTGCCGCTTTACACCGGACACAGCGGGGAAGAGACCCAGGGCCTGTGCATCGGCACGGAGAACTTTGCGTGCATCAATTCTAAGGCAAGCGAAGAAGATCAGAAGGCATCCTTGGACTTCCTTGAGTGGCTCTATATGGGCGATGGCATGAGCTATGTGACCAAGGGCGGAGCGGACGGTCTCGGCTTTATCGCACCGTACAAGACCTTTAGCGGTAAGTCACCTGACGATCCGCTGGCAAAGCAGGTTTCCGAATGGCAGAATAAGGAAGGCGTCAAGACGGTTCCGTGGGATTTCACCTGCTTCCCCAGTCAGCATTTCAAGGATGAATTTGGTGCGGATCTGCTGCAGTATGCCCAGGGTCAGAAGGATTGGGATACTGTAAAAACCGATGTGGTCAATAACTGGAAGACGGAAGCAGCCGCCTCAAACTGACAAACACAAAGCAGGCCGCTTAACCGGCCTGTGAGAAAGATAGTGGGTGCAGTTGCGAGAAACGCACTCACTATTTTTTTATAAAATCAGAGCCAATTTTCCGGCAACACTGCTCCTTTGGGCGTCTGTCGGGAGTCAGATAGGGAGGAATTCTCAATGCAAAGAACCTTGCGCAAGTATTGGCCGATTTTCACAATCCCCACACTTGTCTGCTTTGCCATCGCGTTTCTGGTCCCGTTTGTGATGGGCTTTGGCCTTTCCTTTACGGAATTCACCACCGTGGTGGATGCAAAATTTGTTGGCTTTTCAAACTATATCAGGGCCTTTTCGGGCGGCACCAGCTTTTTGTCCGCAATGGGCCGCTCGGTTGTCTTTACGATCGCATGCGTCATACTGATTAATCTGTTCGGCTTTGCTCTGGCGCTTGCGTTGACCCGTAACATGCGCGGCACCAACGTGTTCCGCACGATTTTCTTCATGCCGAACCTGATTGGCGGCATTGTGCTGGGCTATATTTGGCAGCTGATCTTTAACGGTATCCTGGCAAACTTTGGTCAGACACTGACGACGAAGGGCACCTATGGCATTGTCGGCTTGATCATTCTGATGTGCTGGCAGATGACGGGCTACATGATGGTCATTTATATTGCGGGCCTGCAGAACGTCAGCCCGGACTTGATCGAGGCGGCGGAGATCGATGGCGCCACCCCTTGGCAGACGCTTTTGCACGTCAAGATTCCGATGGTCATGCCGTCCATCACAATCTGCATGTTCATGACGCTGACCAATTCCTTTAAACTCTTCGACCAGAACCTGGCTTTGACCAATGGCGCGCCGGGCAATGATTCCGCCCTGATGGCGTTGGATATTTACAAAACCTTCTACAGCCGTCCCGGCTATGAGGGCGTTGGTCAGGCAAAGGCGGTCGTTTTCACCATCATTGTGGCGGTCATTGCCATGATCCAGCTGCGTACAACCCGGGAGAAGGAGGTTGAGAATTGATGCGCAAGCAAAGAACATCCGTCAATGTGATTCTCACAATTGTCATGATTGCGCTGTCCTGCGTGTTCATTGCCCCGATCCTGATCGTCCTGATGAACTCCTTTAAGGGCAAACTTTTTATCTCCGACCAGCCGTTTACGTTCCCAACCTTTGAAAAACAGGACCTCGGCGCGGCGGGCATCCAGCCCAAGACCTTTGTCGGTGGGAAAAACTATGTCAGCGGTATTGAAAAAATTCACTTCTGGAATGCGCTGGGCTATTCGGTCTTTATTACCGTTGTCTCTGTCGTGATTATTGTCCTGTTCACCGCCATGACCGCATGGTTTATCACGCGTATCAAAAACCGCTATACCAGTTCGCTTTATTATCTGTTTGTCTTTTCCATGATTATCCCGTTCCAGATGGTGATGTTTGCGATGACAAAAGTGGCAAATGTCTTGCATTTGGACAATCCAGTTGGTATCCTAGTATTGTACCTGGGCTTTGGCGCGGGTATGTCGGTGTTCATGTTTTCCGGATTCGTCAAAGGAATCCCCATCGACATTGAGGAAGCGGCCACCATCGACGGATGTAATCCCCTGCAGTGCTTCTTTGGGGTCGTCTTCCCGATCATGAAGCCAACTGCCATCACGGTAGCAATTCTGAATGCCATGTGGGTGTGGAATGACTACCTGATGCCCTATTTGGTGATGGGGAAAGATTACCAGACAATCCCGATTGCGATCCAGTATTTGCAGGGCGGCTATGGCAGTATCGATATGGGCGCTATGATGGCGATGCTGATTTTGGCCATCATTCCGATTATTGTATTTTATGCGTTCTGCCAGAAGCATATCATTGAGGGCGTTGTCGCCGGTGCCGTGAAAGGCTGAGCATCATGACAAAGAATTCAGAGGCATGCGCGATGCCGGCATGCAAAAAACAGGCGCGGTTGGGGCGCAGCGCGGGGGTGCTGCTGCCAGTAGCCAGCCTGCCGTCGCCTTTTGGCATCGGTACGTTTGGAAAGGCCGCTTACCGTTTCGTCGATTTTTTGCAGGCTGCGGGGCAACACTATTGGCAGGTGCTGCCATTGGGGCCGACCAGTTATGGCGACAGCCCCTATCAGAGCTTTTCCGCATTTGCGGGCAACCCGTATTTTATCGATCTGGAAACGCTTATTCAGGAAGGCCTTTTGACCTGGGAGGAAGCATGCTCGCCGGATTGGGGCAGTGACCCGGCTGATATTGACTACGCCAAGATTTATCAGAATCGCTTTACTGTGCTGCGCAAGGCGTTCGCACGCAGCAAACACAAGGATACGGAAGCTTATCGCGACTTCTGTTCCGAAAATGCAGATTGGCTGGAGGATTACAGCTTTTATATGTCGGTCAAGATGCATTTTGACGCGCATTCCTGGCTCGAATGGCCGGAGGATATCCGAACCTGTCAGCCGCAGGCGGTGTCGCGTTACCGGACGCTTTTGCGGGACGAGATGGCATTTTGGAAATTTTGCCAGTATAAGTTCTTTGAGCAGTGGTTCCGCCTGAAAGCGTATGCCAATACACGTGGCATTCAGATTATTGGCGATATCCCGATTTATGTCTCGCTGGACAGCGCAGACGTCTGGCGGAATCCGTCCCTTTTCCAGCTGGACGAAAAGCGGCTTCCCACAGCAGTGGCAGGCGTGCCGCCGGATAATTTCAGCGCCACTGGCCAGCTTTGGGGGAACCCGCTGTATGACTGGGGGGCAATGGAAAAGGACGGATTTGCCTGGTGGAAACGGCGCATGCAGTGTTCTGCGCAGATTTATGATGTTGTGCGCATTGACCACTTTATCGGCATTGGCCGTTACTATGCGATCCCATATGGCGACGCGACCGCGGAAAATGGCATCTGGCGCCAGGGACCGGGACAAAAGCTGATAGACGCCATTCAGGCAGTGATGGGGGATTCCAAAATTATTGCAGAGGACCTCGGCTGTCTGGTGCCGGAGGTCGAGGCCCTGCGGGACAATGCGGGGTACCCCGGCATGAAGATTTTGGAGTTTGCCTTTGACAGCGGCAGTGGGAATCCCAATCTGCCATGCCATTACACGGCAAACTGTGTGGTCTATGGCGGCACGCACGACAATGAGACGCTGGTTGGCTTTTTTGCGCACCAGCCGCGCCAAGTGATCCACTTTGCATGCGATTATCTGCATACACGCAAACGCAAAAAGCTGCCCGCCGCCTGCATCCGCGCCGCCTATGCAAGCGTGGCGGATACGGCCGTCATCCAGATGCAAGATTGGCTGGGCCTGGGCAATGAGGCCCGCATTAATTTCCCCTCCACGATTGGGGGCAACTGGCGCTGGCGGCTTTTGCCGGGCCAACTGACCGAAGCCCTGAGCGCCCGAATGCGTGATCTGTGCGGCCTTTACGCACGCTAGTCGGCCATGTTCTGGTTCAATCAATGAACAAAGGCGCGGTGGAATCTGTGCATGGGCCAAAACGCCGCCGGGCAAGCCAGGTGGAAGATATTCTGAGGAAACGAAGGAGGATCTGCTTATGCAGCCGTTTCAGGAAGCAATCGTTCGCAAATTAAAGGAAGCCTACCAGACCGACCTGAAGAACGCCACGACCAAGCAGCTGTATCATGCGGTGTCACAGGCGGCGCTGGAAACCTGCCAGGACACGTGGAAAAAGCCGGTTGAAGGAAAAATTGCGTGCTATTTTTCCGCGGAATTCTTGGTGGGGCGTCTGATCCACAGCAACCTGCTGAATTTGGGCCTGTTGGAGCAGGCGGAATCGCTCTTACGGGATGCGAATATCAGCCCCAACGTTTTTGAAGAGGTGGAGGATGACGCACTGGGCAACGGCGGCCTTGGCCGCCTGGCCGCGTGCTTCCTGGACAGCGCAGCCACTCAGGGCATCCCGCTGATGGGCTATGGCATCCGCTACCGCTATGGCCTGTTTAAGCAGCGCTTTGCCTACGGCTGCCAGAAGGAAGAAGTGGACGACTGGCTTTCCTGGGGAGATCCGTGGAGTATCCGCCGCGAGGACCAGCGGGTGCGCGTAGATTTCGGCGGCCAAAGCGTCTGGGCGGTCCCCTACGATATGCCGGTCATCGGTTATGGCGGCAAGATGATCAATACGCTGCGCCTGTGGCAGGCGGAACCGCTGGAACCGTTTAATTTCGAGCAGTTCAACGCGGGACATTATGACGCGGCTGTGCAGCAGAAAAACGACGCGGAGGCCATTTCCGCTGTGCTCTATCCAAATGATGATACCGAAGCGGGCAAGCGCCTGCGCTTAAAGCAGCAGTATTTTTTCTCGAGCGCTTCCCTGCAATCCATCTTCGCCGATTACACGAAAAAACATGGCACGGATTATGGGAAATTTGCGGATGCGTATGCCGTCCAGCTTAATGATACGCATCCAACAGTCTCCATCCCGGAGCTGCTGCGCCTGTTGATGACCCAGGGCCACATGGAGTTTGAGCCTGCGTTCCAGGTGGTACAGCAGACTTTTGCCTACACGAACCACACGATTATGGCCGAGGCATTGGAAAAATGGAGCCTGCCGCTGTTCCAATCCGTGCTGCCGGAAGTCTATCCGTATGTGGTCATGATTCAAAACCGCCTGTCAAATGAATTGTCCAGCCGGAACATCACGGAGGATGCGTGGAAATATAATATCCTCCAGGACGGTCTGGTGCATATGGCGCGGATGGCCATTTATGCAACGCATTCGACGAACGGCGTCGCCAAAATCCACACGGAGATCATCAAGAAGACGGCGCTGCCTGAGTGGTATGCGCTGTATCCGGAGCGCTTCAACAACAAGACAAACGGCGTCACACAGCGCCGCTGGCTGGCGCTGTGCAACCGGGAGCTCGCAAAGTTCATCACAGAACGGATTGGCGACGGCTGGATTACCGACCTTTCACAGCTGTCAAAGCTCAAACCCTATGCCGAGGACACGGCTTCGCGCGAGCAGTTTTTGAAGATCAAGCAGGAGAAGAAAAACCAGCTGGCAGATTATATGTATCGCAAGGATCACTTTGGCCTGAATACGCAGAATCTCTTTGACATCCAGGTCAAGCGCCTGCACGAATACAAGCGTCAACTGCTCAACGCCTTCTCGATTCTGGACATTTATTTTGGTCTCAAGGAAGGCCGCATCAAGGATTTTACGCCGACGACCTTTATTTTTGGCGCCAAGGCGGCGCCGGGCTATTTCCGCGCGAAAGGTATTATCAAGTTTATCAATGAAGTGGCGAATCTGGTCAATTATGACGACGAAGTCAACCGTAAGATGCAGGTCGTCTTTGCCTGCAATTACAATGTTTCCTATGCGGAAAAGCTGATCCCCGCCGCCGATCTCAGTGAGCAGATTTCCACGGCCGGCACCGAAGCGTCCGGTACCAGCAACATGAAATTCATGATGAACGGCGCCCTGACGCTGGGGACCTATGACGGTGCCAATATCGAGATTGTGCAAAACGCCGGGGAAGAGAACAACTATATCTTCGGCGCGCGCGTCGAGGAGCTGGATAAAATCCGGCAGACGTATGATCCCCAGAAGCTCTATGAACAGGAGCCGCGCATCAAACGCGTGGTGGATACGCTGATTGACGGCACGCTCAACGACGGCGGCGACGGATGGTTCCGTGAATTGTACGATTCGCTGCTCAAGGGCGCCAGCTGGCACCGGCCGGACAATTATTTCCTGCTGCTCGATTTCCTGCCCTATTGCGAAACACGCTTGCGTGCAAACCGCGAGTATACTGACCGCGACGCTTTCGCGAAAAAATGCTTGCTGAACATTGCGGCGGCCGGACCATTCTCGAGCGACCGCACCATTCAGGAATACGCCAAGGACATTTGGCACGTCTGATTTTTCAAAGTTAAAATGCACAGAAAACCGGAGCCTGCAAGACAGCCAAGCTGCTTGAGGGGCTCCGGTCTTTTGTAGGCTTCTTGCGCCGCCCCGGACTGTCTTGGTCATCGGAGGCGTATTTTTCATGATGGCTGCTTCCTGAATTGTGAATTCATGTGACAAATTTTTTCTGGGTCATTAATATTCAATGATATTCTATTTTGCTCTTTGAGTTTCAGCGGCGTTTGCCATGAATAGTGACAAACTTAAAATAATTTGCAAAAAGTCAGAAACTTTCTATTGACTTTTACTACAAAATTTATTATTCTAATATTAGATATAAACATTGCAAAACATCTAAAAACCAAATACGCAATCATTTGTTTCCATACTAGACGATACAAATTGTTTTTAAGTGAGGTGCACTCAAAAAATGGCAAGGCATGCATTTAGTTTGACCAAGAATGAAGCGGAGATTATGGAGGTGATGTGGAAGGCAGACCGCCCCCTCTCGCGCTCGGAAATCATTGATTTGTCGCCGGACCGCACATGGAAAGCAAGTTCCTTTCATATTTTGCTGAATTCCATGCTGCAAAAAGGCGCTGTCAAAGTGGTGGGCTTTGTGCTCAATACCAAAAAGTACGCGCGAACCTTTGCGCCAACGGTTACTGCAGCGGAATATATCGCTTTACAGGCAAAGGCAAGCCCTTCCTATAAGCCGGAGCGGATTCCGGAAATTCTGGCGGCACTTTTGCCGGACGCCGACGACGCGATTTTGGACGAACTGGAAAATCAAATTCAACAAGCCAGGCAAAATCGTACAGAGGATCAGGCGGAAGAAGCTGACTGAGCTTAGGAATGGCGCGCCTGGCACAGGCGGTGACGGCCCTTGCCTGTGCCGCCTTGTCTACCTGTTTATGCATAAAGCAATTTTTCGGAAAAAGTCAGGCGGAGAATTGGAGAGCGCTTGATGAGAAAGCTACAGCCTTTTGCGGATTGTCCGGCTTGTGGCATCATTTTCCGTCCCCTGCCACGAAACGTGCGTAAAAAGTTTCCCCACTGTATCCAAAAGCGGATGCAGTGGGGATTTTTGGCGTCAGACGCAGTTAGAACAGGGAAAGCTGCTCGGCTGCCCGTGGGCGGGATTGGTGCGTAGGGCCGGTTACCAATTCGCCGCGCGGCAGATCGGCGATCAAGGGCGAAGGGGACGGGCCGGTCAGCATCACCAGTTCCTCTTTGGCGCGGGTGATGCCGACATAAAAGA
>USIA01000065.1 GCA_900554535.1 uncultured Oscillospiraceae bacterium | reverse complement strand
ATCTCAGGCAGGGGGATTTATTATATAAATTAAAAAATATATAATTACATATGGGCGCCGCCGAATTCGCTCAGGCGCAATTCCGGATTGTGCTCTTTTGCCCAGTCAATATTCCACTCGCTGGAAAAGAGCAGCAGGGGAGCACCCTTCAAATCCTGAATCCGGCGGGTATCGCTTGTCAGGTCCAGCGTTTTGGGGTCAATCCCTTCATTTTCAATCCACCGGATGTATTGATAGGGCAGGCCCTCCATCCGGACCAGGACATTGTATTCGTTTTTCAGGCGGTATTCCAGCACTTCAAACTGCAAAACGCCTACCACCCCGACGATCACGTCTTCCATACCGCCGTTAAGTTCCTGAAAGATTTGAATGGCGCCTTCCTGTGCAATCTGCGTCATGCCCTTCACAAACTGTTTGCGCTTCATCGTGTCCACTGGAGAGACGCGCATAAAATGTTCGGGCGCAAAAGTCGGAATACCGCCGAACTTGAATTTTTTCCCCGGCGCGCAGATCGTGTCGCCGATCGAAAATACCCCGGGATCGAATACACCGATAATGTCACCTGCATAGGCATGGTCAATGACCTCGCGCTGCTCGGCCATAATTTGCTGCGGCTGCATCAGTTTCATCTTGCGGCCGCCCTGCATGTGCATTACCTCCATGCCGCGGTCGAACTCGCCGGAACAAATCCGCATAAAGGCGATGCGGTCGCGATGCGCCTTGTTCATGTTCGCCTGGATCTTGAACACAAAGGCGGAAAAATTGGGATCCATCGGGTCAATCAGGCCGCAGTCTGCCTCACGGGCAAGCGGTGGGGTGGTCATCTGAAGAAATTCCTGCAAAAACGGCTCAACGCCAAAATTCGTTAAGGCGGAGCCAAAGAAAACGGGGCTGAGCCTGCCCGCTCGCACATCCTCCAAAGAAAATTCTTCGCCTGCGCCGTCGAGCAGCTCCACATCATCGTGCAACGTTTGCAGCAGGTCGCTGCCGAGCAAATCCGCCAGGTTCGCGTCAGACAGATCGCTGGCCGCCTCCGCCACCTGATGGGCGCCATTCGCCGTCTCTTCTGCGGTAAAAGTCAGAATTTTTTTGCTCGCACGATCGTAGACGCCTTTGAAGTCACGCCCAGAGCCAATGGGCCAGTTCATAGCATAAGTCTTGATGCCCAACTCATATTCGATCTGGTCCATCAGGTCATAAGGATTACGGGCGTCGCGGTCCATCTTGTTGATAAAAGTAAAAATCGGGATGTGCCGCAACGTGCAAACCTTGAACAATTTGCGGGTCTGCTTCTCAACGCCCTTGCTCGCGTCAATGACCATGACGGCGCTGTCCGCAGCCATCAGCGTGCGATATGTGTCTTCCGAAAAATCCTCATGGCCGGGTGTATCCAGAATGTTGATGCAAAAATGATTGTATTCAAACTGCATCACAGAAGAGGTGACGGAAATGCCACGTTGCTTTTCAATTTCCATCCAGTCGGACACTGCGTGGCGCATGTTGCGCTTTCCCTTGACCATGCCAGCCTGCTGGATGGCGCCTCCGTAAAGCAACAGCTTTTCCGTGAGGGTGGTTTTGCCGGCATCCGGATGCGAGATGATCGCAAACGTGCGGCGCCGTTCGATTTCCTGTTTATAATCCATAGAAGAAAAATCCTCCATCCTGTCTATCTGCGTGTGATAACACCTGGGCTTTCGCGGCGCAGCACAAAATGCTGTTTGCGGATTCGTTCCTATCGCTTGCCGCAGGACACACATTTTTCGATGGTTCCGGCGGCTGCCTTACAGAACACGCAGTAACTTATATTTTATCAAAAAAGCGTCTTTTCTGCAAACCTTTTTTGCTGCTGCGTCGGCCAAGCGTACAGCGTTGACTTTGCCACAGGCAGCGTCTATAATGACGATATGGATATGATTAGGTGGCAGTCTGCCGACTGAAGCAGAAAGGCAAAATTTTCCCATCATTGCGGCTCAGGCAGAGGAGGCTTTTTATGAAAAAAGTAAAAATTACCGTATTAAAGACCACGCTGGATCAAACACTTGCCCGTGAATATGGCGTGCCGGGACTCACCGCCTGTCCCATGATGCGGGAAGGGCAGGTATTCTATGCCGATTATGCGAAACCAGAGGGCTTTTGCGACGAAGCATGGAAGGCGATTTATCAATATGTGTTTGCACTGGCGCACGGTATGGAAAATGAGCTCTTTTACTATGGAGATTGGATTCGCAAGCCAGGCGTCGCGATTTGCAGCTGCAACGACGGCCTGCGCCCCGTCATCTTTAAGCTGGAGGCCACGCAGGAGGACGCTCGGATGAATTATACGCCGGTGCGGTAAAAGGATAGCCTGTAAACACGGTTTCGCTTCCGGATTGGGGGATAAGCGGCCAAGGCTTCGGTCCACATAAATCTTATAAATTTTTGAGCTTGATTCAGTTTGGGGGATATACAAATGCATGCAGTCATTTTGGATATGGACGGCACGATCTTTGACACAGAACGCGTTTATCACGACGCGTGGATCGCGGCCGGCGTGCCAGAGTCGCTCTACTTCCGGCTGATCGGGCGCGGCCGCAATGAGATTGTATCGATCTTTCGCAAAGAGTTGACCACTCCTCCGGAGGTCCTGTTTGATCGCTGCAATGCCGAGCGGGACAGAATCTTATCGGCCGGCATTCCGAAGAAACCGGGCCTCGATGTACTCTTGAAATACCTCAAGCAGAAAAAATACCGCGTGGCGCTGGCAACCTCCAGTCAGACACCCACAGCAGAGCGCAATCTCACGCGTGCCGGCGTGCGGTCGAATTTTGACGCAGTCATTGGCGGCGACCAGGTGGAGCACGGCAAGCCTGCTCCAGACATCTATTTAAAGGCTGCGCGGGCAATCGGCTGTCTCCCGGCAGATTGTGCGGTGGTCGAAGACAGTTTCAATGGCGTGCGCAGCGCCCATGCAGCAGGTATGTATCCAATTATGGTGCCGGATTTGGAAAAGCCGGATGCGGAAATGCAAAAGCTTGCCGCTGCCATTGTTCCGTCGCTGGCAGATGTCCCCGCGGTACTGGAAGCGCGTGCTTGACTTTTGTGGGATTGCCTCCTATAATGGAAACAGAATAGGCAAGGACGGGGAAAAAGGCAGTGCGGTCTGGCGCTTTATAGAGAGCGGACAGCCCGGTGAAATGCCCGCGCGCAGCGCATTGCGGATAAGTCGCCCCTGAGCCGCCCATCTGAACCGCTTTGGCGCAGTAAGACGAGCCGTATTCCGGCGTTAACGGGAAAGAGGGCTGCATTGCAGCCGAATGCGGGTGGTACCGCGGATTTACACACAAATTCGCCCCGGTCAGAAGGATGCTTTCCTTTTGACCGGGGCTTTTTCCGCCCCGCAAAAAACACAGGAGGAAAAAGAATGAGCAGGGAACTCGCAAAAATTTACAACCCCGGCGAAGTGGAAGACCGCATCTACGACTTCTGGATGCAGGGTGGTTATTTTCATGCACAGCCGGATCCCAACAAAAAGCCATATACAATTGTCATCCCGCCGCCAAATATAACGGGACAATTGCATATGGGCCATGCCCTGGACGAAACGCTGCAGGATATTCTGATCCGCTGGCGCCGCATGCAGGGGTATAGCGCCCTGTGGGTGCCCGGCACCGACCACGCCTCCATTGCGACGGAAGCCAAGATCGTCGAGGCGATGCGCAAAGAAGGGCTGACGAAAGAACAGATTGGCCGCGACGCTTTCTTAAAGCGCGCCTGGGCCTGGAAAGAAAAATTCGGCGGCCGCATTGACGAACAGCTTAAGAAGTTGGGCGTTTCCTGCGACTGGTCACGCGAGCGCTTCACACTCGATGAGGGCTGCAGCAAGGCCGTTCGGGAGGTCTTTGTGCGTCTGTACGAAAAGGGGTTGATCTATCGCGGCGAGCGCATCGTCAACTGGTGCCCGCACTGCAAGACCACCATCTCAGACGCAGAAGTTGAATTTGAAGAAAAGGATGGCTCCTTCTGGCATCTGCGTTATCCGCTGAAAGATGGAAGCGGCTATCTGGAGCTTGCTACGACCCGTCCGGAAACGATGCTGGGCGATACAGCTGTGGCCGTGAACCCGGAAGACGATCGCTACAAATCGGTTGTTGGCAAGACGCTAATTTTGCCGCTGGTTGGCCGAGAAATTCCAGTGGTGGCAGACTCCTATGTGGATATGGAATTTGGTACAGGTGTGGTGAAAATTACACCTGCTCACGATCCAAACGACTTCGAAGTGGGACTTCGCCACAATCTGGCTGTCATCAATGTCATGAACGAGGATGGCTCCATCAACGAAAACGGCGGCAAATACGCCGGCATGTCCGGATTAGAAGCACGCAAGCAGATCGTGAAGGACCTCGATGAGCAGGGGTTCCTCGTGCGGATCGAACCGATCAAGCACAACGTCGGTACCTGCTATCGCTGCCACAGCACCATTGAACCGCGCGTTTCAAAGCAGTGGTTTGTCAAAATGGAGCCGCTGGCAAAGCCCGCAATCGAAGCTGTGCGCAACAAAGACGTCCGCTTCATCCCGAAGCGCATGGAAAAAGTTTATTACAACTGGATGGAAAACATCAAGGATTGGTGCATCAGCCGTCAACTTTGGTGGGGGCATCGCATCCCGGCGTGGTACTGCGACGACTGCGGAGAAACAACCGTTGCGCGTGAAGCGCCGGCCACCTGCCCGCACTGCGGTGGGCAGCACCTGCACCAGGATGAAGATACGCTGGATACGTGGTTCAGTTCTGCCTTGTGGCCGTTTTCGGTGTTGGGCTGGCCGGACAAGACAGAAGACTTGGCATATTATTACCCGACGAGTACCCTGGTCACAGGCTATGACATCATCTTCTTCTGGGTGGCCCGTATGATTTTTTCCGGCATCGAACAGATGGGGCAGGTGCCGTTCCATACAGTCTTCTTCCACGGCTTGGTGCGCGACAGCCAGGGCCGCAAGATGAGCAAAAGCCTTGGCAATGGTATCGATCCCCTGGAGGTCATCGATCAATATGGCGCAGACGCACTGCGCTTCACGCTGGTCACAGGCATCAGCCCCGGCAACGACACCCGCTTCTCTGATGAGCGCGTGCAGGCTAGCCGTAACTTTGCCAATAAAATCTGGAACGCATCGCGCTTTATCATGATGAATATTGACGGCAAGGACGTGCCAAACCGCCTGCCGGAAACGCTCGCGCCGGCCGATAAGTGGATTTTAAACACCTTCAATACACTAGTCAAAGAAATTAACGACAACCTCGAAAAATTCGAACTGGGCATTGCCGCACAGAAGCTGCACGATTTCCTGTGGGATCAGTTCTGCGACTGGTATATCGAAATCGCAAAAATCCGCCTCAATGGCAACGATCCGGCAGCGGCACAGCAAGTGCGTCAAGTGCTGGTTTGGGTGATGAGCCGCACGCTGGCATTGCTGCACCCGTTTATGCCATATATCACGGAAGAAATCTGGCAGAGTCTTCCGCATACGGGAGAGGCCCTGATCACGGCACCATACCCGACCTTTGACGAAACACTCTGCTTCCCGGAGGCAGCCGCTCAAATTGAAAGCGTCATGGCCGTTGTACGCGGCGTGCGCAACCGCCGCTCGGAAATGAATGTCGAACCCAGCCGCAAGACGGTCCTGCACATCGCCTGCACAAATGAAGTAATGTTCCGCGATAATGCAAAGATCTTTGAACGTCTGGCCTTCGCCAGCAAAATTGAGGTCGCCCCCTCCTTCGATTTGGATGGTGCCGTAACCATTGTGACGCCGGACGCCAAGGTCTATATCCAAATGGATGAGCTGGTGGACAAAGAGGCGGAGCGCAAACGCCTGACCAAAGAGCTGGAGACCGCACAAAAGGGCTACCGGAATGCACAGGCCAAGCTCCAGAATGAAAAGTTCATGAGCAAAGCACCGGAAAAGGTCATTGCCGGCGTGCGCGCAAATGCGGAAAAACTGAAGGAACACATTGCCCTGATCCAGCAGAGCCTGGATGCGTTACAATGACCTACGCACAAGCGCTGGAAGCCATCCACAGCCTGCACCGTTTTAAAAAAGTACCCGGACTGCTGCATTTGCGCAAGCTGCTTCATGCGTTGGGCGATCCGCAGGACAAATTGCAATTTGTCCACGTTGCAGGAACCAATGGTAAAGGATCCACCAGCACCATGATTGCAGAAGTCTTACGAAAGGCACGCTATCAAACGGGGCTGTTCGTTTCTCCGTTTGTCACAGATTTTTGCGAGCGGATCCAGTTAAATAACCGGCCCATCAGCCATCGGGCGCTTACCCAGGCGGCCGAGGATGTCCTGCCGCTGATCCAACAGATGGAACAGGCGGGGGAGGAGCTTTCGGAATTTGAGGCGGTGACTGCGATTGGGCTTTATTGGTTTGCGCAGCAGAAATGCGACGTGGTGGTCTTGGAGGTTGGCCTGGGTGGCCGCCTCGATGCCACGAATGTCATCGACGCGCCTCTGTGCGCCGTGCTCACGCATATTTCCTATGATCATACTGAAATTCTCGGCGATACGCTGACGCAAATCGCGAGCGAAAAGTGCGGCATTATAAAAGAAGGCTGTGACGTTGTCTGCGCGCCCGGACAGACGGAGGAAGCCTTGAATGTGATCCATTCCACCGCAGAAAAGCGGCATTGCCGCCTGTTCGTCGCCAGTGAAGACAACCTGCATGTGATGGACACCAGCCTGCGCGGCACGCGTTTCGGCTATCGGGATCAGCTCATAGAGCTGTCGCTTTTGGGACACCATCAGGTGTACAATGCCGCCACAGCGCTTTTGTGCTGCGAAGTGCTCGCCCGTAAGGGTATGCACATCAACACGCGGGCCATGGCAGCCGGTCTCTCCGCCACCAAACTGCCCGCCCGGTTTGAGTTGCTGTATGACCAGCCCATTGTCCTTGCAGATGGTGCGCACAACCCGGATGGCGCGCAGGCGCTTTCCCTGTGCCTGCACCAATACCTGTCCGGCCGGCCGCTTATCGCGCTGACCGGCATGTGCGCCGACAAAAATATAGAAGGTTTTGTCGAAAAGCTCGCGCCTTTGTTCCGCGAGGCCGTCACCTTGCCCGTGCAAAATCCTCGCACCATCGACCCGCAGGCGTTGGCCTCGCTCTGGCAGCGAGCCGGTGTGCATGCACAGGCGGGTCAATCTCCACAGCAGGCCCTAGCGCTTGCCGTACAGCTGGCTGGCAAGGATGCTGCAATCATAATTTGCGGCTCCCTTTACCTGGCGGGGGAGATGCGCCCAATTTGCGCAGAGGTTTTGCCCATGCTTTGCGGCGGGCTGGGCGTTTCTCTGTCGTGAAGCACTTGCATATTGCGTGTATCTGCGGTAGGATAAGATAGATGGCTTTCAATCGAAAAACGCATGACGTGTGTGGCGTGTAGGAAGGGGTGTCTTTTGCATGGATGAAATTGCAAAGCTGCAAAAAATGTTGGATGAAAGTAAGCGGGTCGTCTTTTTCGGTGGAGCGGGTGTGTCGACGGAAAGCGGCATCCCGGATTTCCGGAGCACCGACGGATTATACCATCAAACCTATCAATATCCGCCGGAAACCATCCTCAGCCATTCGTTCTACGAAAGGCGTCCGGAGGAGTTTTTCCAGTTCTACCGCGATAAAATGCTGTATTTGGATGCCCAGCCCAATGCCGCGCATAAAAAGCTGGCGGAGCTGGAGCAGGCTGGCAAGTTGACCGCTGTTGTTACACAGAACATCGATGGTTTGCACCAGAAGGCAGGCAGCAAAAACGTGTTTGAGCTGCACGGCAGTGTGCTGCGCAATTACTGCGAACAGTGTCACAAGTTTTACACTGCGGAGGATATCCTCCATAGTACTGGCGTGCCGCACTGCACCTGCGGCGGACGCATTAAACCGGATGTGGTTCTTTATGAGGAGCCGTTGGACCAAGACGTAATCGAAGGTGCAGTCGAGGCGATTTCGCAGGCGGACATGATGATCGTCGCTGGTACATCGCTGGTGGTGTATCCGGCAGCCGGCCTGCTTCATTATTTCCGCGGCAGCCGCCTGGTGCTGATCAATAAATCCGCGACCTCCGCAGACCGCGAGGCCGCGCTCGTCATCCGCCAGCCGGTCGGCGAGGTCTTGGAACAGATTTCGGTATAAAAACGCAAAAGCACAAAAATCTCCCGCCTTTCTCGAAAGAGAAAAACGGGAGATTTTTTTGGCCGGTTTCAGCTTGTCATTTTAGCGCATCTGAAACGTATGGCACTGGGTTTCAGACTTGCTGGACGCGTTGGAGCCGTTGCAGCCGCAAACCTTTATGGCATTGGCCACACATTCACCCTGCGTGTTATAGGTGCAGTTTTCGGCCTCGCAGCGGACATGCAGGGACGAATTGGGAATGGAGCAACCACAGCTGTTCTGAGCCTGATTGCCGGATTCGGAACGGTTCTGAAAATCCGCGCAGCTGGTCTGCTCGCTGCCGCAGGCGGATTTACCGCTGACCAGAATGTCCGGGCGGCAGCAGTATTCCTGGTCATTGTTCACGCACTCACAAACTGTGCAATGCAAATCGGTCATCGTCATACACCTCACTTTATTTTGGGAGTATGACGGTAGTTTACGCGCAAATACGTTCTTTATGCACGCCGCATCGCAAGCATTTTTGTCCAGATCCTGCCCGCGGTTTCATATTTCGATAAGAGTGGCAGCTCCTCGCTGCCCGCATGCGTCAGCAGTGTCATAACATTTGTTTCTGTGCCAAAACCAGCGCCCGGCACACGCAGATTATTGGCCGCAATCAGATCCGCGTGCTTTTTATCCAATTTTTTCTGTGAATTTTGGACCAAATCACGGGTCTCCATGGAAAAGCCACAGAGGATCTGCCCCGGCCGCTTGTGTTCACCAACATACTGCAAAATATCATGTGTGGGGGCTAACTGGATTTCCCCAAGCGCTCCGGCACTCTTTTTGATTTTGTCGGCCGCCTCCCGTGCAGGGCGGTAGTCGGCAACTGCGGCGGCAAAAGCCATCAGATCCTGCTCAGGAGCAGCTTTGATCACTGCCTGAAACATTTCCTCCGCCGTGCGGACAGCAATCGTCTTGACGCCAAGCGGCGGCTCCAGGGTGGTGGGGCCGGTCACCAGCGTAACCGCCGCACCGCGCCGCGCGGCATTTTTGGCCATTTCATAGCCCATACGTCCGGTTGAATGATTCGTCAGGTAGCGCACCGGATCCAGCGGCTCCTGGGGCGGGGCGGCTGGTTCCCGAACACCCCACGGTACTGG
>USIA01000064.1 GCA_900554535.1 uncultured Oscillospiraceae bacterium | reverse complement strand
TCTGGCAATTTCCTTCTGCTCATCGGAAGAATAATTTCCAGAACCGCGCACAGGAGATACAGGCCACCGGGAACATGGTTGCTCCCATGTGGTTCCAGATTGCGGGAGTGGTCGTTAATTTTGTATTCGACCCTATCCTAATTTTTGGTATTGGTTTTTTTCCGGCTATGGGAATCCGTGGTGCTGCGGTGGCTACTGTTGCGGGCTATTTGTTATCCATGATTTTGGCGTTTGCCTTGCTGCTGGGCAAAAAGCAGAAAGTGCGGATAAATATCAAAGGATTTCATTTGCAAAAGTGGATGATTGGCCGTATTTTCACCCTTGGCCTGCCGTCTTTCATTATGAATGCCCTTAGTTCTTTTATGGTGACTTTTGTAAACTTTTTTCTGGTCGCCTATTCCGATACGGCAATCGCTTTCTTCGGTGCGTATTTTAAGGTGCAGCAGTTGATCGTTATGACGGTAAACGGCTTGATCCAGGGCTGTTTGCCTGTCATGCGGTTTAACTACGGCGCCGGAAACAGAGAAAGGCTGCATGCAGCGTTCCGATACGGAGCCGCTTTGGTCACTGGTATGATGATACTGGGAACATTGGCAGTCACCATCTTTCCGGCACAGATTTTGGGATTATTTACGGCGTCGGCAGCCATGCGCTCCTTTGGAATATCCGCCATGCGGATTATGGCGGTAAGCTATCTGTTTTGCGGCCTCTCCACCATGGTCTCCACCTATTTTCAGGCGACGGAAAAAGTAGGTTCAAGCATGGCAATTCAATTATGCAGACAATTTCTTTTCCTTGTCCCTGCCTTATGGTGTCTGGACAAATTATTTCAGCTGAACGGGGTCTGGCTTGCATTTCCTGTTGCGGAAACCGCCACTTTGCTCGTTGCTCTCGCGATGATGGCATGGCATCGCCACAAAAATATCTTAATAACGTGTTCCAGGGAGGAGAAATGGTAAACGATACTTTCATGAAAGAAAAACCGGTATTGCCGCTGATTTTATCCATGGCCCTGCCTATGGTTTTATCCATGCTGGTCAATTCTCTCTACAACATTGTGGACAGCTTTTTCGTCGCGCAGATCAGCGAGGAAGCTATGACGGCGTTATCACTGGTTTACCCGGTTCAAAATTTCATCAATGCGGTCGGAATTGGATTCGGCGTGGGGATCAACGCAGTGACCGCCTTCTATCTGGGCGCTGGAGATACCAGGAAAGCGGATCAGGCTGCAACGCAGGGACTTGTGCTTGCCGTGATCCATGGCGTTGTCATGACAGTCTGCTGTATCGCAATCATGCCGGTTTTCCTGCGAATGTTCACTTCATCCGAGACAGTGATCGAACTTGGCGTCCGCTATTCTGTTGTTACGTTCGCTTTTACATTGATTATCATTGTTGGTGTAACATTCGAGAAAATATTTCGGGCAGTAGGAAACATGAAAACAACCATGATAAGTCTAATGTGCGGGTGCATTACCAACATTGTCTTAGACCCCGTTCTGATTTTTGTCTATGGCCCATTCCCGGAAATGGGGATCGAAGGCGCTGCGCTGGCAACCGGCATCGGGCAAGCTCTGACGCTGGCGATTTATCTGGTCGTTTATTTTGTGCGGCCAATCCGCGTACATATCCGCAGGCAGCACATTCTGCCCGGCAAAAGAATGGTATGGAAGCTGTATCCGATCGGCATTCCCGCCACCTTGAACCTTGCGCTTCCGTCTCTTTTGATTTCGGCGCTCAATGCTATTTTGGCAGCATATTCCGAAGTGTATATTCTGGTTTTGGGAATCTATTACAAATTACAGACCTTCATCTATCTGCCGGCGAATGGCATTGTGCAAGGGATGCGTCCTTTGATCGGCTATAACTACGGTGCGGGCGAGAACAAAAGAGTCAGCCAGATTTATAAGATCGTCTTGTGCATGAGTGGTATCATTATGGTGCTTGGAACCGTGATATGCCTGCTGATCCCCGGCCAGCTTATGGGGCTACCCACACAGAGGCGACGATCCAGGCCGGGGAAACAGCCCTGCGCATCATCGGCGCCGGGTTTATCGTCTCTGCGGTTTCTGTTACCTCTTCCGGCGCATTGGAGGGACTGGGGAAAGGGACTCCCTCATTGCTGATCTCACTTTGCCGGTATGTGGTGGTTATCATCCCGGCTGCGCTTTTACTCAGCAGGCTTTTCGGAGCAGTTGGCGTCTGGAATGCGTTTTGGATCACGGAAGCGATTACCGCGATCCTATCCATTTGCGTTTACCGCAAGGCGATCGCAAAACCCACAATGGCGGCCCGAAAGCCATGAACACCGTCCTGCTCCACTACGCCGGATCATCTGCTGCTTCCCTAAAGTGAACGGCTATTCTATAATGGAGACAGCGACAAATTATATTTAAAGGAGGTACTATTATGGAGATCAAAAAAATTCATCAAGAATTTTCAGTATGCCAGGTAGAAGATTATTCATTTGTAAATTTAGATTCCGAGTATAGCTTTATCGGAAAGACGGACGAGGAAAAATCTCTTGTTTGTATCACAAGCGAAGTCCCGCCAAATGTAATTCAATGTGATGATGGCTGGAAAGCATTTCGGATTCAAGGTGTTTTGGAATTTTCGTTAATCGGAATACTGTCTAAAATTGCAACGATTTTAGCAGATCATAACATTCCGATTTTTGCAGTATCTACTTACAATACGGACTATCTTTTGACAAAAAAGGAAAATTGCGAAAAGGCGATAAAAGCGCTTAAAAACGCTGGATACAAAATAATAGAGTGACAGCTTCCCATTTATCGGGGAATCGTGTAGAGCGGCAAATCGCAATTTGTAGGAGGGGTAAATCTATTGCCATGAAAGACGTAAAAAATATTTGTAAAATCGCATTGGTACAAGCAGAACCTGTAATGTTTAATAAAAGCGCCTCACTTAAAAAGGCTCTTCAATGTATTAACGAGGCTGCAATACAAAAGCCAGATATAATCGTTTTTCCCGAACTCTTTATTCCCGGATACCCTGTTGGGATGAATTTTGGCTTCAGTATAGGGAAACGAAGTGAGGAGGGGCGGAAAGACTGGAAACGATATTACGATGTCTCTGTTGTTGCCGGAGAAACGGAGTTTCAGCAGCTTGCAGAGGCAGCTCAGAAAACTGGAGCATATATCAGCCTTGGCTTTTCCGAGAGGGATGCCGTTAATGGAACACTTTATAATAGTAATGTCATTTTTGAGCCGGATGGATCGTACAAGGTACACAGAAAATTAAAACCGACAGGTTCCGAACGTGTTGTATGGGGGGATGCTGATAAGGGATACTTTCCTGTTACAACAACGCCCTGGGGGCCGATAGGCAGTCTGATCTGTTGGGAAAGTTATATGCCTCTTGCTCGTGTGGCTCTTTATCAAAAAGGTATCACGATTTACATTTCACCGAATACCAATGACAATCCAGAGTGGCAGGCTACCATTCAGCACATCGCAATAGAAGGCAAGTGCTACTTTGTTAACGCTGATATGATCATCAGACGCAGCTCATACCCTTCTGACATACATGAAATAGATTCCGTATCACGGCTTCCGAAATTTGTTTGCAGAGGAGGGAGTTGTATTATCGACCCGTATGGACATTATCTGACAGAACCGGTCTGGGATAAAGAAACCATCATCTATGCAGAGCTCGACATGAGTTTGCCTGCCGCCTGCAAAATGGAGCATGACGTGGTCGGACATTATGCGCGTCCGGATATACTTGAACTGAAAATCAACGATAAATAGCGCCGGGTTTACGAATTGAATTCTATTTAATACAACGGGTAACTATGGGATACTGTTCGCCTGCGCATGGCTTTGACTATGTTTTCCCAAGTATTTTGTGAAAGGAAACGAGATATGACGATACAACAATTAAGATATATGATCGCCGTGGCGGAAAAGGGTTCCATCACGGAGGCTTCCAAACTTCTGTTCATCTCCCAGCCCAGTCTGTCCGATGCGGTGCGACAGGTAGAGAAAGAAACAGGCGTGACCATTTTCACCCGCTGCCGGGCCGGTGTGGCCCTCACCAAAGAAGGAATGGAATTTTTGGGTTATGCGAGACAGGTAGTTCAACAGATGGAGCTGCTGGAAGCGAAATACATCAACAACGAACCGCCCAGACAGCGATTTTGTATTTCCACCCAGCATTATACCTTTACCACGAATGCTTTCGTGGAACTGATTCAGAAGTTTGGACAGGAGCGGTTTGAATTTATCCTCAATGAAACACAGACCCACCAGATCATCGAGGACGTGCGCAATCGGTTCAGCGATATTGGCATCCTCTACCTAAGCCAGGAGAACGAGAGCGTTCTGACCAAACTCCTGGAAGAGTATGACCTGCAGTTTTTTGAACTGCTCTGCGCTTCCCCGCATGTATTCCTGCGCAAGAACCATCCCCTTGCGCACCGTCCGTCGCTGAAGCTGGAGGACCTGAAGCCCTATCCCCGCCTGAGCTTTGTGCAGGGGAATTATGAGTCCGCCTATTTTTCGGAAGAATTGTTCAGCACCGTGCCTGCGGAAAAGAACATCAAAGTCAGCGACCGGGCGGCCATCGTGAACCTGATGATCGGGGTCGACGGATACACGATCTCCAGCGGCATTTTCCCGAAATATTTGCAGGGAGACGACATTGTCTCCCTCCCCCTGGAAGAGCAGGAGACCATACGGATCGGCTATATCATCAACCGGGACAAGGAACTGTCCGACTTGGGCAGGATCTATGTGGAGGCATTGAAAAAATTTCAGTAGCCCGTATTTTGCGCCATCTGTTTTTGTCCTTGCTCGAGCGATTCGCCGTTAAAATGTTCTGAGAAAGTCCATCTCCAAAACAGGCTTGGAGATGGGCTTTACTTATGGAGAGCTTTTTCGCGTTCAAGGATTGTTTTAAAAGCGGTATTGTGGATGCCGGGTACGCCACGGGAACGTAAGTGCGGTTTCTATCTTGACCGTTTCCATCGCGTCCGTTCCCGATGCTTTGTCACAATACCAAGCGATGAACCCAGAAAATGGGAAATAAATGTAGGCTACCGTGATTCACGCTTGACAATTCTAGTGCAGTTGCTATAATTAAGAAAATTCTTAATTAAGTATCTTCTTAATCACGGAGGTCATAAAATGACGGATACCGAACGATTACATATCATTACGACGCCGACGCGATATCAGATTCTGAAACTTCTGCTGGAACGCCATTATTGCGTGAAAGCGCTCTCGAAAAAATTGGGTATTAGTGAGCCGGCGGTGTCCCAGCAGATGCAGATTTTAAAAAACTGCGGTCTTGTTACCGGTCAACGGTTGGATTACCAGATGCACTATACAGTAAACTTAGAACTTTTACGAAATGCTGTCGAATCCGTGAATGAACTTGTATCCGCAGCGGATGAAAAAGGAAAAAATCCGGGAAACTGCGACTGTGAATTTTCCGCAGTCTGTAACCGCAGGGGGAAGGCAAAAAATCATGAAGACAGGGATTGATTATCTGATAACGGAAAGACCGCTATGGGCCATTCTAAAGTTATCGGTTCCCATGATCGTAGGGAATTTGTTTCAACAGGCGTATACGATTGTAGATTCTGCCATTGTTGGCCATTATAATGGAGAAACCGCGCTCGCAGCCGTAGGCGCCTCGTATGCGCTTACGACAATTTTTATCTCGATTGCCATCGGCGGAGGGATTGGCGCATCCGTAATTATCAGCCAGCACTTTGGCGCAAAGAGATACAGCCAAATGAAGCAGGCGGTTTGGACGGCCATACTTTCCTTTCTCGGGATCAGCATTTTGCTGGCCGGGTTCGGATTGCTGTTCAGCAGGGAGATTATGATTGCGCTGGATACCCCGTCTGATGTGTTGGACAGCGCCGTCCTGTATCTCAATATTTATTTCTATGGCCTGCCTTTTCTGTTCATGTACAACATTCTGTCCTCCTTGTTCAATGCGCTCGGAAAATCAAGGATACCGCTGTATTTTCTGATTTTTTCTTCTCTGCTGAATGTGATTCTGGACTGGTATATGGTCGCAGTTCTCCGGTTGGGCGTTGCAGGCGCCGCATACGCTACTTTTATTGCGCAGGGTATCTCCGCAGTCTTGTCTCTTTTTGTCTTTTTAAAGCATATGCGCCTGTTTGTCGAGCGGGCTGGCAAAATATTCAGTTTAAAGGAATTTGGCTCTATGTCCAGGGTTGCTGTTCCCTCTATTTTACAGCAGTCCACGGTCTCCATTGGCCAAATGCTTGTCCAGTCCGTGGTGAATGGTTTTGGTACGCAGATTCTTGCCGGCTTTTCGGCGGCTATGCGGATCGAAACCCTCTGCATCGTACCAATGTCCTCCATTGGGAATGCACTGTCCTCTTATACAGCACAGAATATAGGCGCCAACAAAAAAGAGCGAATTTCACAGGGATACAAAACAGCAAATCTTCTCGTTATCCTTATAGCTGTGGTACTCTGTGTTATACTGGAATGTTATCACAAGCCGATCATCGCCATGTTTCTGGATGAAGCACCTGCGGCGCAGACGATTGAAACAGGGGAAGCCTACCTAAAATTTATCGGATTTTTCTTTTGTATGGTTGGCTTTAAGATGGCGGCGGACGGAATTCTCCGCGGCGCAGGTGATGTAAAAGTATTTACGGTCGCCAATCTTGTCAACCTTGCCATCCGGGTTGCCCTGTCTTGGTTCGGCGCTCCGATCTGGGGCGTTGCAATGGTATGGATCGCTGTTCCCTTGGGGTGGACGGCAAATTTCTGCATCTCGTTTGCCCATTATAAAACAGGCAAATGGAAATCAAAAACCATCGCATAGGGCAAATGAGAAGCAAGCTGATTACGCCGGCGGGGCGAGCAGCGGGCTGGAAACCTGTTGGCTGAACCGAACCGAGAAACCAAACCCATCTAGCGCGATCCCCGACTGTGAGATCCGGGAATTACCGGAGCTTTTGCTTTTTCTGATTCGGGATGAATGAAGGGGGATGCACATGGACATTTGCAGCGCCTATAAAGAAGATTTTTCAGAACTGCTGTCTTTCTATAACAGGATGTGCGCCATACTGAGAGAGCAGGATTTCCTGCCGGAGGGAGATAAAGGCGGCTTCCCGTCTGAAGCAATGATACGGGAATCCATCGAGAAGAAAGGGCAGTTTGTGGGGATAGAAGACGGCAGGATCGTGGCCGCTTACATCATCGACCCCCACTGCGATCCTGCGTACCATTCTGTTCGGTGGCAGATAAACGCAAAGCCGGAAGATGTGATGATCCTGCATGCGCTGCGCGTCCTTCCCGAATATTCCGGGCGCGGATATTCCAAACAGCTGGTCCGGCATGCCATTCAGACCGCAAAAGAGAGGGGGCAGAAGGCCGTTCGCCTGGACTGCATTGAGGGCAATGACATTCCGCAGAACATGTATCAGTCCCTTGGCTTTCGATTTATGGGTTCTGCTGGGATCACGTACCCGGATATCGGGATGCCCCGGTTATTTTTTCTCTATGAGGTCCTGCTATAAATTTCTGCTTGCCGCTGCATCTGACCAAACGGGGCTTTGAAAGCCTCGCTCCCGCCGGGAAGTGCCCGGCGGACGGGTCATAGGCTTGTCCTATGTTATAGCATAGAATATCGATATTACCTATCACGCTCCTTCCTATGGTATGCTTATCTGAAAGGAGGTGGCAGAATGCCTGCCTATGTGATAGGTAATTTTTTTATTTTTTCCCTGATCAACGCATTCACGCCGGGGCCGGGCAACATCCTGGCGCTGAATACGGTGACAAATTACGGATACAAAAAGGGACGGCCTTTGTTCCTGGGAATCTTCGCAGGATATTATGTCGTCCAAATTCTATGCGCTGTCTTTGTGTTCGGGCTGAGCAGTCTTCTGCCCGGCGTTCTGGGCATCATGAAATACATAGGCGCGGCCTATATCCTGTTCCTGGCCATTCACATCGCCGTCAGCAAACCGCCGACGGAAGACACGGAGGCCTCCGCCTCGTTTGCGAAAGGCTTTCTGCTCCAATTCGTCAATGTAAAGATTTATCTTTTCGGGGTCACGGCACTGACGAGCTATGTCACCGATTACAGCACCGCGTTCTGGGTGCTCTGCGGCTTTGAACTGATCATCGCCACCATCGGTTCCATCGCCACCATGACATGGGTTGGTATGGGATTGCTGATCCAGACCTGGTACCGGAAATATTTCCGAGCCATCAACATTATTTTGGCGCTGACCCTGCTGGAGTGTGTGGTCAGCATCCTGCTTTCCTAAGATAGAGGGAGTGAAAGCATGAAATGCCAGATTGAACCGGCGGTCTCTGCAATCGGTGTGAAAACAGTTTTTGGTTGTGTGGAGGGCATCACAAACAGTGGGCTGCCTCCGGCATGGGAGAAGGAACGAAACGCCCGGCTGGCGCGGCTGTTGGAACGATACGCCGGCCTGGCCGTACACGAGGACCCCATTCTGGAAGGGTATCACATCCTGCATGATCGGGCCGGTGTCAAGCGGCGAAAGAATATTCCGTCCAGCGAAAATCTCATCAAGTCGCTGCTGAAACACCATGACATGCCCTTCATCAACCTTGCAGTGGACATCTACAATATCATTTCTATGGAGAGCAGGCTGTGCGTCGCCGCACATGACCGGGACAAAATCGACGGGAACCTCACTGTGCGTTTTTCGGACGGGAGCGAGACCTATGTCCCTATCGGGCAGGACCATCCCGCTGCCATAAATCCCCACGAATACTGCTACTGCGATGATTCCAACGAAGTCCTTTGCAGGCTTGAGATCCGGCAGGTGAACAAAACCAAAATCACGGAAGGCGTGAAAAACGTCCTGTACATCATCGAGGGGAACGACGCCACCGGGGACGTTTACCTGGAAAGCGTCATGGAGGAGATCATCGCGACGACCACGCGGTACTGCGGCGGGCACGGGGCGCGGATCGCCCCCTCCCTCCTGCCGTGAGGCCGGGATGAGAAAGGAGTTTTTGAACGATGAAGCGGGTGTACAATTTTTCTGCGGGCCCGGCTGTGCTGCCGGAAATGACCGCATCTGCGCTGACTGCCGAAAGTCTCTCAGAAAGAAGTGTATGATGATGAGCAAACCGATCCCGCTGTCCACCCCCACGATGCACGGGGAAGAACTTGCGTATATCCGCCAGGCGTTTGACACCAACTGGGTGTCGTCGCTGGGGCCTCATGTGGACGCCTTCCAGCAGGAGATCGCCGCCTACGCTGGCGCCGCAGACGTGCAGCACTCAGTTCCGGCACGGCGGCTATTCATCTGGCGGTGATCCTGGCGGGCGTGCGGCCGGGGGACGTGGTCT
>USIA01000063.1 GCA_900554535.1 uncultured Oscillospiraceae bacterium | reverse complement strand
TTGCATGCAGCCCCGGCCCCCGGGGAACCCCCCGCGGCGCCTGCCGGTGTTGCGACCGAAGCAGAGATTGTCGAAGCTGTTCACGAACAGCAACCAGCAATACGCAAGGACACCGCAGCAACTAAGATGCCTTCTCGTTCTTTCTCTGATGATGTCGATGCTGTCCTTCAAGATACTATGAACCGGAATGATGCGCTCTATGTCAGCGACACACCAAAGGTTCTGACGGACCTTGGTTTGCACCCATTACCCATGTTAATGACACAAAAGCACTTGAAGGATATTGTCCACCCCAAAGATCCCGCGAACACACGATATCACGGGCTGCCCGTCGAACAGGTAAAGCAGCTGCCACAGATGCTGGAATCTCCCGCCATGGTTGCCCGTTCTTTGACGTATGATGATGATTTGGTCGTCATTACGGCACAGGCCGATCCGGACAACCTGCCCATCATGGTCGCTATTCATCCGAATGGCCAGGGCATCTATGAGTTATCTCAGATCGATTCCAATTTCATCACGAGTGTTTACGGCCGCACAAATTTCCTTTCCATAGACGAAAACGGAGACCTCTCTCAAGGCTGCTTTCTCGGAAGAGTGATGCGGGCGGGAGGGCTTTTATATCAGGACAAAGAAAAGAGCCGGCAGCTTGCTCGGTGTGCTGGGCTACAATTGCCCAGGGCCTTAACAAGTGCCGGCTCTTCGAGCCATGAGGAGAAAACTCCCGATGGCTCAATAGTTAAGGATAGTATAGCACAGAATCCCGAAAATGTAAAGCTTTCGGATAGAAAAGAAGAATCACCCTCTGTCCCCGCCATGGATACGAACACGCCTGCTCCACCGAAGCAGCGCCTGTTTGTGGACATGGACGGCACATTAACAAAATTTATTGATCAGGCCGAGACCCCGGATGCATTATTGCAGCCGGGGTATTTTGAAACCCTGCCTCCGCAGCAGAATGTAGTGGATATGGTCAAACAGGCAATGCAGAAAGACGATTTGGACGTGTATGTTTTCTCCGCCGCTCTGAATATTCCTACGGCAATTCCAGAGAAAAACGCATGGCTGGATCAACATTTACCTGAAATTGACCAGGATCATCGCGTGTTTGTCGAGAATGGTTGTCGAAAGTCTCTCTCGGTTCCTGGCGGCCTGCGGAAAACAGACATTCTTCTGGATGACTATAGCCGCAATCTGCATGACTGGGCAGAGGCCGGGGCGATTGGCGTAAAACTTTTGAATGACATCAATAACACCCATGGCACTTGGACCAACTCCGAAAACCTACTCGAGAGGACGGCCGTCAATTATACAGATGCTCCAGAAGCCATGCTGAAAAACCTTGCAAGTAAGTCAAAGCGATATTGGATACTGAAACTGGATATTGAATCTGGATATCTTCCCCCCTATATCCCCCAAAGAGGGAAGCAAGCGTGTGAAAAGCTGTTACATTTTTCGTTGACAATTGTGATACAAAATCGTATAATAGAAGCGAAGAGGTGAGCTTTTATGCGATTTTACACTGTCAGAGATTTGAGGACAACGCCAAAGAGCATATGGGAAAATCTTTCTGCGGACGGAGAAGTTGTTATTACCAACAATGGCCGGCCAACAGCCCTTCTCCTGGACATTGCCGACGGCAGTTTTGAAGAAACGCTGAAAGCCGTTAGGCAGGCAAAGGCAATGATCGCGTTCAACTCCATGCGAGAAAAGGCCGCAAAACAAGGCTACATGACCGATGATGAGATTGAAGCTGAGATTGCAGCATCACGCCAGGAGGATTGATTGCGCATGCTGGTGGTGATCGATACAAACGTGTTGGTATCGGCATTTTGGTCCAAAAACGGTGCACCCGCTAAAGTTGTAAGCATGGTACTGACCGGCACACTAATCCCCTGCTTTGACTATCGGATTCTGTGCGAGTACCGGGAAGTTCTGCAAAGGCCGAAGTTTGGTTTTTCACAGGGCCAAATCAACGCCTTGTTGGACTGGTTTGAGGCTTACGGCCAATCTGTGATTGCAAAGCCCATTGACATTCCTTTTTCAGATACTGCTGATAAAAAATTCTATGAAGTCGCAAAATTCTGCGGCGCAACATTGATTACGGGCAATTTGAAGCACTTCCCGAAGGACCCACAGGTCGTGAGTGTTGCAGAGTTTTTGGAAAAACAGTTTGATAATACTTGAAGCAGATTCAGTAAAGGATCAAGGTGACCGAACGGTCTCCCTGGTCCTTTTCCTATCTCTATCCAAGTGCGCGATGCAGCCAAGCAGAAATTCTCGCTCAGCCTTGTAATGAGCCAAGAATTTAAATGGGATATTATTTCAATATTTTCAAACTGGTTTAAGCATTTGCTTCGTTTGCTTAGCATTGCAAGCAAATCCAAGTGATATTGGATACTGAATCTGGATATCTTACCCCCTATATCCCCTGGGGATTGTGTCTGTGCAAAGCAAAACATTTTGATTGAGAATTATTTTATGGAGGCGTTTTTATTGTGCAACTCATTATTTAGGTTGTATTTATCCTAGATTTCGTGTATACTATGAATGGAGGTGCTTTCTATGGTTATCAATACAGACAATCTTGTATCTATCACTGAGGCAAACCAGAACTTTTCCCGTGTGGCCCGTCTGGTGGATGAGAACGGCGCGGCAATCATTCTGAAAAATAATGTGCCGCGGTATGTCTTGATTGAGTTCAGCCAGTTGGAAAACGAGCAGCAGGCCGCAGATGAGGACATTTTGCAGCTTTCCCGACGCTTAATGGCGAAGAACAAGGAGGCATATGAGGTATTGGCCAAATGAAGCGGTTGACAAAACAGCAGGTTCTTCTCCTGCACCAACAGCTTCTCGATCAGTTTGGCGGCACAGCCGGGATTCGCGATGAGGGATTGTTGGATTCCGCTCTCTCCACGCCATTCCAGACCTTTGGTGGTCACCTCTTTATCCGTCCGTCCAGGTCAAAGCAGCTCAACTTGGATTCGGCCTTATCCGCAATCATTCTTTTGTCGACGGCAACAAGCGGATTGGCACGCATGTCATGTTGGTCTTTCTGATGCTGAATGGAATTGAACTGGAATATATACACAGCAAGAGCTGATTAAAATTATCTTTTCCGTGGCATCCAGCGAGGCCACTTCCGCTGACCTTTTGCAATGGATTTTGTTGCATCAGAAATGAGTACCACAACCCTTTTACGCGGAAAGAGCTTTGATGCGCTGTAATTTCTTGCAAACAAAATAGGACGACCCAAATGAAATAAGCCTCCCGAAAGGTATTCTCTTCCGGGAGGCCTAGCCGTTTACAGCTTCATTTCACCTTTTTGTTCTTCTGACACAAGAAGATTTCCTTCATTTTCCACTTGTAAATATCGAACATGCGTTCTATAATAATCGTAAAAGGGTGGGATGCTATATGGAGCGTGTGATCTTACATTCGGACTGCAACAGTTTTTACGCATCGGTCGAATGTCTGCATCATCCGGAAATCCGGAAAAAGCCGGTCGCTGTCGGCGGCGATGTGGAGCAGCGGCACGGGATTATTCTGGCCAAAAATCAGCTTGCAAAGCGCTATCACGTCCAGACCGGCGAGGCGCTCTGGCAGGCAAAGGCAAAATGTCCTGATTTGGTGATCGTCCCGCCGCACTACGATTTGTACATGCGCTTTTCAAAGATGGCTCATAAAATATACTTGGACTATACGGACCAGGTGGAGCCTTTTGGCCTCGACGAATGTTGGCTGGATGTCACGGGGTCCGGCATACGCGGAACCGGCATGGAAATCGCCGAAGAAATCCGGCGTCGTATTAGAAAAGAGCTCGGAATCACCGTCTCAATCGGCGTGAGCTACAATAAGATTTTTGCAAAGCTTGGCTCGGACTACAGAAAGCCGGATGCCATCACACGGATAGGAAAAGAGAATTATCGAGAAATCGCCTGGCCTCTGCCCGTCGAAGATCTGCTATATGTAGGGCCTGCGACGGAAAGAAAATTGAAACGCATTGGGATTGACACGATCGGCGCGTTGGCACAAACGAGTGAATCTGAATTAGTATACTGGCTTGGCAAATGGGGAATCGTGCTGCGCACGTTCGCAAACGGGATGGACTTCTCCCCCGTTGAAAAATACGGGGCGGTCTCCCCGGTCAAAAGCATCGGCAATTCGTCCACCACACCACGTGATCTGACATGCGACGACGACGTGCGGATCATGGTTTTCGTTTTAGCGGACAGTGTTGGCCGTCGCCTGCGCGAACAGGGACTTTGCGGCCGCGTGGTAAGCATTTCCGTCCGGGATGCAAATTTGATCAGCATTACGCGGCAGCACAAACTTCCGCGTTACACAACGCTGACCGCCGATATTGTTGATGCGGCCATGCAACTTTTCAAGGCGGCCTGGCAATGGCCGCATCCGATTCGCAGCATTGGTGTTTCGATTTCCGACCTCGCTCCAGACACCATGCCGACGCAGATCAGCCTCTTTTCCGATGAGCGCGCGCGGGTACGCAAAGAGCGTCTCGATAAGACAACGGATTGGCTCAAGCGTCGGTTCGGGTCAAAATCTGTTGTGTCAGGCACCCTGCTGCTTGATCGCACACTTTCCAACTTAGATCCGAAAAAAGATCACGTCATTCATCCGGTCGGATACTTCAAATAAGGGGGCAGTCGTATGAAACGCTATGTGGATGTTATCTCGATGACTTCCGCGGAGGGGGCCATCACTCCCCTGTGGATTCTCTGGTCGGATGCAATGAAATTGCAGATTGACCGCGTGCTGGACGTCCGCCCGGCCGCCAGTCTCAAGGCGGGCGGTGCAGGAATCCGATATAAAGTCAAAATCCGCGGTCAAGAACGCTACCTCTGGAAAGAGGAAGACAGATGGTTCGTGGACGCAAAGCGCCCCGAATAGGTGTGAATTTTGTCACACCCACCCGGGGCAAAGAGATTACTGCTTCGGATTAAGATTCCGTAAAATATGGAGAAGTGCTGGTAAATCTTCGCTGATGATTTCCCATACGAGTTTTAAGTTCACTCCCTCATAATCGTGGACAATACGATTACGCAAACCGTACATTTCGTGCCAAGGAACTTCCGGATGTGCTGAAGTAAACGCCTCGTCAGCAAGATGAGATACTTCTCCGAGCTGACTAAGATTAAACACGCAGGCTTCCACTAATTTGCTGTCCTCAGAAAATGTTTCATACGTATAGCCATTGCAGTAATTTAAGACTTTTGCTACGTAGCCCTGCATCTTTTGGAGAACAATCTCATTTTTCATAGATTGTTACCCCACTAGATTTGATCTCATTTTCGATCAAGGACCCTTGATCGATATGTGACACATCCAATACATCTACCGGCATCCCAGCAGCATTACGTATGGCTTCAATGAAACCCACAAACTTTAAGCCATGCAACTTACTGTCCACCAGCAAATCTAAATCGCTTTTTGAGGTTGCTTTCCCTTTTGCAACGGAGCCAAACAAAATCGCACGTGTAATACCGTATAAATCAAATATAGGCGTTAATACCTTCTTTGCCTCAGAAATCGTTTGCAACATTTTATTTTCACCTTTTGCCTTTCTGTTTTGGGTTTTATCTATATTATATCATACTCTCGACTGTCATACGATGCTTTCAGAAAAATTGCAATTGCGATAATTTATCGCAGCACGCAATCAAACAGGAAGAAATAGATGATTGCAGGCAAAATGCGCCTTATTTTTTGACCATAAGTTTTGACCATGGCGGAAGCCGCATTTTTACTGGTTCCTGTTTTTGTATTCAAAACTCAAGAGTTTTGAATACACTTCGCTATACGGAGGCGATAAAAAGATGATTTATGGGTACGCGCGTGTGTCCACAAAAGGACAAGCTAAAGAAGGAAACAGTCTTGAAGCTTAGACGGCTGCGCTCAAGGCGGCAGGTGCCGAAAAGATCTACACGGACGTCATGACGGGCGCCTGCGCTGATCGGCCGGAGCTGACCACGCTGCTCGCGGTCATTGGTCCCGGTGACACGCTGACGGTCACGAAACTCGACCGGATTGCCCGGTCCGGCCAAAACGGTGCCGCATTGTTTGAGGACCTGCTCTCGCGCGGCGTCGCGATCCATATCCTAAACCTTGGCAAGATGGACGACACGCCGACGGGCAAGCTCATCCGCAACGTAATGCTTTGCTTTGCCGAATTTGAGCGCGACCTGATCGCGGAACGGACCGCCGAAGGCAAAGCCCTCGCGCGCCAGAAACCGGGATTCCGCGAGGGTCGGCCAAAGAAATACCGCCCCGTACAGATGGACCACGCGATGGCGTTGCTCGATAACGGCTACTCCTACCGGCAGGTCGCCAACATCACCGGTATCAGCGTCTCTACATTGGTCCGCGCGCGAAGGGCGCAGAGACAGAAAGAAGACAGGTGAGCAAAAAAGCGACTAGGGATGTCTTAACGCCGGCCATTCTGCGTGTAGCACCTCAAAGGGGAACTGGTTCCCCTTTGAGGTTGAGCATACACATATTTGCCGTGAATTTTTCTCATCATGGGTTTTAGAATTTTCCGGGAAATTTTCTTTGATAAAGATTAAACTTTCAGTCATTTGTCTTAACATGCTGTAATGGCCTATTGAATACAGTTCTATCCTTAATGAGACCTATAATTTTAAGGAGGACTGCAAGATGCAGAAAAAAACAAACGTATACGAATGGATAAAAACATGGCTAGACACGTATGTACAGGACTACAAAGCGCCCAAAACATATAAAAGCTATCTGAATGCAACAATGCTCATGGTGCGGACGCACCCAGAGCTAAAGACAATGTATCTGGATGAAATGACAGAGCTCTATGCACAGAATCTGCTTAGAGATCTCGCTCCTACGTACTCATATTCTCAACTTAATGTTATCCGGGTCGTCTTTAATCAAGCTTTTGATAAGGCTGCATCCAATGGGCTTATCCGCCAAAGTCCCATTCGCAGGCTCGAAATTCCGAAAAATGCCCGCAAAGGCAATGTGCTCGCACTTACACGTGTGCAGGAAGAAGCTGTGATCGAGGCTGCTTCACACGTCTATCTTGGCCATGTCGCCATTTTCCTACTGGAAACGGGATTGCGTCGATGTGAACTGGTGAATCTCAAATGGTCAGACTTCAATCAGGCCCGTGAGGAAATCTATGTCCGGAAAAGCAAAACAGCAGCAGGAATCCGCGTGGTACCTTTGACACATTGTGCGTTGCGTATTCTGCTGGTAGAACCACACACATCAGATCCTTACATATTTCATAACAAAGCAGGTAATCCCGTCAATTTTACAAACTTGCACAGGCTGTACGAACGCTTGCGGAAAAAAACAGGTATTTCGGGTATTACGAATCACATTTATCGTCATACATTCGCGACGCGCGCGGTAGAAGATAATATGGAGGTCAAAGCTTTATCGTTGATTCTTGGGCATAAAGACGTAGCTTTTACAATGCAACGGTATGTCCAGCCAGATACAGCATTTCTGCATGAGCAAATGCGCGCAGCAGAAACACTCCGATATAAAAAATAATATGTGGTGACACGAGGTTATCGTCCAGTGGTATAACATCGCTGGTACGACGACCTTTTTTATACGCGCGCACTGGAGCAAGGGGAACCAGTTCCCCCTTTTATGGGGCGGATTTTTTCCTCGACCGGCTTGACAATACATTATTTTCGATATACGCTCATTTTAAAATACGGCAACGATTGTATTTGCAAAAACAGGACCTTTTATTTCTGCCCCTTCCGCCCCTCGGCCCAGTGCCGAAGGGCTTTTTTCTGCACATTTTTGTGATCTGCAAAGAGAAGTAAAAATGAGGGCAGCTTCAAAACCTTTCGCTTTGTAGCTGCCCTTAACCTTTGAAATCACTTTTACTTTCTGAAGGTGTGTATTTGCCTTGAAGTAGTGCAAGAATGTTTTCTTTTGGCCAATACGCAGTTGGAGTGATCGACACGTGCCCATCTTTGATGGAGACAATTAAGTTTGGGGAACCGCCGCTGGATCGGTCATCGCTATTGTCAAAAATCAGTACACGGCGACATAGTGGAATCACCTCAGGGAGGAGTCCAAGTGATTTCGTATACCGGGAAATGATTTTGTCTTCCGGTACAGAATGTCCACCGGCTGCGACACGAGCGTTTACGCGCGAGACATTAATTTTAGGATCACACGTGAGGACATACAGCATAGTGATATCATATCCCGCGCGCTGGGCTTCTTGGATGGTATTTACACTATGATAAGAAGAAAGTACTGTCTCGAAAGTAAAGCTTTGCTTGTGTTCGATACAATAATTTCGAGTGGCAGTCGCTTTCTTAGCGGCAGTAAAGGTGTCGCAGTGTAAATAGGCTTGAATTACATCAGCGTTAATGTAATTACCTGTGATGGGGAAAAAAGTAGTAATACTTGATTTCCCGGAGCCGTTGGGACCGGCAAAAACGAGCAGTTGAAGACTAGCCATGGCGTACTCCTTTCTTTTCAATTCGTAATTTTAGGGGCTTCTGTTTGTGAGTCCATATAAAGTGACGCGGGTAAGGTAGGAACGGACTCACCTTTCTGAACGCCTAATTGAGCTAATTTAAGAATTTCTTGGTCTGTTAAGGAATTCACATTATAATTAATAGCTTTCACCTCAAAAGGAAATCCTCCCTCTGCAACGAATCTTTTTAGGAAAATATTAATAGCAGAGCTCAGAGAAATTCCAATATTTTCAGCAACTATATCGGCCTGCGTTTTCAGTGCATCGTCTACTCTTGAAGAAATTGTTGCCAACCATAAACACCTCCTTTATGATATTATGAATTGAAAAAAGGCACCCTGTAAATACTCAATTACTTAAGACGCATGACTATCTTCTGTATAAATATTTTAAGCAAAGCTAGTTATAAGCACTAAAAATGCCGTTTGGACAGGGAATAGCCCATTTTAATCTCCCCTTTAATTTCACGTGTGCTTTTGTTTAATTCAATTATATGCTCGCTTGTGTTTATTGTCAATACGTTTGCGAAAAAATGTAATACAAATTTTATTTTTTGAAGTACAAATAAGCACATGATCTTTCTTAGTAGGCTTGACAGCATATTATAGTAGTGCCCCAAAAGGGGAACCAGTTCCCCCGCTCAACAAACGAAAGCAACCACAAAGAGGAACCAGTTCCCCTTGCTCCACGGGCGGCACCAACCTCAAAGGGGAACCAGTTTCCCCTGCTCTACGGGCGGCAGCAGTCCAAAAGGGGAACCAGTTCCCCCTGCTCCACAGGCGGCAGCAGTCCAAAAGGGGAACCAGTTCCCCTGCTTCACGGGCAGCAGCAATCTAAAAAGGGAACCAGTTCCCCTGCTTCACGGGCAGCAGCAATCTAAAAAGGGAACCAGTTCCCCCTAGTTCATATGGCACTTGATTCAAAACGTCTTGTTGCTCTGGTTCCTTTT
>USIA01000062.1 GCA_900554535.1 uncultured Oscillospiraceae bacterium | reverse complement strand
CTGCGCCTGCTGCGGCTGCCGGAAGAAGTGCGCAAGCTCGTGGAGGACGGCGCGCTTTCCGCGGGACAGGGCAGGGCATTGCTGGCTTTCCCGGAGGGCATGCAGGCGCCGATGGCCAGGCGCGCTGTCCATGACGGCCTGACGGTGCGGCAGTTGGAAAAGCTGGCCCGGCAGGGGGAAGCCCCACCCCCCCCCCCTCCCGAATCCTTTATAAGGCGAACGCCCAGCCCTCTGCCTCTCTGAAAAAGGCGTATCCGTTTTATGAGGAAGCGGCCCTGTCATTGCACGAACAGCTTGGGCGTCGTGTCAAGGTGACGGGCAATCAGAAAAAAGGCATCCTGCAAATTGAATTTCATGGCGAGGAAGATCTGAAAGCGCTGCTCAAACTCTTTGAATAGGGCTTTGTCAGGCGTCCTGCGCTTGAGGGATGGCGCAACTTCGGTTGTGTCAGTTAAAATTTGTGTATTGTGGAATTTATAAAGGAGCGAAGCAAACCATGTTGGACATCAAGCTGATCCGGGAGAATCCGGACTATGTGAAGGCGGGCATCCGCAAACGTGAGATGAACCTGGACCAGGTCATCGACGATATTTTGACTGTCGATAAAGAGCGCCGCGAAGCAACCGGCGCTGTGGAGGCCAAAAAAGCCGAGCAGAATGCCGTCAGCAAGGAAATTCCGAAGATCAAGAAAGCGGGCGGCGACACCAGCGAGGTCCTGGCCCGCATGAAGGCGCTGGCCGACGAGATCAAAGAGGCGGACGCCAAACTCGACGCCCTCGAAGCGAAGCAGAAGGACCTGATGCTCTCTTTGCCGAATCTGCCGGATGATGATGTGCAGCCCGGCGGCAAGGCGCAGAATATCCCGGACCATTATTATGGCGAACAGCCCAAGTTTGATTTTGATGCCAAAGACCATGTGACGCTCTGTGAAAATCTGGGGATGATCGATTATCCGCGCGGCGCAAAACTCTCCGGCAACGGCGCCTGGGTTTACCGCGGCTGGGGCGCGCGCATGGAATGGGCGCTGCTCAATTTCTTCATCAACGAGCACTTAAACGACGGCTATGAACTGATTCTGCCGCCGCATATGCTCAAGTATGAGTGCGGCTATGTGGCCGGGCAGTTCCCAAAGTTTGCCGATGAGGTTTATAAAATTGCGAACCCCACCACCAGCGATATGAAGTTTTTGCTGCCGACCGCGGAAACGGCCCTGGTCAATCTGCACCGCGATGAGATTTTGTCGGCCGACGAGCTGCCGAAAAAATACATCGCCTATACGCCGTGCTACCGCCGCGAGGCCGGTTCTTACCGCAGCGAGGAGCGCGGCATGATCCGCGGCCACCAGTTCAATAAAGTCGAGATGGTCCAGTATACAAAGCCAGAGGACAGCGACGCCGCTTTCCAGGAGCTGGTCGGCAAAGCCGAGCGTCTGGTGCAGGAACTGGGATTGCATTATCGCTTGAGCCGCTTGGCGGCCGGCGACTGCTCGGCCAGCATGGCGCGGACCTATGACATCGAGGTCTGGATTCCGTCCATGGGCATTTATAAGGAAGTTTCTTCCGCCTCGAACGCCCGCGCTTTCCAGGCCCGCCGCGGCAACATCAAGTACCGCGACGAAAACAAAAAGCTGCAGTTTGTGCATACGCTGAACGCTTCCGGTTTGGCGACGAGCCGCGTGATGCCGGCCATTGTCGAGCAGTATCAGAATGCGGACGGCAGCGTGACCGTGCCGGAAGTGCTGCGCCAGTATATGGGCGGCATTGAAGTCATCCGCCCGCAGGATTGAAAATTATTTCTATCATGATGTCGAAAATGCTGCGTCCCTTCTCTTTTAGGAACGCAGCATTTTCCAATCTGGAAAGGAGATTCCCGTATTTTGCAGATTACTGGAGACTATTTTGAGCGTCCGGTGCGCGTGGAGAGCTATCGGATCGGCGCGAGCGGGCACATCCGCCTTTCGGCTCTGCTGCGCATGGAGCAGGAAACAGGCGACGAGCACATGGATGCCCTGGGGCTCAGCTATGAAAAACTGATCGAAGATGGCGTTGCGATTCTGCTGACCGCCAACCGGGTCCAGGTGAAGCGCCTTCCCGTGCGCAACGAGAAGCTGATCGTTTCGACCCGGACGCGCGGGACATTCGGCGTGCAGATGTTCCGTGACTTTCTTTTCCGCAGTGCGGGCGAGGTCCTTGTGCAGATCCGCCAGGTAACGGTCTGCGTCGATCCCGCTACCCACAAATTGCTGCGCCCGGAGGCATTGTACCGGTATGGTATTTTCAAGCGGGAAACGCTTCCCCGCGAGGACCGCGTTCCGCGCATGCATCCGCCGGAAAATCTTCCATTCCTCGGCGACCGGCCCATCCGCTATAGCGATCTTGACATGAACCGCCATCTGACCAATACCATTTACGGCGACATTGTGGAGGACTTTTTGCCGGACACATTCCGGGATTATCACTTTGCGCAGATTAACTATGTGGCGGAAAGCAGGCTGGGCGACTCGCTGCATATTTCTGGCGGCGAGAAAGCCGGACAGTTTTTGCTGGTGGGCAAAAATCAGAAGGGAATCGGATTTACCGCTTTGGTTTCGACGAAGGCATAATGCAGCGATTCTTATCGAAATCGTTGTAACTATGTTTTACAGTGTCAATCTTAAAAAAATAGTGACAAATCAATATCTAGGCAAAAAAGCAAATTATCTGAAACTCGATTGCGCAAAAAGGCATCACTGAAAGCTCGGGCGGCGGAAAACAGATCCGCTGAACGCGGCTTTGCAGCTATCCTTTCTCGCTTGAAATCAGCCGGCGGGGATGGTATAATGTTTAAAAATTAAAGCGGAAAGTGTAGAAATCAAAGGCAACGATCGACGATAAGGAGGATTTTGTTCATGGCCTTTTATTTTAACGAGCCCTGTCACACCTTCAATGAGTATTTGCTGATTCCGGGCTATTCATCTGCGGAGTGCACCCCGGACAATGTGAGCCTGAAAACGCCTGTCACCAAGTTCCGCAAAGGGGAAGAGCCGGCCATCCAGATGAACATCCCGATGACTTCGGCCATCATGCAGTCCGTCTCAAACGACACCCTCGCAATCGCGCTGGCCAAGGAAGGCGGCATCTCGTTTATCTATGGCTCTCAGACGATCGAGCAGGAAGCAGCCATGATCGGCAGGGTCAAGTCCTATAAAGCCGGATTCGTGGTCAGCGATTCCAATATCCAGCCGGACAGGACCTTGAAGGATATTCTGGCGCTCAAAGAAAAGACCGGGCATTCCACGGTGGCAGTGACGGACGACGGCACCAGCCATGGCAAGCTGTTGGGCGTGGTGACCAGCCGCGATTACCGCATCAGCCGCATGGCGGTGGAGACGCCGGTTTATTCCTTTATGACGCCGATCGATAAGATCGTTTCCGCTCCCAAGGGCGCCACGCTTTCCGAATGCAACGACGTGATCTGGGAAAATAAGCTCAATTCCCTGCCGGTTGTGGATGAGGACGGCCATCTGTGCTATTTTGTCTTCCGCAAGGACTATTCCGAACATAAAGAGAATACGGACGAGCTGCTCGATGCGCAGAAGCGTTATGTGGTCGGCGCGGGCATCAACACGCGGGATTATGAACAGCGCGTTCCGGCGCTTTTGGATGCGGGCGCGGACATCCTGTGCATCGATTCTTCCGAAGGCTATTCGGAGTGGCAGTCGCGCACCCTGCAGTGGGTGCGCCACAATTACGGCGACAGCGTGAAAATCGGCGCCGGCAATGTGGTGGATGGCAATGGCTTCCGGTTTCTGGCCGAGCAGGGCGCGGATTTCGTGAAGGTCGGCATTGGCGGCGGTTCCATCTGCATTACGCGCGAGACAAAGGGCATTGGCCGCGGGCAGGCGACGGCGGTGATTGAAGTGGCCAAAGAGCGCGACAAATATTTTGAAGAGACCGGCATTTATGTGCCGATCTGCTCGGACGGCGGCATTGTGTATGACCACCATCTGACGCTGGCGCTCGCGATGGGCGCGGATTTTGTGATGCTGGGCCGTTATTTCTCCCGTTTTGACGAATCCCCGACCAACAAAGTCAATATCAATGGCCAGTACATGAAGGAATACTGGGGCGAGGGCAGCAACCGCGCCCGGAACTGGCAGCGGTATGACCTGGGCGGCGCACAGAAGCTCTCTTTTGAAGAGGGCGTGGATTCCTATGTGCCGTATGCAGGCGCCCTGCGCGACAATGTGCGCACGACGCTCTATAAGGTGAAATCCACGATGTGCAACTGCGGCGCGCGGACGATCCGGGAGCTGCAGGAGAAGGCCGTTTTGACGCTGGTGTCGTCGGTCAGCCTGGTGGAAGGCGGCGCGCACGACGTGCTTTTGAAAGACAGCAGCGGAAACAAAATGAAATAATAAGCGCGTCCATTTGCGCCCTTCATGCGGAAAGGCCATTTTCCGCAAAAGAAAGCAGAAAAATCCCGCGAAACCTCTTGACAAATGCGGACAAGCGGGATATAATAGTATACGCTTCGCACGTGTGCGGGGCGTATGAAATGGCGGCATAGCTCAGTTGGCTAGAGCATTCGGTTCATACCCGAAGTGTCATAGGTTCGAATCCTATTGCCGCTACCAAGAGCGGAGCCCAGTCGGGTTCCGAATTCTGGCCCGGTCGTCAAGCGGTTAAGACACCGCCCTTTCACGGCGGGTTCATGGGTTCGAATCCCATCCGGGTCACCACTTTCATCTTCTTTTTGTCCCTGTGGACGCGTAGCTCAGCTGGTTAGAGCGCTCGCCTCACACGCGAGAGGTCATGGGTTCGAGTCCCCTCGTGTCCACCAAAAACGGCCGCTTGCCGGCCACCGCATGTTGAAAACCGCTCTTGCAGCGGTTTTTCTTCTATAGAAGGCTTTTGCCGGGAGGACGATTACCAAATGAAAAAAGTCTGGTTTTTTGCATTGGCCGCGGCACTGGCTGTGGCAGTGGCTGGCTGTGGTTCGACCGTTGTGACGGACAGCCAGGGCAATGTCGTTTCTGTGACGAGCTCGACCTCCAGCTCTCCGGCCAGTCAGACGTCCTCCACGACGTCCCAGGGAGAGGCGGACTACCCGAATACACTCGACGGCCTGATCGCTTATATGAAGGCCCAGGGCTATATTGAAAAGGACTATGTTGCGCCGGCCATGTTTGGCCAGACCGCTTCTTCCAACAGCAATGTCCTGCAGGCGCAGCTGATCGGCGCCAAATCCGGCAAGCGCTATACCGGCTCATACGACGGCAAGGACAACATCACCATCGAGCTGTATGAGTATGATCCGGCGAACCTGGACAGCACCGGCGAGAAGGTTATTGACCAGGTCAAGCAGAAAGGCACCTTCACGATTTTTGAGAAGGATGTGGAGGCGTATTTGAGCAGCAACAGCAAGTATCTAATGGTCTATAAGGACACAGAACTTGCAGATGACAAAAACGACGATAAAGCAACGGACCACAAGGCCCGCCAGCAAAAAGTCATTGAAGATTTCCAGGCATTTCACGCCTGAGTTTGCATCGACAAAAACGGCCGCCGCAGGGAGACGTTCCTGCGGCGGCCGTTTTTGTCGCATTTTATTGCAGAAAGTACCGCCAAACACGGGACAAAAATTTCAACAGATGGACGCAAAACGGTTGAAAACAGAGACGGACTTTTAAAGCCCGGCCAGTCGGAGAATGCACTGTTCAGAGGTAGTTGAATGGAAATCACATCATAAACCTCAGCAAAGCCCCGCAGTAGCGCGACAGTCGACTCCTAAACTGAGAGGATTTTCTTGACGCCCGGATACAATGATTCCGCAGAAACAACTGAAAAGATGGGTTTTTATGGAAGGAACAAATACGCAGTTCAACAAGGCGAGCTTTGCGGCCTATATCACGAAAAAACGCAAGGAAGCGGACCTGACACAGGAGGAGCTGGCCAAGCGTCTTTTTGTCACAAAGTCCACAGTTTCAAAATGGGAGCGCTGTGTTTTCTAAAACTAAAGAGACGGAAAAGCAACCCTCGCTTACTGTATTTTGCTTACAGATTGCGACAAGGCTGGAGCCTTTCCAAACCGAAAGGCTCCAGCCTTGTTATGCATTCCGTTCACCTGATGTGAGTTGAAAAATCTACAAAAAATTCATTTCTGTTTTATGCATAATAACGTTTTTTCGACCACAAAAGCAAAAGTCCGATTTATTTCCCATTTATGTATTATTATAGATATAGAAAACAGGAAGAAGATGCTTAATTCCACATCTTCTTCCTGCCTGGGTGGCATTAGCCTCTCCCACATAAGTTTTTCTATCCGCACTCCATGCATAGCACGGAATGTCAGTTTGTAGTATACACGGTTTTCAGACTCCTTACAATGCCGTTTTTTCTTTCCACACTTGACTAGCGGTACATACTCTGTTATCAAATTATCAACTTACTTCACCCACATAAGTAAATAAGGTAAATAAATATGATGAAAACACATTTGATTGCTCACATAATTACCGACCCAGAAAGCTGCGAGCCGCCCCGCATCCAATTCTTAGAGGATCACAGCCGAAGCGTGGCGCAGCTCTGTGCCGACATCTGCCGCCCTTTTGGTTTGGAAAATCTGGGCAAATTGATCGGCTTGGTCCACGACCTGGGCAAATCGGCTTCTCCTGTGCAGGACCACATCCGGCAGCAGACTAAAGAGAAGCTCAATCATTCTGCTGCCGGTATGCGGTGGATTTGGGAACAGACATCACATCAAAGTGATTCTGTCCGCTTGGCCGGCCAAATTGCTGCTCTGGCCATTGGCTGCCACCACAGTGGACGCTGTGACTATATGGCGCTGGATGGCAATCGCCCTTGGTTGGAACGAATGTACTCCCAACAGGCACAGCCCCTTTATCAGGAAAGTGTGGAAGCCTTCTTTGGTGATTGCTGCAGCGAGGCGGAGCTCCAGCGCCTCATTCAGGAGTCTGCTCAGGAGATTGCAGCATTCTCAAAAAAGGCGAAAACCATTTTACCGAAAGGAATCTCCAAAGCCGCACGTCTGGACGCTATGCAGTTCGGCCTGGGGCTCACCCAGCGTTTTCTGTTCAGCGCGCTGGTGGACGCTGACTGGACCGATACTGCCAGCTTTATGAACGGCACTGACCTTCCATCATTTCCGACTGACAGCCAGCGCAAGGATACCTGGAATCAGCTTTCCGACCGGATGGAGCAGTTTATCCGATCCATGAAGGTGACCCACCCCATAGACGTTCTGCGGCAGGAGATCTCCGACCAATGCCTGTCCGCCGCACAGAACCGCCCGGCGGGCATCTACCGGTTATATGTCCCCACGGGCGGCGGCAAGACCTATTCCGGTCTGCGGTTCTGCATTCAGATGGCCCGGCAGCAGAATGCCCAGCATCTGTTCTATTTTGCCCCGTATAAATCCATCACCCGGCAGAACGCAGACAACATCCGCAAGGCTCTTGGCGCGGAATACGTTCTGGAACATCACTCTGACATTTTGTTTGAATCGGACCAGCAGGACGAGCGAGAACAATGGCTTGCCCTCAGCCAGCGCTGGCAGGGAGTTCCTGTCATCTGCACCACTATGGTCCAGCTGTTGAACACCCTGTTTTCGGCGCCTCGCCAAAATGTTCGGCGGCTCTCCGCTCTGGCTGGTTCGGTGCTTCTGCTGGATGAGATTCAAGCTCTGCCACTGCAGGACACCTGCCTGCTCAATCTTGCTCTGGACACCCTGGCACACCTGTTTGGCTGCACGGTAATCCTGTGCACGGCCACACAGCCCGACCTCGCTCAGGCGCAATATCCTTTGGTATTTTCGACTAAACGGGATCTGGTGCCGGACTATCAGCTGCGGTTCAAGCAGTTCAGGCGGACAAAAATCATTCCGCCGGCTGTTCAAGGCGGGCAGAACATTTCCGTTATCGCAGACTTTGTCGCTGGCCTGCTGAGAGAAAACCGCAGTATTCTCGTGGTTCTCAACACGAAAGGTATGGTCAACCGTCTCTTTGACGCGCTGAAGCCCCTTTTGCCGGCGGATTGTCCCCTGTTTTGCCTGACCACCTATCTCTGCCAGCAGCACCGGGGTGATGTGCTGAACCGGATCACAAAGCGGCTCGAAGATGGCCAGCCTTTGGTCTGTATCAGTACCCAGCTGATTGAGGCAGGTGTGGATCTCAGTTTTGACTGTGTTGTCCGGGACCTGGCCGGGTTGCCCAGCATTGCGCAGGCCGCCGGCCGCTGCAATCGCCACGGCGAGACCGATTGCCGCCCGGTCTATCTGATTGAATGCGCTGGCGAGAATCTGGATAAACTGCCGGAAATCTATGATGGCCGGGAGATCACCCGCACCCTGCTGGCGCAGCTGCCGGGAGATGCAGACCTGCTTTCCCCCCAAGTCATGGAGATGTATTACCAGCGCTATTATACCGGGCAAAAGCACCGGCAGGATATGTTGTATTGCGTTTCCCCGAAAGGTTATGTTTCCACCACCATGGTCGACCTGCTGAGTTCTAACCTGCGGGGTGTCAAGGCGTTTCAAGAAGGCGGGCACCAACCGGAACGCTTAACGGATCTCTGTCAGGCTTTCGGCACAGCGGAGGCGGCGTTCGAAGCCATCCCCGACGAAACGGTACCGGTGCTTGTGCCCTACGGTCAGGGCAAGGATAAACTGCTTGAGCTGCAATCTGCCAGAGGAAATGCATCTCTGCTGCCGGAGCTGCAGCCTTATACGGTTTCCATTAGCCAAAGCCAATGCCGGCAGTTGGGAGATGCTTTATACCCTGTGCTGGATGGGGCTGCACTTGTCCTGCAAGAAAATTATTACGACAGCGAAAACAAAGGCCTTTCCTTTATGCCCATTGGTACGACGGCTTTCATTCTATAATCGGCAAGCATTTTCAGAGAGGAGGAGTTTGCTTTTGCAGTACAGCAATACCATCACACTGCACGTTTGGGGCCGCTATGCCCTGTTCAGCGACCCCATCACGCGGGTGGGCGGTGAAAAGTTCAGCTATCCTGTTCCCACTTACCAGGCCATCAAGGGAATTTTGGAGAGTGTGTATTGGAAGCCCACCTTTGTCTGGGTGCCCGATGCCGTCCGCATTCTGAATCCCATCGAGACCGAATCCAAGGGCGTCCGGCCCATCCGATACAACGATGGCACCAACGATCTGTCCATCTACACCTACCTGGTCAACGTCTCCTATCAGGTCAAGGCGCACTTTGAATGGAACCTGCACCGGCCCGACCTAGCTGGTGATCGCAACGAGAACAAGCACTATTTTATTGCCAGAAGAATGCTGGAACGGGGCGGCCGACGGGATATCTTTCTGGGTACCCGGGAATGCCAGGGCTACGTAGAACCCTGCCAGTTTAACGAAGGCTCCGGCGCTTATGACGGCACCCCGCCCATGCCTTTCGGGCTTATGGTTCACGGCATCACCTATGCCGATGAGGACGGCAGCGGCCGGATGAGCGAGCGGCTATGGCGGCCTGTCATGGAGAACGGCGTAATTC
>USIA01000061.1 GCA_900554535.1 uncultured Oscillospiraceae bacterium | reverse complement strand
CTATCGGCCACATTTCGCCGGAAGCCGCGGTCGGTGGCCCGATCGCCCTTGTGCAGGAGGGGGACGAGATTGAGATCGATATTCCCAACAATTCTATCACCCTGCATGTTTCGCAGGAGGAGTTGACGGCGCGCAAGGCTACCTGGCAGCCGAAGGAGCAGCATGTCACCGGATATCTGGCCCGGTATGCAAAGTTGGTCACTTCCGGCGCACAAGGCGCGGTGCTGTCCATTTAAGTTTTACTGCGGCGCTGCCACGCAGGCAGGAAAGAGGGGAAAGCAGGATGGCGGATTCCAATATCACAAAAAAAGCGCTGGGCGATGCCATGAAATCCTTGATGGCGGAAAAGCCCTTTGCCAAAATCAGCATCAGCGACATTTGTCAGCGGTGCTCCATGAACCGCCAGAGCTTTTACTACCATTTCCGCGACAAATACGATCTGGTCAATTGGATTTTTTATACTGAACTGATTCAGAAATTGCAGGAAAATCCCACTTCTGATGGTTGGGTTCTCCTTCAAGACGTGTGCAGCTATTTTTATGAGAACCGGCCGTTTTATGTCAATGCCCTACAGGTTACCGGTCAGAATGCATTTATCGATTATTTTGCGGATGTCCTCCATGCAATCGTGCAGCCCTTTTTTGAGGAGATCTTTCATGAAGATGAGGCGCATCTGGATTTTTATGTGCAGCTTTTCACCGATGTCAGCCGCGCGGCGATTATGCGTTGGCTGCTCGATGAGGCGGATATCAAACCCGCCGAGTTTGTCCGGCTGGTGCGTCATGCGGTGATCAGTATGTCCAAGTGCGTGATGCGGGAGCAGACAGTTGGGGAAGAAAAGTGAAGCGTCTGGGATTTGCTCAAAATCGTATATAAACATGCAGAAGGGGAGTCGCCTGTTGGAAGGGGCGTTTCCCCTTCTTTTGTATTCAAAAAGAAAACGGCCGCGTTATGCAAAGAATGCGAAAAATACGCCTTGATTCGGCCAGTCAAAGCCGCTTCAAGGCGTATTTTTGTCATCCAAAAGAGTTCCTTTGGCAAAAGACTGTTGGAAAATCATTTTGCAATAGGACCAACCAGTTTGGGAATATTTGATGCCGCAGTTGCGCACCGGTCACATACTGCGCAGGGCGTCGATCGGGTTGAGGCGGCTGGCCTTGCGGGCAGGTGCCCAGCCAAAAAGAATCCCGACGACCGCTGAAAAGCCAACGCCCAACCCAATGGCTGGCCACGAAATGGTGATGTCGATTCCAATGGCCGTGCAGCCAATAGCTGAGATGATGACGCCCAGCACAGCGCCAAGGACGCCGCCCATCAGGGATAGGAAGATGGACTCCAGCAAAAATTGGATTTGGATGCGTTTCGGTTCCGCTCCCAGGGCTTTGCGCAGGCCGATTTCCGGTGTGCGCTCAGTCACGGAGACGAGCATCATGTTCATGATGCCAATACCGCCGACCAAAAGCGCAATGGAGGCAATGCCGCCCAGCATGGTGGCCATCATGCCGGTGATCTGGTTCATGGTGTCGAGCAGACCTTCCATATTGATAAGGTTATAGCTGTCATCTTTATAGTTGAAGGCGCGGTTGAGCGCGGCGCGCACCGCATCCTCCACCTGGTCAGTTTGTGTTGGATCCGTTACCATCACGTCCAGCGAGGTGATGCTGTTTGCCCCGCTCATGCGCATTGCGGTCGTGTAAGGAACGATCACCTTTCCGTCTGAAGCACCGCCCATCAGCTGGTTCATACTCGCCAGGACATCCTTTGTGTTATCCGACAATACGCCGACCACCGTAAAGGTTTTCCCGTTGATCTGTAAGGTTTGGCCGAGAGGGTCCGTCCCATAAAACAGCAGCTGTTGGAGATCGTGGTCAATCACGCACACACGTGTCTGTTGCGCGACATCCAGCGGGTTAATGGCGCGCCCACGCTCCAGCAGATCCTTTTGGTTGCGGAAATATTCCGGGCTGCGCCCTTCCACCGAAATGCTGTCGCTGAGTTTACCCTCGCGCACAGCCGAGGCACTGACGTTGACCGTGGGGGAGACCCCTTCTACGCCGTCAATTGCTTGTAAGGCAGCGAGGTCGTCGGCATTGAGGCCCTGCTTGAGTGGTGTTCCCTGGGCGGAAATACTGAGTTTTCCGGCGCCAAGCTGTGCAAACTGGCTGGTCATTTCGTCGCTGACACCCTGCACAATGGTCACCAGCGCAATGATGGCGGTAACGCCGATGACAATACCCAGCACCGTCAAAAATGAACGCAGTTTGTTGTGGATGATGTTCTCCCAGGACATCTGAATACTTTCTTTCAGCATGGAAACGCCTCCTTTTGCGGGGGATATACTTTAGGCATCCTCCACGCCCCCTTCCGAAAGCACGCCATCAAGCAGACGCACGATGCGGCTGGCATATGCGGCAATGTGCACGTCATGCGTAATCATGATGATCGTACGGCCTTCGGCATTCAATTCACGGAACAATTCCATGACTTGACGCCCGGTCTTTTGGTCGAGCGCACCGGTCGGTTCATCTGCCAGCAGGATGGTCGGGTCGGTGGCAATTGCCCGGGCGATTGCCACGCGCTGCTGCTGCCCACCGGAAAGTTGGTTTGGATAGTGGTCCATCTTGTCGCCTAACCCCACACGCTCCAGCATTTTTTTGGCGCGCTCGCGGCGCACGGCGGGCGGATAGCCGGCATAGATCATAGAAAGCGCCACGTTTTGCAGCGCAGTCTGCCTCGGCAAAAGCTGAAAGTTCTGAAAAATAAAGCCGACCGACTTTGCGCGGATGTGTGAAAGCACCGTTTCATCCTGCTCCGAAATATTCAGGCCATTGAGCACATAGGTGCCGGTGGTCGGCACGTCGAGGCACCCAATGATGTTCATCAAGGTAGACTTTCCGGAGCCGGAGGGCCCCAGAATGGAGAGAAATTCCCCTTCATAGACAGTCAAATCAATGCCGCGCAATACCTGCTGCGTCTCTTCACCCATCTGATATTCTTTTGTGATTCCCTGCATGGTCAGGACCACCTTGGGCGCTGCTTCCTGCCCGCTCATGATTGGGACGCCTCCTGCGTCTGTGCATTGGAGGCCGTTCTCTCGCGGTCTCCGCCTTCGGCCATCATCTGGAAGGCATTGGTTGATTCTTTGGCGGCATAGACCTGTTCCCCATTGGAAAGGCCTTCTGTAATCTGCACCGTCGTACCGTCCGTCAGACCGGTCTTCACCTCTTTGCGCTGTAACTTGCCATCGGCATTTTTAACCAGTACATACGGCTGGTTTTCCTCGTCAAACTGCAAAGCCTTTTCAGGCAAGGTCACTGCGCCTTTGGCCTGCTGATTCAACATCGTGACCTCGGCGGACATGCCGGCGTAGAGACCGCTGCTGTCTTCCAGGCGGATTTTTGCCGGGAAATAGGAGACGTTGTTTTCACTGGTGGCCTCATGGCTGACGCGCTGCACCTTTCCTTTCACGCTCTTATCCTGTGCATTCACTTTGACGTCTACCTCTTTGCCGACTTCCAATGCCGAAACGTCATATTCATCCACTTTGATGTCGACTTCCAGTGTACGGTAATCCGCTACCGTGGTCAGCGGCTTGTCGCCCAGTACGGTGTCGCCCTCCTTGACATTGACCTCGCCGACTTCGCCGTCCTGTTTTGCGGTGAGTTCTTCGGTTTCCGTTTGGCCCATTGCATTGATTGTCTCCACATCAAAGAGAACGTCGCCCTCTTTGACCTGATCGCCTTCTTTGACATGCACGGTCTTTACCTTTGTGCCGCTGGCTGCGGTCACCGACTGCTGATTGACCGGCTCAAGGGTGCCGCTAAAACTGTACCAGGTGCGCAGATCTTGCGTTTTTGCCGTGTAGGTATCCAGAGATTCTGTCCCTCGTTTTGCCAGGGCAGTCATCGCCAGGGCGATGATAACCACCACCGCTACGACGATCGCGACCCATTTGACCCATTTATGCTTTTTCTTTGCCGCTGACATGATGATCCCCTCCTATTTTTTGTGAGAAAACTTTACCAGATGTTCGTGAACCCGACATGAACAATGATAGCGTTTTCATACCGCCGGTTTTCATGCATTTCGGGCGCACGAAGGACAAAAAAGGCACGCCGCGTGATTTTGCAGCGTGCCTTTCCGCCGTGAAAGTGCCCCTTCCACGAAAGCCAATCAACTCAGACACAGCCGGCCTGTGCCGGCGCTTCGGGGATGGGCATATCCCGCACAATTTCCGGCAGATGCTCCGGCAGCGTCAGGCCCCATTCGCGCTGCGCCTTCTGGAGAGCTTCCAGCCCGTCCTCTGCGCCCATGCGATAGGCTGCCATCAGCTTGTCGTGCTTGGTGTTGAACAGATCCAGGTCCAGCGCCTCGCGCGGCGCAATGACCAGTGCCTTTCCGTTGCGCTCCAGCAGGTTGATGGTGTCCAATGTGGTATTATAAATCCGGTGGCGTTGGTCCATCACACGGACCAGGTTGGGGTATTTGCGGTACTTGTGCGCATAAATGGCATGGCCGGCCATTGCCTCCTTATGGTAGCCGCGTTGGCGTGTCAATACAATGATGAGTTTGTCGCAGCCGTCCCTCAGCGCCTTTTCTACTGGGATAGGCGCGTGCAGGCCGCCGTCCAGGTATTCGCCGCCGCGGTACGAAAGGATTGGCGAAAAAACCGGCAGCGAGCAGGAGGCGCGCAGAACGAGCAGCGGGGGCACAATGTGCTCCTTGCCAAAATAGACCGTTTCCCCGGTATGTACGTCAGTTACGCCCGCGTAAAAATCGCATGGCGATTTCTGAAAAGCTTCGTAGTCAAATGGATCAAGGTGTTCCGGAATCTCGCCAAAGATGTAATCCATCCCAAAAAAGGATTTTGTTTTGCGGTAGTTTTGAAAGCTTAAGAACCTTTTGTCATTTGCATAATTGATGGTGGTGCGCAGCCCGCGTCCACTCTGCATGGAGACATATGAGACGCCGACGGATGCGCCCGCGGAGACGCCAACCACTTCGTCGGCCAGAAAATGCATATCCAAAAATGTCTGCAGGACGCCGGCCGTATAAATGCCGCGCATACCGCCGCCCTCCAGTACGATTCCAATTTTCATGTGTGGTTCCCCCAAATGGTTTCTTTTTCGGCAGAAAATCTTCCTGCTTTCTGTTATTATAAACCTGAGGCAGCTTGTTTGGCAAGGTGTGTAAAAAGTTGGGAAAGGGTTTCCCTTCTGGAGCATCTATGATATAATAATAACAATATTATGTGGGAAGCGTGATGGGTATGAAGCGTGTACAGCGGCGGCTCTGGCGCCAGCGTATCCTCTGCTTTGTGCTGGCTGCCGTCTGTATGGTGATGATCTTCTGCTTTTCCGCGCAGAACGGTGCGAGGAGCGACGCCATCAGCCTTCCATTGGCCGGTGTAATGCAAAATGCACTTCACATTTCCACACAGACTGCCAACTTTCTGGTGCGTAAAGTCGCGCATTTTTCCATCTACCTGTTGCTATCCGTGTGTTTATCCGGTGCGTTCACTACGTACCGGATGTGTACGGTTGTGCGCGTTGCGGTTGCAACGGGGATCTGCGCACTGTATGCAGTGAGCGATGAGCTCCACCAGAGCCTTGTGGCGGGACGCACGCCGGCGGCGCGGGATGTGTGCATCGACACCGTAGGCGCGCTGGCGGGCGCAGTGGTGTTCTGCCTATGCGAGGCCCTTTGGAAACGTTTCTACCGCAGCAAAAAAGCTGCATGCAGGTAGCATCCCATGAAATGCGAGTGGAATCTCCCAAGAACAGTCCCTGCCCGCGGGGCGCATTGAAAGCTTTATGATAAAAAATGCAGTCTCAAACGCTCCAATGGCCATCCGGCCAGAAACTGGAAGAGGTGATGCCATGCTTTGTCCACGCTGTGGCCATGAAAATCCAGAAGACGCGCTGTTTTGTGCCTATTGCGGTGTGCCACTTGGCCAGGAGGGGATCAATGCACTTGACGACGGCTGGGAGGAATATGAAGAGGAGCTGCCGACGCACCGTTCGCGCGCGCCGCTTGTGATTGTACTGGTCGTGCTGATTCTTGTGGCGGCGGGCTTTGGCCTGTCTGTGGGATGGCACCAGACCAAGGGTGAGTGGCCCTGGGAGACGCTGCGCGGCCAGGCCGCTTCCAGTTCACAGGGTGCCGCGCCTGCGGATTCCCATGAACCGATGCTGACGCGCCCGGATACGGCGGATTACAATGCGGCGATGCTCGCTGCGTCGGTCGCACAGAGTGGATTTCAGGATTTCCGCGTGACGGAGAATGAAATCAGCAACATTCAAAAGGATCAAAACCTCTCTGATGTGACGTCTTACCGGTTTACGGTGACAAAGCCGATGGCAGTTTTGCATATGGAACTGCGGCTTCCTCAAACAGCATCGGCTGATGACGTCAATTCTCAGGGCAGTGCGTCCGCAGGCAGTGCGCCATCTCAGTTGAATACGCCCCAGGTCATGACATGGGCCGTGGACACCTGGAAGCTTACTGGTGTCTGGAACGACGAGGCGGGCAACAGCCTGGTCATCACCTCCTGTGAAGCGGGCGCATTGGAAGGCTCCTTTGTTCCGCATGGAAGCACCACTGGCATTCCACTGACAGGAACCGTGTCCGAGCAGGGGACGGTGTCCCTGCTGGGCTCCAAGACGGAAATCAGCGGGACCTTTTCTCCAGCCGGCACGGGCAATCTAATTGTCAAATCCGACAGTCAGGAGAGTCCGGCTGCGGAATATGTGATGCTTTCTACGGCTGTTCCGATTGTGCCGCAGGCCTCGGTCTCCAGTGCCACTTCTGATATCTCTTCCGGCGCAAATTTGGGGCAGAATCTGCAAAAGGGGGACATTTTCCCGCAGAGCAGTAAGCGCCTTTTGACAGATCTTGACTTTGTTCCGGTCGTGCTGTCCGGTCAGGCAGCGGACAAACTGGCGCTTGCCCGCAACGAAATTTACGCGCGCCATGGTCTGGACTTTAAAAAGGAGCCGTACCGCTCCCACTTTTATGCGCTGGATTGGTACAAAAAGCTGCCAAAGGTTACAACGGTTCCGGATAGCAAACTCAGTGACATCGAGCGGAAAAATATCGAAAAAATTCAGGCGTATGAAAAGCGCTACTGACAAGGTAAGCCTGACTTGACAAATCCATCCACGGGTTCTATACTTAGTGATTAGTTAGGCAAACTAAGTAATGAGCCGGGCGGAGGGAGGCGGCCGTTATCACCGAGTTTGAAACAGAACTGAATGACCTGTTGGTTCGCGCCTATGGATCCATAGGCCGTTTGGAGGAAGAAATGCTGCAATCCACTGCCAACCTGCATGTATCCATCAGCGAGATGCATCTCATGCAGGCCGTCTATGCGGCGGGGGAAAATTGCTCAATCAGCCGGCTGTCCGTATCCCAGGGAATCAGCCTGCCGAGCGTAACTGCGGCCGTCAATAAGCTGTGCAAGAAGGGCTATGTGGAAAAAAAGAAATGTCCGGATGACGGCCGTGTTGTGCACGTGGTCCTAACCCGAAAGGGCGAGAAGGCGGTCACCGCGCACCGTTACTTCCATATCCGTATGGTGCGTTCTGTGGCCGAGAATATGAGTGAAGAAGAGCGCAAGGCTCTGCTAAAGGGCGTGCGCAAGTTAAATCAATTTTTCGACGAAAAACTGCATCGGGAAGAGGGAAAACTTTGAGTTTTACGATTATTGGCACGGGCAGCGCGCTGCCAGCGCATATAGTAACCAACGACGATCTTGCCGCCATGGTCGATACCAGCGACGAGTGGATCCGCACGCGTACCGGAATCCGCCAGCGCCATGTGATGACCACAGAGAGCCTTACGGACTTGGCGGTTACAGCCGCACGCCGGGCGCTGGAAATGAGCGGCACCCGTCCCGAAGAATTGGACGCCATTATTGGCGCCACGGTGCAGGGGGATTTTATCAATCCTGGCGTGGCGTGTCTGCTGCAACATGAAATTGGCGCTTCTTGCCCATGCGTGGACATGAACGCCGCCTGCAGTGGATTTCTATATAGCATGGATTATGCGGACGGTCTCTTTGTGAGGCATAAAGCCAAGCGCGTGCTGATCGTAGCTGCCGAGGGCGTAAGTCGCCTGCTCGATTGGAAAGACCGCTCTACCTGTGTGCTCTTTGGCGATGGAGCGGGCGCTGCGGTGTTCGCACCGGGCGATGATCTGCAATATATCCATTTGGTTGCGCAGGGCAGCATGGTGCTGCATGTGCCCCCGAAGCCGGGGGATAGCCCGTTTGATCAGCGGGAGCATATGACTTATGGCCTGCGCATGGACGGTCGGGAAACGTACCGCTTTGCCGTCAATACTATGTGCACTGAGCTGCAAAAGGCCAGCGATGAGACGGGAATCCCACTTGAAAAAGTGGACCATTTCCTGCTGCATCAGGCGAACCAACGCATTTTGGATGCGGCCATGAAGCGGCTGCATATCCCAGCGGAAAAGGTGCCGACCACCATTGCAGAGACAGCCAATACCTCGGCTGCTTCCGTACCCATCCTGCTCGACACGGAGGTGCGTGCAGGCCATCTGCACCGCGGCGACCAGCTGATGATGTGCGCTTTTGGTTCCGGACTGTCTGCAGGGACCGCCGCAATGACTTGGGGAATCGACTGAACTGCGATTGCTCTATATTTTGTGTTTCATTTACTTTATTTCATATATCCGAACAGCTAACCAAACAAATTAAAAAACAAGGAGAGATCAACTATGGCAAATCCCGAGACTCTGAAGAAACTGGAAAAAATTTTTACGGAATACAAAGACGATCTGAAACCCGGCACCTTGACTCCGGAAACGACTTTTGAGTCCCTCGATTTTGACTCTCTGGACATTGTCGACATGATGATGGCCTGCGAGGATGAATTTGGCGTGCAGATTCCCGAGGATGCAGAGCTAAAGACCGTTCAGGACTTGCTGGACTTGATTGAAAAGGCGGAGGCGTAAATCATGCTGCAATCACCGATTTGTGATCTTTTGGGAATTCAGTACCCTGTGTTCCAGGGCGGCATGGCCTGGATTGCCGACGCAGATCTGGCGGCAGCCGTGAGCAACGTCGGAGGCCTGGGTATTATTTCGGCTATGAACGCGGATGGGGAATGGGTGCGCGGCCAGATCCGCAAAGCCAAAACGCTGACAGACAAACCCTTTGGCGTCAATATCATGCTGATGAGCCCCTTTGCCGATGCGGTAGCCAAAGTTGTCGTGGAAGAGGGCGTGCGCGTTCTGACAACCGGAGCGGGCAATCCGGGCAAATACATGGCCGCGTGGAAAGCGGCGGGCATTCAGGTCATTCCGGTCATCGCCAGCGTGGCGTACGCTCGCATGATGGAGCGCTCTGGCGCGCCTGCCGTTGTGGCAGAGGGCTGCGAGAGCGGCGGACATATTGGCGAAAGCACCACCATGGCGCTGGTTCCGCAGGTGTGCGACGCGGTCAAGATTCCGGTGATCGCGGCTGGGGGGCCTGCGGAGGGGCCCGGGGAGGTGCGCCCAC
>USIA01000060.1 GCA_900554535.1 uncultured Oscillospiraceae bacterium | reverse complement strand
TCCATTATGGGCGCACGAAGCTGCCTGCCCTGCAACGGTTTTTTCTTTCCCCGTCAGGCGGGGCAGGATAGCTTCAATATGCTGTTTTAAATTTCCACTTTTGCTTTTGCAATAAGATATTCTTCTTTTATGGATATAAGATAGCGTTGACGATAAGCTGTTATTTGGGTGCTATCAGAAGTAACAGCATATCCCACCCTTAAGTTTTCAACTACTCCTTGTTGCTGCAACTCCCGGATCGCTTTTCTGACAGTTTCTGGGCTACATCCTGCTTTTTTTGCGAGTTCCGCGTAAGAGGGGAGTTTTTCTCCCTGTGCATATTCTCCATGTAAAATACGAAAGAAAATCTCATTTGCAAGGCGCAAATATATTTTTTCTCGAACATCAATATCCCAGCCCATAGAATTGTCCCCTATATTTGTGATTGATACAGACCTGTAAGCCATAAATACACTTCATCCAATGAGCCGCGATTGATACTATATATCCTCCGTTTTTCTACTTGACGACAGCAAATTAAGCCACTCTTTAGCAACAGGGAAAGATGATAAGAAATCGAGGCAGGTGTTATCTGAAAATATCCTGCAATCTCTCCCGCAGAGTGGGGTTTTTGGTTTAGCCGCATTAAAATTTCCCGTCTGGTTTGATTTGATAGTGCATGGAATTTTTTGTCCAGTGCATTTTCGCGTTCATTGCTCATGACACATCTCCATTGTTACCGATAATAGAATATTACCATTATGGAAACATAAAGTCAATAGAAAACGCCCTTGTATCCATAGGGCGTTTTCTCTCTATTCGTCTGCTTTATGCTCCGGGGAGATTATCAATCCAACGGTTCTTAATTTGCGATCCGGCTCTAGTTTGTTATCTTGCAGCGGATATAAGATTTGAGCAATATCCGATACTACTTTTTCCAGTTCTTCATCCGTCAAATAAACATGGGAAAGGCTAAGACCAGACCGATCCATCTTTATATCAATTCCCGGTGTTTCGCAATATTCTTGAAAAATCTTGGCGAAGGTTAAAAAATACTGAAAGAACATCTGCATATAAATGGCGCCGGAATTTTCTCCGAGAACTGATGGAGGATCAGACGGGTCAAAAGTTAATGCGTAAGTCTTTTCAACCGTTCCGCGTATTGGTGTTTCATTAACAATTTTCAATAGTCCATCATCGGTCATTCGTTTTAAATTACGATAAAGTGTAGTTTGAGGAATATCCGAGCATTTTTCAGCCAGATACTTCGCGGTAACTTCCCCCCGACGCATTATTTCTATCAGCAGGCGGCTCTTGGCCGGATTTGAAATACATTCCATAATCTTCTCATTCAAATTCTTGCTGCCCATGTTCAACCTCCTTTTGTGAAAATATTACCACCGTGGAAACAAAAAGTCAAGGGAGGGTATTGCTTTTTTATTTCCATTATGGTAATATAACCTGTGCGGGAATAATAAGGTGAAAATACCGATGCCCCGCAAATACAGATACGAATTATAACAGTAGGAGGTAAATTGGTATGTCTTTGTTGCAGGAAATGTTTCCACTTCTTATTCCCATCTTTGTGATTGATGTGATCCTTGCCGTGGCCGCTGTCCGGCATATTCTCCGGCATCCGCATTATCGCTTTGGGAACAGGGCCATGTGGCTTGTAATCTCTCTGATTATTCTTATGTTTGGCCCGATTATCTATTTTGTTTTTGGGAGAGGTGAGGAAAAATGAATGTGCTTTCTATACGCAATCTATCTAAAAGTTTCGGGCAGCAGCAAATTATAAAAGATCTGAATATGTCTGTTCCAGAGGGTAGCGTTTTTGGCTTCATTGGGCAAAACGGCGCAGGAAAAACAACAACAATGAAAATGGTCTTGGGGCTTTTGCAGCCCGATCAGGGAGAAATCCTTGTGTGTAATAAGCCAGTTAATTTTGGACAGACTAAAACAAATCAGTATATTGGATATTTGCCGGATGTGCCGGAATTTTATAATTATATGACTGCCATGCAGTATCTTACACTGTGCGGAGAAATTGTTGGCCTTCCCAAAGAAATCATTTCTCAAAAAGGGAAAAAGCTGCTTTCCCTTGTCGGTCTTGATGGTGTAGGAAAGCGCGTTGGCGGTTATTCGCGTGGTATGAAACAGCGTCTTGGAATTGCACAGGCGTTATTGGCTGATCCTAAACTGCTGATTTGCGATGAGCCTACCAGCGCCCTTGACCCGGTAGGAAGAAAAGAAATCTTGGATATTCTTTACAAAATTCGTGGGACAACAACAGTTTTATTTTCAACACATATTTTATCCGATGTTGAGCGCATTTGCGATCATGTGGCACTCTTGAATGACGGTAATATCGCTGTTGGCGGAACACTATCAGAAATTAAGGCGCTGCACAGCCATGACAGTCTGTTGATTGAATTTTCAACCGAGGCTGATTTGCAGCATTTCAAAGAATGCATGACAGGCCAATCACTTCTGAACGGATCAGAAGAAAAGGGGCGGGAAATTGTAATACACAGCCGGGAGATGAAAAAGGCCCAGCATACCATCTTCTCCACTTTGGCCGAAGCAGATATTGCGCCGATTAAGGTGGAACTTATGGAGCCATCGCTTGAAAGCCTGTTTTTGGAGGTGATAAAATGAAAGGCTATATTGCGTTTGTAAAAAAAGAGTTTGTAGAAAATCTTAAAAACTATCGCTTTTTAATCCTGTTTGCAATCTTTGCAATTTTCGGAATGTCCAGTGCTTTCCTGGCAAAATTCACGCCGGAAATTATAGCTGCATTTGGAGCCGGATTAGAAATCACCGAGGAACCTGTCGCCCTTGACGCATGGCAGCAATTCTTTAAAAACATATCTGGCATTGGATTTAGCGCATTTATCATTCTGTTTGGAAGCTGTATGTCCAGTGAGTATTCCAAAGGTACATTGCTCCTGCTGGTGACAAAAGGACTGGCAAGGCCATCTGTGATTATGGCAAAGTACACGGTAGCAGCAGTATCTATGACGGTTAGTTTTTGGGTGAGTTTTGTAGGGGCCTATGGATATACATATTACCTTTGGCCGGATGCTTCGCTTTCAAATGTCGTACCGTCTGCGTTTTTTATGTGGATGATTGGATTTCTCTATCTTAGCATCCTCATACTCGGTTGTGTTCTATTCAAGCAGACTTTTACAAGCATCCTGTTTACTGGCGGGATTGTAGCCCTGTTCTCTGTTTTAAGTGTTGTAAAACCGTTGTCTGCCTTTAACCCGGTTGTCCTCACTTCACGAAATGTTGACCTGATTTCAGGAGAGATTACCATGACGGAGTTTCTTATTCCATTTATTATTTCAGTGGTTTTATCTGTGATATTTTTAGCGGCAGCAATCAGGGCATTTAATAAAAAACAATTATAACCTCCGTATAACAAGGTCCCGGATTTTTCCGAGACCTTGTATGTTATTCGTTAATGATTTCATTCAAAATCATTTCCTCCACCTGCGCTTTCAGCGTGTTCATCAACCCCACCCAGCGCATGGGGTCACGGGCTTTCAGTTCCTCGGTGACGCCTGCCGCCTCCATCATTCGGGGCAGCATGGCGTCCATCCGCTCCCGCGCCGCCCGGTCAATCTCCAACAGGTGCGGGTACAGCTTTTCGCTCAAAATCAAGCTGCTGTAAAGGCCAGGCCGGTGTTCCTTCAGGTAGCGTTGCCGTCAACCATCTTTAGGATTATATCTCCGTCCCATCCTTAAAGGTCACCCGGATGTCCTTCTCACTATATACCGTGACGAAATCCACAAGACTCGACCACAGCCGTTCGTCAAATTCTGTAATTGTATCCTGTGTCTCCAATGTCTGAAGAAACTGCTCCAACAGCTTTCTGCGGTCGGCTTTATCCGCAATCGCCTGGGTGATCTCATCGTACTGTCCTTTGACTGCTTCATAGCGGCTGACCAGCCCATTGTAACGCTCGGTGTATTCGTCCTGGTCAAGGGCGACACGGGCGTTCTCTGCAACACACCGCTCCACCAGTCCCACCACAACCTCCAATTCTTCCTTCAGTTCCGCCTGCCGTTTCTCCAGCTCTGCGCTGTCGCACAGCATGGCGATGACCATCTGCGCATTGGCGGACAATTCTTCCTTCTCTGAAAGCAAAATATTGACCGCCCGGACAAATGCGTCTTTGACCTGATTTTCTGTGACATGGGGCGTACTGCAGGGCTTTCCGCCTTTGTACTTGTGGTTACACTGGTAGATGACCCGGCGGTATTTATCTGTGGAATGCCATACCTTCGAGCCGTACCAGCAGCCGCATTCACCGCACTTGATTTTAGAAGAGAATATACTCACGCCGCTGTAGCGGTGCTTGTCCTTTGTCCGTCTTGCCATCTCTGCCTGGACATAATCGAAGGTTATCGGATCGATGATAGCCTCATGGTTGCCCTCCACATAATACTGCGGTACTTCACCCTCATTCTTTTTTGTTTTCTTCTGAAGGAAGTCCACTGTGAACTCCTTCTGCAGGAGGGCGTCGCCTTTGTATTTCTCATTGGTAAGGATGCTGCGGACGGTAGTCTGGCTCCAGACTGCTTTGCCGCCCGGAGTCGGCAGTTTCCGCCCCGTCAGTTCTTTTGCGATGGCGTGGCAGGTCAGGCCGTCCAGAAACAGTTTGTAGATCAGCTTGACAGTCTTTGCCTGTTCCTGGTTGACCACAAAGCCGCCGTTGGGACCCCGGTCATAGCCCAGGAACCGCTTATAGGCTACGCTCGCCCTGCCGTCTGCGAACCGCTTCCGCTGCCCCCAGGTGGTATTCTCCGAAATGCTTCGGCTCTCCTCCTGGGCAAGGCTGGACATGATGGTAATGAGCAGCTCGCCCTTGGCGTCCATCGTCCAGATATTTTCCTTTTCAAAGTAGATTTCCACGCCTTTTTCCTTCAGCATCCGCACAGTGGTCAGGCTGTCTACAGTATTTCTGGCGAACCGGCTGACACTTTTTGTGACAATGAGGTCGATCTTTCCGGCAAGGGCATCCGCCACCATCGCCTTGAAGCCTTCGCGCCGGCGGGTGTTCGTTGCGGAGATCCCTTCGTCCGTATAGATAGAAACAAACTCCCAATCGTCCCGTCCCTTGATGTAATTCGTGTAATAGTCCACCTGCGCTTCGTAACTGGTGACTTGATCCTCATGGTCAGTGGAGACGCGGGCATACCCGGCAACCCGGCGTTTCCGCTTGCTGCCGATGGGAACAGCCGTGTATTTTTTAATGGTCGCCGGAATCGCCGTTACTTTTCTCTGCGCCATTCGTCTTTCCGCTCCTTTCTCCTCGCCATTTCCTTTCTCATAAATTCCGCCTTTGCAGCCCGCCGCTCCGGCGTCCAGCAGTCCTGATGCCCGGTGTTCGGGCAGTCTTTTGTTATCACGCTGCTGTCTGCCATGTGGAACTCCAGCGTATAACGCTCCGGCACATCGATATGGTCTACCTGTTCCAGAAAGACAGATTCGTCAAACTCATCAAGCTTCAGAACTTCTGTGCAGACCCTGACCATGTTTTTATGGTTGATGGTGCCGCCCACGGGACAGCCCGCGCCTATTTTCTTTTTCTTCTTGCTGCCGCAGTTCCAGAACTCCTGAATATTTCCATTTTTTACACGCTTATTGTGCATATAGCTCTGCCCACAGTAGGGACATTTGATTTTGCCCGTAAAGCAGGAAGTGTTCAGGCTCTTATTGGCCAACGGTCCCATCTCCCTGCGCCTTGCCATCTCCTCCTGCACAAAGTCGAAGGTCGCCTTGTCGATGATGGCGGGATGCGTATCCTCCACATAATACTGCGGAAGCTCCCCACGGTTCTTTTTCTTCTGTTTTGAGATGGGATCTGCCACAAACTCCTTCTGCAGAAGAAGGTTTCCCGTGTAGGTCACATTGGTCAGTACCACCTTGATGTTGGAATCCGCCCAACGGCAGCCGTCCCTGGTTGTGATGCCCTCGGCGGCAAGCTCCCGCTCGGTTTCCAACCGGGATTTTCCGTCCAGAAAGTTCTGGAAGATTCGCTTTACGATTTCCGCCTCCTCCGGTACAATGACCAGTTCGTCACTCTCCCATCGATAACCGTAGATGCGGAAGTGGCCGTTGGGGATGCCGTTCTGCATCCGCTTTCGGATACCCCATTTCACATTATCAGAAATGCTGCGGCTCTCCTCCTGGGCAAAGGACGCCAGGATGGTCAGCATCAGTTCGCCGTCCCCGTCCATCGAGCGTATGCGTTCTTTCTCGAACTGCACCTCAACGCCTAAATCCTTCAAATGCCGCACCGTTTCCAGAAGATCCACCGTATTCCTGGCAAACCGCGAGATGCTCTTTGTCAGGATGATGTCGATCTTGCCGGCCTCGCAGTCGGCAAGCATCCGCTTGAACTCATCACGCTTTACTGTGTTGGTGCCGGAAATAAAATCGTCTGCGTAGACCCCGGCATATTCCCAGTCTGGGTTCTTCTGGATCAGCCCGCTGTAATAACTCACCTGCGCGGAAAGGGAGTGGAGCATCCGTTCCGACTGCATGGACACCCTGGCGTAAGCGGCCACCTTTTTCTTTTCCCGGATGGCGGGAACTGCCGCTTCGATTCTCCTTAAATTCGGCATGAAATCACGCTCCTTTCCGCTACCATACATCACTCTAAAAGGCTGTAAAGTCAACAGATTTCGGAGAATAATGTGCCGAAAAGAGGGTGGTATTTTTCCAGGAACATTGTATCAATCTGACGGTACTCTTCCTCGGTGATAAGCCCCTCCGCAAGCATCCGCCTGACCATGCTCATGGTCGCCTGGTAGAGCTTTTCCTGTCTCATCTGCTCCTTACTCATCCGCGTCGCCTCCGAACCGGTGCCGGATATAGCACTCATGGCTGCAGTACTTCCTCGCCGCCTGCCCGTAGACCGAGAAAGTTTTCCCGCATCCGACACAGGTAATCTGTCTCACCGCCCTGCGGTCAACCTGATCGAGGTGTGCATTCCACCATCTGTTCCTGCACTTGTCAGAGCAGAACTTCTTTTCCTTCCGGCCGGCGTTCTGTGCCACAGGCGCTCCGCAGCATAAGCAGAGATGTTCTCCATCATTACCGACCAGCGTTTTCTCCTCTTTCTGTGCGTTCCTGCGGCAGAAGGATTTTACTGTATTTTCCGAAATCCCGACTTTCCGGGCGATTGCGCCATAGCCCATGCCCTGTACCCGGAGAGCGGATACAATCATTCTCTGTTCATTTGTCACCGCTGTCCCTCCAATCTGTAACCTTCTACCTCTGAAAGGACAGAAGCTGGGGATTTCAGCGGACAAAAAAAGCCCGTGTGCAGTCGATCAGGTGAACCGATTGCACACGGGTTTTGCTGTAGTGTCTGTTATGAAATTTTTTCTGCGTAGTCAAGCGAGATCCACCCTGCGCCGGATTTGAGCCGTCCCCAGCCTGCTGTGGAGCCTTTGCCGGACTTCACCTCAAGGATGGTGAACACGCCTTTGCCGGTGAACTTCCCGGTCTTGGCATAGTCGGTCCCAGGGCCTTTACGGATGTTCAGATCAGAAATGCTGACCTTTACAAGGAACGGAACCTCGACAGTTGTTGTTTTCGATGTGTAGATGTTTACGCCATTTACATCAAACACACTATATCCCGGATTGGCGTCAGCGCACTTCTTGGCATTGGCGAGGATTTTGTATGCGCCTTTCTGCGATTTGCTGTCAGACCAGGTCTTTCGGACACGGTAAAGCTGCGTTGTCGATGTCCCTGTACTGCCGGAACTGCCGCCAAGCTGTGCCGTGACCTTCTCTGCCAGATCGCCCATCCTGGCATACATCCAGTTTCCGGGGCAGGACTTGTTGGCAAACCAGCGATGGACGGTCAGCACCATCTCATCAGACTTCGGTTCATAACTGAGCGTCTTGTCTTTATCACCCAGCCAGAGGAGCTTTTTCTTGCCGTTTCGCTTGCAGATATCCACGCAAAGAGTAATCAGCTTCTGATAGACCACATCCTTAAACGCATACGGCTCCGTGGTGTCAGACGCGCACTCGATAGTGACCGCCCGCTGGTCGTTGGCGCTGGAGGAGGAACACCAGGAACGGTTTTTCTCCTCCACATACATTCCCACACGGCCGTCCACGCCGATGCCGTAGTTACAGCTTGCCTGCCTGGAAGTCGGCAGGAAGATATTTCCCAGCGTCTCCACCGAGCATTGCCCCACCACGCAGTGGGGCGTAATGCGGTCGATGCTGTGTGTTCGCAGCCCAGAGTGATTGGGGCTGAGTTTCGTGTAAGATACCAGTGAACTGTTTGTGTAAGCCATTTAATTTTCCTCCTTTTCCGCCCGGTCATGGAGCTGTGCCAGGATGTCCTTCATCTTCTCCGGCACAGGGAGTCCCAAGTGCGCCGCATTCTCCAGAAGGCTCACGCCCTCGTTGGAGAGGTAAAAGAAGATGACCGCCGTGCGAAGGACGCTGCCTGTGCCAATCACCTGTACATCCAGGATGTTGGCGATCCCCACCAGCAGGAAGATCAGCACCTTCCGGCAGATGCCCTTAAAGCCCACCTCACTGGAGAGCTTCTTGTCCGAGATGGCGCACATCACGCCCGTGACATAATCCACCGCCACGAACACTACCAGGGCGATGAGCAGCCCGTCGCAGCCGCCCAGGAAGTAGCCCAGCCATCCGCCGATGGCGGCAAAGATCACCTGCGCCGTGTTCCAAAGTTCCTTCATGTTGATACCTCCGTTTCTTGAAATGGTTTTGTGTATGAAAAAAGCGGCCGCCCCGCAGGACAGTCGCCAGTTCCCGTAAGTTATTCTGTTTGCTTCGGCAGCCATTCCCACAGCCGCATATCCTCCTGCCCCAAAGACCACATACACATCCCCCGGAGCTTCCAGCGGTACGCCGCCTGGTTTGCCCAATAGATGAGGGAATCCACGTCCTGGTAGTAGAGGATGGAAAAGCCGTCCGCGTCTCCAAGGAACAGCCGGGATATCCAGATGTTGATGTCCTTCGGTATGACCTTTGCCGTGTAGTTCCCGCCGCAGGAAATCTCCAGCAGGTCGGAGTGAAAGAAATCATAATCCAGGGAGATGTCCTCGCTCCGGGTGGAGGTTTCCTCCACATCGGAGGTCAGCGTGAATACCTGGAACTCCTCATCCCAGGTGCAGTTCGTGCGGGATATCCTTCCGTAGCTTTTAAAGCTGCCGTCCGGCATCTCCACATCAAACCGCTCATACGGCTCGTAGGTCCAGGCGTCCCCCAGACGCAAAAGCTCACACACGGTCGTGTTGTCCGAGCGGTATCCGGCATAGCCTCCTGTAAAGCCGCTGACCGTTGCCGTAAAGCGCAGGGTATAGGATGAGCCGGAATACACCCGCACCCGGTTCCCACGGATACGCATCTCCACCGTGTACATGGAGGGATTGTCCCTCAGATCCGCCGATGCGGTTCTTGCGATCTCCTGGCTGTAGCTGCCAAGGAGCGTGGAACCATTGTATAACTCCACCGCCTGGGTGTCGTAGTTTAAGCAGCAGAACAGGCTGCCGCCGAATACGCCGGCCC
>USIA01000059.1 GCA_900554535.1 uncultured Oscillospiraceae bacterium | reverse complement strand
CAGCTGCCCTCATAAGGCCGCGACTTGCGGAACATGTGGTGGTCGCACAGCTCCTCGCCGTGGTCTGAGGTGAACAGGAAGATGGAATCATCATACACTTCCTGCTCAATCAGCGCCATCAGCAGACGGCCGATCTGGTGATCCAGATGCGTGATACAGGCATAATACCCAACCTGTGCCTGGCGGATCAATTCCGGGTCAATGGGACCGGTCTTGGAATCGAAAATGCGGCCCTCGCGCTTTAAATAGGCGTCGGTTTCCCAATCGCCGACAAAGGGCGGACGCAGAGACTTGTTTTGATACAGGTCAAAATAATACTGCGGCGCGTCAAGCGGCGGATGCGGCCGCAGGTACGACGCCATCAGAAAAAATGGGCGGCGCGGGTCGCGCCGGCGCAGAAAATCCAGACACCCGTCCGTCACCCAGTTGGTCGGATGATACTGTTCCGGATAAATCCACGGCCGCGCAAGGTAGCTGTTGCAGTCGAGACCCGTCTCTGTCACGTCGGCGGAAATGCCCTTTTGCTGCTTGAGCCAGTAAAAATAGTCATCCGCCACAAACTGGGATTCCCGGTACGGCACGCTGCCATACCGCGCGGCATGCAGATAGCCATCGTGCAGCGTCACATTGTGAAAGCCCAGATAATTGCGCAGCGGATACACATGCATCTTGCCCACGCACTGGGTGTAATAGCCGGCCTTCGCCAGCTCGCCGGCCAGCGTATGCGTATAATTCCACGGGACATTGTCCGCATAGCCGACGCGGCCGTGATGGCTCTGCTCCATACCGGTGTGTAAAGCAGCGCGCGCTGCAATGCAGTTGGGGCAGGCACTGTAGGCGCGGTCAAAATTCACGCCCTTTGCCGCCAGGGTGTCTAGATAAGGCGTTTTAACATCCGGATGCCCTGCATAGCCCAGGCAGTCGCCGCGCAGTTGGTCGGTCATAATCAAAATTACGTTTGGCTGTTTCACAGCGGGAATCCTCCTTTTGCCTGCGGTTTGTTCCTTCCCGCGGCAATATAAACAATAATACATTTCGCAGTAAAAAGCAATCTATATGGCAACCTTTTTTGTGAATTTATGAAGAAAAATCGCTGGCCATTTCTATTGCCGCTTTTAAAGGAGATTCCGCTTCAAAGCTCCCCAAGACTTTTCCAATATATTTCTTTGATACAAAGATAATCCAAAAAGCACATCATACGGCCCCCAAGGCCGCGCCCATCTTTCGCTGCGGCGCCCTGCCGGGTTGCGCATAGCTGGAATTGGGTTTACAATGAAAGGACAAGCCGTGAAAGGGGGGCGCCGCATCTCATGCGGAAAGGCATCGTTCAATAGAGATAGAAAGTTCCCGCGATACATAAGCCGTATCATTTGGGACATCCTAAACGAGAAGGCCCAATGATGTTTGGCTTGGAAGGGGATTTTGATGAATCGAAAACGAGGTCATCATTTTATGGAAAGAAAGCACAAGAATCAAATTGCGGTTGTGACGGCCAGCTGCGTGCTTGCGGCTGTGTTGGTGACGGGGATTTCCATGATTCTGAAAGGCACCCATACAGAAGCTTCCACACAGCCGGTTGCGGCGGTTTCGCAGATACAGGCTGCGTCGGTTGCGCCGGCTAAGAGCCAGCCTGCTTCGCAAGCCAACGTGATCGACCCCAACAGCTGGATGCTGCGGCTGGTTTCCAGCAAACATCTTCTGCCGGAGAATTTTACGGTCGAGACAGTCTCCGTAGGGGATTCCAATAAAAAAGTGCGGTTTGACAAGCGCGCTGCGCAGGACCTGCAGGCGCTTTTGAATGCTTGCAACAGCGAGGGGCATCATCTGGTGCTCTGTTCCGGCTACCGCGATGTGGCCTACCAAACCGGCCTGTATAACCAGCAGGTCCGGACCGAAGAGAAAAAGGGGCTGGACGAAGAGAAAGCGCGTGCGGCGGCTGCGACGGTCGTGGAAGTGCCGCGCGGCAGCGAACACAACCTGGGACTTGCGATCGATTTCGGGTCCATCTCCAACCAGCGGATTGATGAGACGTTTGACGAGGAGCCGGAATCCCAATGGCTCAAGGATAACGCCTGGAAATATGGCTTTATCTTGCGGTATCCTCAGAATAAGCAAGCAATTACAGGCGTCGAATATGAGGCATGGCATTACCGCTATGTGGGCAAACAGGCGGCCAAGGATATGCACGAACGCAATATCTGCCTGGAGGAATATCTGTCGGAAAACTGACGCGGCGGGGCAGACGGATAGGCCCCGAAAGCAGAGGCAATGATAGAGGCGCTCTTGAAGAGCTGTTAGAGCTCTTCAAGAGCGCCTTTGCTTATGGAAGGGCTTACTGGCAACGGCGGTTCTGCCAAATTCTGAGGCGGCCTTTTGGAAAGTGCGCTGGCGGACCGCATTTGTGGCTTGGCCGAATATCGGTCGCGCGCAGAACAGCCAATCAGAGGCTATGGTATAATCCAACAAAAATTGACGGATGGTTCGTCTGCTTTTTCAAGCGGATGGAAAATCCATTTTGCCTTTCCGGAATTCCGTTGCATTTTATGGAGCAAAGCGGTATACTTTTTAAATGTAAAAATATCAGAAATTTTAACGGTAGGAGCGATTCACAAATATGATCGGAATTATCGGAGCAATGCAGGTTGAGGTGGAAGACCTGTTTGAAAAAATGCAAGATTGCAAGACAGAAACCATCAGCGGGACGACGTTTTATTGCGGCCAGCTTTCCGGTGTGCCGTGTGTGGTTGCCCAGAGCGGCATTGGCAAAGTGGCGGCAGCCGTCTGCGCACAGACAATGATTTTGCGCTATGCGCCGGATGTGATCCTTTGCGAGGGCGTGGCAGGCGGCATTGGGCCGAATGTGCATATCGGTGACCTGGTCATCGCCACAGCGCTGGTCCAGCACGACATGGACACCAGCGCCCTGGGCGATCCGGTGGGGTACATCAGCGGTCTGGGCATGGTGCAGATTCCTGTGCCGCAGGCGCTCGCCAACGCCATCGCGACATTTGCGCGCGACGTGTATGACGGCAATCTCTATCAGGGTATTATCGCCACCGGAGACCAGTTCATTGCGGACAACCAGAAGCTGCATGAGATTGCGGATAAATTCGGCGCAGTTGCCTGCGAGATGGAGGGCGGCGCGATTGCGCAGACCTGCTGCATGGCGGGCGTGGACTGCGCGGTGCTGCGCACGATTTCGGATAATGGCGACGATGGTGCGAGCGTGGATTTCCCGTCGTTTGCCACTCAGGTGGCCCATAAGAATACAGACCTGCTGATGCAGATTTTGCCGCATCTGGCCCGTCAGTTGGAGGTAGCGTCGTGAAACTGATTGACATTACAAGGGAGCTGTTCAGCACGCCGGTGTATCCCGGCGACCCAGCCCCCACCCTGGAATTTGTACGGTCGCTGGCGGATGGCGGCGACGATAATCTCAGTCGTTTTTCCGCATGTTCCCACAATGGCACCCATTTGGACGCGCCGCTGCATTTTATGAAAGGCGGCGGCGATGTCTGTTCCGTGCGCCTGGAAGCGGTTTATGGTCCATGCATCGTGGCGCGGGCCTCCGGCGTGCTGACGGAGAGCCAGATGGCCGCGCTTTTGGATAAGGCGCGCGACCCGGAACGATTGTTGCTCAGCGGCGGGGCGCAGCTTTCCACAGAAGCGGCGCTGTACGCAGCGAATTCCGGCATCCGGCTGATCGGCACGGAATGCTCGAGCATTGCGCCGGAATCGGACCCGACTGGCCCGCACCGTGCGCTGCTTTCGGCCGGGACGGTGATTTTGGAAAATCTGGACTTGAAAAACGCGGCGCCCGGGGAATATATCCTGTGTGCGCTGCCGCTGAAGATCCAGGGGGCGGAGGCCTCGATGGTCCGTGCCGTGCTGCTGGATGACAGCGAAGAAATTTAATCAAGGTATAGAAAGAAAAAGCGGGCGCCGCATGCAAAAACGCATGCAGCGCCCGTTTGGCCTTCGCGGAGAATGGCAGCGGATCTACAGTCCGCCAAAAAAGGGAGCGACCGTTTGCCATCGGCCGCTCCCTTTTCTTGAAAACTGATTCGCTTTATTTGGTGATGTTCATCTGGTTCATGGCCAAGCCCGTAATCAGTTTTGGATAAAAATAGGTGCTTTTCTGCGGCATCTTTTCGCCTGCTGCGGCCACGTCGCGGATTTCCTGCACGCGTGTGGGGTTCATCAGGAAGGCGCATTGACTTTCGCCGGTTTGTACGCTCTGAATCGCTTCGTCGAAGTCACGCGTATAGCGCAGGTTTATCTGCTGGGCCATGTTTTCCTTATCGATGCCGAGCACCTGCTCCAGCACCAGGGAATGCAGCACGGAGACGTCCAGCCCCTGGCTGGCGGCGCTCTTGCCGGGCAGCGCCTGCTGCATGGCAGTTGGATCTTTGAGCGTCAAAAGATCCCAGTCATCGCCGCCGCAGTAACAGGCAAAGGCCTTTTTCCCGGCAGCGTAGGCTGCGTTCAGCGCAGGCTGAATCGCGCTGACGCCCGTTTTGCGGTCGATGGTGAAGTGCTGCCGGCAGCCGTCGAGCAGCTTCTCGCGGTCAAAGCCAGCCAAGCCATGCACGAGACGATGCGTCGGGAACACAACCAGCCCGGGATCTTCCATATCCACCAGCATCATCATGCAGTAATCCGGCTCCGGGGAGATGACGCCCTGATCGCGGCAGTAGTTGCGGAAATTCAGCGCGGTCTCATACCGGTGATGGCCGTCAGCGATATAGAGCTTGCGCTGCGCGAAATCGTCGCAGATGGCTTCGATTGCGACCGGGTCATTGACAATCCACAGCCGGTGCGTCACCGCGCCGTCAGAAAATTCATAGCGCGGCGTATCTTTGCTCAGCGCGTCGATCCGGCTGCGCGTGACGTGTTTTTCGTCCATATACAGCGAATAAATTTGGCTGAAGTTGCAGTAGGTGGTTTTCATCAATTCAAAGCGGTCCTGCTTTGCCTTGCTGAGCGTCTCTTCGTGCGGCAGCACGACGCCGTTTTCAAAGGGTTCCAGCTTGACGCGGCAGATAAAGCCTTTGATTTTTTTGGTTTCGCCGTAGGCCTGGAATTCCTCCTCATAGATGTAAAGGCCGGGCTGGGTGTCCTGGCGCAGAATGCCTTCCTGCTCCCAAGCCTTCAGCGTGGCGCCGGCTTCCGCATAGGGATGCTCCCCGCGCGGCAGTTCCAGGCGGATGACGTTGTATGGATTTTCGGCGAGGTAGGCAGTGCGCTCTGATTCGCTGATGATGTCGTAAGGCGGGCAGGTCAATTTGGCGATATCGCCGGCCTTATCGGTGTAGCGCAGCGCGCGAAACGGTTTGATGACAGCCATGATGCAAACTCCTTTTTGCAGATGTTGTTTTCGACTTTTTCCTTTTTCATACTATTGTATCCGTTTCCCGCCTGCTCGTCAACCGGCCAATATGCTTGGGCGGGATCCCGAATCTCCCGGCGTAAAGGCCCGTATGAAGCAAACAGCCCCGGCTTTTGCACCGGGGCTGTTTCGAGAAAGCATAAAACGTTATTTGACGGTTGTGGCGCTTTCCAGAAGCGCGTCGAAATCAGAAACATTCATCAGGCCAAAGACCTTACCGTCCGCAACCACCAAATACCGCCGGTTGCCGGATGTATAGAACTGGTACACGTGGTGGACGGATTTGTCATAGCCTGTCAGCGTGATGGTCTGCGCGGGCGTGCCGCTGGGCTTGTCATTTGCGCCAGCAGCCTCTAGGATTTGCAGGTTGGCCGCTGCGGTAAAGAAAGTTTCATACGTGCTGTAATCGGAAACCGCCTTGCCGTTGACCGTGGCCGAATAGGTATAGGACTTGTTGTCCTCGGTGGAAGAGGCGGTGTCCTCCTTGCGCGTGACCTCAAAATCATAGGACTTGCTGCCCGTGATCTGGAAGGAGGCGATGTCCGTGACCTCGTTGGAGAGAATCTTCAGGTCGCGCAGGTCGATGGCGCTTTGTGTCAGCCATGAAAGCCCGCTGGAGGGCAGCAGATAGACCACCTGGCCGCCCTGGAGCATCGCGTAATATTTGCCGTCAGAGTCAGTGCCGCCGATCAGCAAGGTCTGGGAAGAGCCGTCGAGCAGTTTGAGCGAAGCCTTGGCGGCGGGGGCGTTGAACCCATATTTGGTCAGCGCGGCACTGTCCGGATGGATGGCCGCAACGCTGTCCGCCGTCAGGGCGGCCAGCCCGCTGCTCAAGGTGCTGACTGCATCGCCGCTGGCAGGCTGGCCATCCACGGACCAGTCCGCACCTTTGCCGGAGCGGCTGAGCGTAAAGCTGCCCTGCTGGTTTGTGATGGCGATCTGCTGGAAGGGGCTGGACGCTGTAGAGGCGCCGGTGCCGGCGTCATCGTCGGGCGCCTGGTAGTTCGTCACATTGTTGCTGACAAGGCCAGTCACCGATCCGAGCAGGGACGAATCCACATTGGCAGCATAGACGGTGTTCGAACCCTCTTCCCGGACATAATAGCTCGTGGAATCGAGCGGCGTCTGGCTGCCAACTAGCAGCGTCTTCGTTGTGCCGTTTGTAAAGGTAGAAGTCCACTTTGCCGTGGCGGTGCTGTCGGTCAGGCCGTAGTTTTCCAGCTGGTCGTCCTCTGCCGTGGTCACCGTCTTGACCGTGGCAAAGACATAGCCGTCCTTAGCGGCCGAGGCAACTGCGCTGGTGTTCAGCGGCAGGCCTTCGAGCTCCTGCACTTGGAAGACTGTATCCACAGTTGCCGTGGCTGCGCTGCTCGCGCTGCTGGCCGCGCTTGCGGCTGCTTCGCTTTCCGCTTTTGCGGTGGCTTCGGCGTCGGGCACAATGGTGAAGGAACCGGACTTGTTTTTGACCTGCAAACTCTTGAGGTCCTTGCTGGCGTATTCATAAAGCGTGCTGGTCGTGGAGGAGGAAACGCTGGAAGAAGCCGTGTCTCCGCTCAATTGATCGGGCAGAAGCAGCGCAAGTATCGCAGCCACCAACACGATGACAACAACGGCCAGGACGATGAGGGTGCGTTTGTTGCGCTTCATATCACAGCTTCCTCCGTTTCCGATAGACCACGATGCCGGCCACGAAGCAGGCCACCGGGATCAGGATGGTGAAAGCGCCGATGCCCACCAGGCCGCTGACTGCGCTGCTCATGGAGATGTCGGCGGTGTTCGTCTGCACGGGCGTGATGGTCACGGAGCTGTTATTGACGGTGCCCGTGACATACTTCGCGAGATCCGTCGCCCAGGTGCCGTTGGAGAAGGTGCCGGACTGCAAATAGGTCTGCGTAAAGAACATCGAGCCGCCCATGGCCACGACACAGGCCTTGTGCTCCTCGCTGCCTGTCTTGACGGTCTTTTCACCCATACCGGCCAGCGTATAGCTCTGTTTGGCCGCCGTATTGATGTCAGAGCCGTCACCGTCCGCATCCAGGGCGGCCGTCGTATCCGAGGAAGTCAGCAGCGCGCTGGTGGTCAGGCCGTTTGCGCTGGACGCCACGGTCACAGGCTGTGTTTGCGGGTCGATCAAATATTGATAGCTGGATTTTTCATTGAGCGTTGTAGCGGTTCCTGCGTTTGCCAGCAGGAAATAGGGCTGGTTCGCGATGGTCTGGTTCGCGTCGGTCTCTGCCACAATCTTATTTTCCACGGTCAGGCCCCATTCCTTCAGGAAGTTGCACAGCACCGGCATGGTGGAGGCGTTGGCGTGGAAGGTGACCAGCAGGCCGCGGTCAGCCTTTTGGTCTGTATTGGAGAGAAAGTCGTCCAGCTTCTTGATTTCATCCTCGGTATAATCGTTCTTGGGTGCCGCAAGCATAATGAACTGGGTATTTTCAGGGATGTCGTCGGTCAAAAGGTTAAAGTCCTTGACGTCAAAGTTGTTACTCTTGAGCAGGGATTTATAGGCATCGGTGGGCAATTGCTCTTCGTGGCCCGTGTCAAATGCGACCACCGGCAGGCTGCTGGCGTTGGCATTCGAGATGCCCGCGGCCAAAGCGTCGCCCGCCTGCGTATAAATCGCCTGCGCCCCGGTCATTTGGTCCTGGGAGATGTTGAACAGGTCAGAATATTTGACCACATAACTGCGATCCGCTGTCTTGACAATGACATCACCCGCAACCAGGTTGTCATCCTTATAATCATTGGCAAAAGTCGGGTCCGCGTCGAGATCTTTATAGGATACTTTGATCTTCGGGTTCAGGGCGTGCATCTTGTCGGTCAGAGTCGCAACCTGGCTGTACTTGATGCCATAATTCGACAAAAGCTGGTCGTTGCGCACCTGCTCCTCGGTGCCGATGATGATGATGTCCGTGTCCTTCTTGACGCTCTGGACCACGCTCTTGACCTGATCGGAGAGGCTGTTGATGCTTCCGGTGGTCATGTCGATGTTCATGTTCGGGAATTTACTGCTCAAAGCGGAGAACAGGACGTTGACGAGTACCAGCGCCGCAATCACCAGCACGGTGATGACCTTTGCGGTGGTGCCATGGCGGAAGCGCTGGGACTTCATGCGCTCCTTGAGCGGCGGGCGGTTTGCCTTCTGCCGCTGCTTTTCCGCCTTGCGCGCGGCCTTTTCGGCTTCGCGGGCCGCTTCGGCGGCTTCCCTCTCTTTATCCTTGACGTAAGTGGATTTTTCCAGCTCGGTTTTCTTGGGGGGCTGCTCCCCGGCAGGCTTTTTCATGTGCTTATCCTCCATTGTAACCGCCCCCTCCCTTCCCCCGGCGGGCTTCCAGCCGCCGGGACGTCAGGAACAGGAATATCACCGCAACGCTCACGAAGAACACGACCGACGGAATGTCGAAGGTACCGGAGGTGAACTTCTGATAGCGCGTGTTGAAGCTGATCCAGCCCAGCACTTTTGTGACGGTGTCGTTATTGAGAATGGAACCGATCTGATCCATAAACATCAGCACCAGAGAGATACCCAGGGTACCCACGGCAGCCACGATCTGGTTCTCCGTGCAGGACGAAATGAAGATGCCGATGGCCACCATGGCCGCGCCATAGAACAGCGCGCCGAGCAGATCGCCGAAGATCAGGGCCCAGTTCGGGCTGCCGATGAAGGTGATGACCACGGCCGGCACCAGTGTGATCGCCATGCCGATGGCGTAGATCAAAAACGGCGCGACAAACTTGCCCACCGCAATGGCCCAGGTGCTGACCGGCGCAGTCAAAAGCGCCTGGTCGGTTTTATTTTTGCGTTCCTCGCTCAAAGAGCGCATGGTCAGGATCGGGATCAGAATCATGTTGATGTTAAACAGGATGCTGTAGACCGCCGGGATGTTCGACGAACTGCCGATCATCAGCACCTGCGCATAATAATACCCTGCGACCGCCAGCAGCACACCGATGCAGACGTAAGCAATCGGTGAACGGAAGCAGGCCCGGATTTCCTTTTTGGTGATGGCACCCATTTTCAGTCTCCTCCCTTCGGGCTGTCCGTTTTGGCCGGTTCTGCCGGGCCCTTTTGGGCTTCTTCAAAGGTCGGCGGCGGCGCGGTGTAGCCGACTGCTTCAGCCACCGCCTTGGGGTGCTCGGCGGGTGCCTCTTTGTGCGCCTGCTGCACTGAAGCCGGATTGCCGCC
>USIA01000058.1 GCA_900554535.1 uncultured Oscillospiraceae bacterium | reverse complement strand
CGAGGTATGGAAGCTGGAGGATCAGCTCTATCACCTGGTGGAGTCGTGCATCCCCGTGCTCAGCAAAAAGCCGCTGTTTTTCCTGCTGAATTCGTATACAACGGGGCTGTCCCCGGCTGTGATGGCCTATCTGCTCGGCGTGCTGTTAAAGCCCCGCTTTGGCGGGGAGGTTCACGCGGACGAGATTGGCCTTCGTGTCCGGTCGACTGGCCTTTCCCTGCCGTGTGGCAGCACGGCGATTGCAACATTTTAAGGAGAAAACCCCGCTTCCTGGGGACCGCACGGGCGGCAAAATCGCTGTCTCTGTGCGGAAAGGAGACGACTTATGGATTTTATCAGAACACAGGACGTCTGGTTTACCTATGACGAGCCGGATGAGGAGCACCCGGACGCCCCGCTGCATCAGGTGCTGCGCGGCGTGGACCTGCAGATCCAGCGCGGCGAATTCGTGGCACTGCTGGGACACAACGGCTCCGGAAAGAGTACGATGGCCAAGATGTTTAACGCCATGCTCACGCCGGCCAAGGGAAAAGTTTTTGTCGATGGGATGGATACGTCGGACCCGGCGCACACGTTAGACATCCGCCGCCAGGTCGGCATGGTGCAGCAAAACCCCGATAACCAGCTGGTCGCCTCAATTGTTGAGGAGGATGTGGCGTTCGGACCGGAAAATCTCGGCGTCGAGCCGGCAGAAATCCGCCGCCGGGTCGACGAGGCACTCAAAACGGTGGATATGTACGAATACCGCACCGCAGCGCCGTATAAACTTTCCGGCGGGCAGAAGCAGCGCGTCGCCATTGCAGGCATTCTGGCCATGCAGACCGCCTGCATTGTGCTCGACGAGCCGACTGCGATGCTCGACCCGCGCGGCCGCCAGGAGGTCATGGACACCATCAAACGGCTCAATCAGCAAAAGGGCATCACCATTGTGCTGATTACCCATTATATGGACGAAGCAGTGCAGGCGGGCCGCGTCATAGTGATGGATAACGGCGAAATTCTGACCCAGGGCCGGCCGCGGGAGGTCTTTTCCAAAGTGGGACTGCTCAAAGAGCATCTGTTGGATGTGCCGCAGGCCACGGAACTGATTTTCCGTCTGCGCAATGCGGGCTGCCCCATCGACGAAACGGTTCTGACCATTGAAGAATGCGTCAGCGCGCTTGAGCCGCTGCTGGCCGAAAGGAGGCAAATGCGGTGACGCCTTTGCTGCAGACAAAGGACCTGTGCTATACGTACAGCCAGCATACGCCGTTTGAGAAAGCCGCCGTGCAGCATGTAAATCTGACCATCCAGTCTGGAGAATTCATCGGCGTAATCGGCCACACCGGTTCCGGAAAAAGTACATTGATTCAAATGCTCAACGGCTTAATCCGCCCCACTTCCGGACAGGTTCTGCTCCATGGCAAGGATATTTGGGAGGATCCCAAAAAGATCCGCGCCGTTCGTTTTCAGGTGGGCATGGTGTTCCAATATCCGGAAGACCAGCTGTTTGAGGAGACGGTGCTCAAGGATATCATGTTTGGCCCGCGCAACATGGGGCTTTCGGAGGAAGCGGTCAAACAGCGTGCGCTGGACGCAGCCAAATTTGTCGGCCTGCGGGACGAACTATTAGAAAAAAGCCCGTTTGAGCTTTCCGGCGGTGAAAAGCGCCGGGCCGCCATTGCGGGCGTCATTGCGATGGACCCGGATGTGCTCATCCTCGACGAACCGGCGGCTGGGCTGGACCCTGCGGGCCGCGACGCGCTTTTGGATCAGGTCTCGCGCTATCACAAGACCCGTGGCAATACGGTGCTGCTGGTTTCCCACAGCATGGAGGATGTGGCCCGCGTGGCGGACCGTGTGCTGGTGATGAATGACGCTCATGTGCAGATGTTCGATACGACCGAAAAAGTCTTCGCGCAGGACAAGCTGCTCGCCTCCATCGGACTGCAGGTCCCGCAGGTGACGCGGATTATGTCCATCCTGCAGGAAGAAGGATATCCTGTGACCACGGCGCTGACATTGGACCAGGCGGTGGCGCAGCTTTTGCCGCTTTTGCCGAAAGGAGGGGAAAAATCATGACCAGAGACATTGCCCTGGGGCAGTATTTTCCTGGAAAATCGATCCTCCACCGCATTGATCCACGCATGAAGCTGGTGTTGACCGTAGCGTTCATCGTCTATATTTTTGTGGTGCACAACTTCTGGGGTCTCGGTTTTCTCGCCCTTTGCACCGCCGCGATGCTGGTCGTTTCCTCTGTGCCGGTGCGGCTTTATTTCAAGAGCATCAAAGGGATTCTCTTTATCGTGGCGTTCACCGCGGTGCTCAACCTGTTCTATGGCACCGGAGCGCCGCTGGTGCAGTGGGGGCCTCTTTCCATTACAGCTCAGGGTATCCGCAACGCGATCTTCATCGCTGTGCGTATTGTAGGCCTGGTGCTCTTCAGTTCGGTTTTAACCTTCACCACGTCGCCGACCGACTTGACTGACGCGATGGAGCGCCTGCTCAAGCCCTTGCAGGCGCTGCACGTCAAGGTGCATGAAATTGCCATGATGATGACCATCGCCCTGCGCTTTGTGCCGACGCTGCTGGAGGAGACGGATAAAATTATGGCCGCGCAGAAAGCCCGCGGCGCTGACATGGAGTCCGGCGGCCTGATGCAGCGCATCAAGGCGCTGATTCCGGTTCTGATTCCGCTGTTTGTCTCCTCTTTCCGGCGGGCATACGACCTCGCGATGGCCATGGAGTGCCGCTGCTATCATGGCGGGGAGGGCCGCACCAAAATGAAGGTGCTGCATCTGGCATCCCGGGACGTGGGCGCCGCTGTTTTTGGCGCGGCTGTGTTGGTCGTCGTAATCCTGTGCAATGTGTTTTTCCCTAAAGTGATCTGAAAAAAGGAAGGGGGCTGTGGTTATGCAGACGAGAGAGTTGCAAAAAAAACGTATGGGAACCGGTCCGGCCGTCTATTGGGTGCTGGCTGCTGTGCTGGCCGTTCAGGCCGTGGTGTTGGTGTACTTTGCCTATCTGCGGCAGGGATATAATGTAGACGAGCTGTTCACATTTTTCCTTTCCAATAACAGTGCCACGACGGTGCCCTATCCCAAAACGGCGCCTGACTATCTGGGCCAGTGGCATGACGCCAGCTATTTTCGCGATTTCTTGACCTGCCAGCCCTCAGAGGCGTTTCGCTTTGGCTTTGTGTATTTCAACCAGTACGCCGATGTGCTGGGACCGCTGTATTTCATGCTGCTGCACCTGGCGTCCTCCTTTGTACCGGGGGTATTCAGCAAATGGATCGTCGTGGCGTTTCATATCCCGCTGTTCCTGCTCTGCGGCATCCTGCTGTGGCAGATGGGCCGCCGGGTGCTCAAAAATAACTGGGCCGCGCTTTTCCCGGTCATTCTGTGGGGATTCAGCGCGGGGGCGGTTTCCGCAGTCCTCTATTTCCGTGTCTACCAGCTTTTGATGTTTTTTGTGGTGCTCATTACGTATTTGGCATTTTGCATTGCAGAAGCCCGGCAGATCCGCTGGCGGCTGGTTGTGGCGGTCGCTTTGACAACGGCGGGCGGCTTTTTGACCCATTACTATTTTGTGCTGTACACGCTATTTTTAGGGTTGGCGCTGGGCGTCTACCTGCTTTTGGAGCGGCGTTTCCGCCTGCTGGGCAGGAGCCTGATCGGCGTGGGCGCGGGCGTGGCGCTGGGCATCGGAATCTTCCCAGCAAGCCTGCACCAGGCTTTCAGCAGTTATCGGGCACGTGGCGCGTTGGAAAAAATCACCAGCGGTGAAGGTAAGTGGAAAGATACGCTGTATGCTTATTGCAGGGCCATACGCAACGGACTTTTCGGTAGTACGCAGGTGATGGTGATCGTGGCGGCTGTGCTTGCGGCGGGCGGCATTTTCCTACTGGTACGCTGGCTGCGCCGCAGGAAAGAACCGGTCCAGCCGGAAACCGCTTGCCGCGTGGCGCAACTGCTGATTGCCGCCGTCGGCGCAGGGGGATACACCTACTCTGTGGCGTTGGTGGCGCCTTACAACGCGTCGCGGTATGTGTACCCGATTTTTCCGGTGGTTATGTTCCTGGTGGGCGCATTGCTGTGGCTCTTGGTACGCGCTTTTTTGCGCAGCCGACGGGTGCGCGTCGGGGCGCTTGCCGTACTCGCCGCCCTTTCTGTTGGCTTGGGCAGCCTGGGTTTGGGCAGGCCATGCGTGGAAAATCTGCGGCCCACCGGCTTGGAAAATACGGATCAGGAGACTGCCAATCCGGAGGACGCCGCTGCCCAGAATGAGGGCGCTTACAACATCGTGCTGTTCCGGGATCCCTATATCGAGTATCTCTATTATCTATATCCAGAATTCCTCCATTACAAGCAGATCTGCCTGCTGCCGGAAAGCCAGATGCAGCAGCTGTCCGCGCTGGCGGCGGGCGTCCCGGCCGGAGAATCTGTGCTCGTCTATATCCAGAGATCCGGGAACGTGCAGGCCGAGCTGCAGTCTGTCGGCGCGGCGATTGGACGCCCGCATGCGCAGCGCATGTTTGACAGCCGCGTTTTCACGGCTTATCGCTTTACCAAATGAGAGAGGGGGGGCGCTGATGCGCAATCTGCTGTTTACTTTGCGCTTCGACGGCGCGCGCTATCACGGCTGGCAGGTACAGCCCAATGGCATCACCGTGCAGGCGGTTTTTCAGGACAGCCTGGAGCAGGTCCTGCATGAGCGCCCGGATCTGAAAGGCTGTTCGCGCACAGATGCCGGCGTGCATGCAAATATGTTTTGCGTCTCCCTGCGGACACGGCGGGACATTCCCTGTGCGCGGCTGGTCAGTGCGGTCAACCACTTCCTGCCGCCAGACGTCGCGGTGCTCCGCTGCCGCGAGGTGCCGGCCGACTTTCACGCGCGGTATGATTGCCGCGGCAAGGAGTATATTTATCAGATCTGGAACGCGCCGGTGCGCGACCCGTTTTTATACCGGCGCGCCCTGCATTATTGGTATCCGCTGGATGTGGAGACGTTACAGGAGGCTGCGTCTCATTATGTGGGCCGCCATGATTTCACGTCCTTTTGCACCCTCGACAAGCGTGAGGGGCGCAATTTTTGCCGTACCGTGTCGCATGCCCGTGTGGAGCGCGACGGCGATTTGGTGCGGTTTATTATTGGTGCGGATGGGTTTCTCTATAATATGGTGCGCATCTTGACCGGTACGCTGCTGGCTGTGGCGCAGGGGAAGCTGCGGCCCATGGATATTCCTGCTGTGTTTGACGCGCGCGACCGGGCAGCTGCCGGTCCCACAGCGCCGCCGCAGGGGCTGTTTCTCAACCGTGTATTCTACGACGAGGGGGTTCTTTCATGAAAAAACGCGCAAAGAAACCTGGGACCAGCCAGCCGAACCCGCAGGAAGAGCTTTTGCCCGGCGAGTTGCCGCCCATCGGCGCGCCGCGGCCGCATGAAAAAAGCGGGCGCAGAGGCAAGCACCCCAGGGTCATTTACCGCGTGATTGTGATCCTGCTGATTTGTGTGGTTGCCCTGGTGATCTGGATTAACCGCGAAAACTTGCAGCCGCAAAACGTGGTGGAATGGGTGCAGACCCAGGTGATCGGTATGGGCGTAGGCGATGGGTATCCGGCCCAGCTCAATGGCGATACCGTAGCGCCTCAAAATTTTCGCAGCGTTGGCAAGAACCTTTATCTGACGGGCGATACCACAATTTTGTGCATGAACAATACCGCGAAAGCGCTGTTTAGCCGCAAGCACAATTACGCGGACCCGGTCATGCGCGTCAAGGGTGGACGCGTGCTTGTCTATGGCCGCGGCAGCAATGGATACCGGGTGGAAAACCAGCTCAAGACCCTGGTCTCCGGGGAGACGGACGACAAAATCTTGACCGGTGATGTGACGGCAAACGGTCGTTACGCGCTGATCACAGAGGCGGGCGGCTATTGCGGAAAACTGACCGCATATCTGAACAATAACACGGTTGCTTACCGATACTGGTTTTCCGATTATTATCCGACCGCCATGGCGCTCAACAGCGACGGCACCAAGGCGGCCGTCGCGGCAGTGGGCGCCAAGGACGGCGCAATGGTCAGCGCCATTTATGTGCTCGACTTCAATTCCAATGCAGCGGCCAAGCCCATCGCGACCTATACGGATACCTATGTGCGGGATATAGCGTTTGACGGGACCAGCCTTTTGGCGATTGGGGATAAGCAGACCATTGCCCTGAAGGCGGATGGCACAGAACTTGGAAAATATGATTATAATGGCGGGGACCTGACGGCATGGGATCTGGAAGAAACCTCGGCAGTGCTGGCAGTGAGCAACTTACACAATGGAACCTCGACAACGCTGGTGCATCTGAATAAGCAGGCAAAAACGACGGCCTCTGCCAAGCTGGAAGGTCAGGTCAATGCGGTTTCCAGCTTTGGCGACGCCATGGCGGCTGTTGTCAACGGCCAGGTGCAGAGCTTTTCCATCTCGTCCGGCGCTGCCCTGGGCAAAGCGGATGCTGGCAGCGATGCCCGCGCCCTGGCCATGCGGTCGGAGAGCGAAGTCTATATCCTGGGTATTTCGGAAGTTCGCATGGTGACACTTTCTTGAACAAATTGGGAATATATAGAATAAATGCGCCTGTTTCCTGCTTGCAAATGATACGGGTTGTAAAATGTCGATATCTATGGTATAGTTAAAACTGTTTCGCTTGTTTAGAAACGGAGGGAAACGTATGGGCACCGTTTTGGATGGAATTCTAATCGCATTGGGCATCCTATGTGTTGTCCTGGGGTTTGTCAATGGCGCCGTGCGTTCCCTGATTGGACTGGTGGGCCTTATCGTGGGGGCATGGCTGGCGCCGGGCGCCGGCAAGTGGCTGGCGGACCTGTTTGCGCCTGCGGATTTTTTGAGCCATGCGTTTGCGCAGATTTTATGCACGGCGATTGCTTTTGCGGTGATTCAGGTGCTGGTGGGCCTGGCCGGCCGGTTGCTGAATCTGCTGTGCAAGTTGCCGGGCCTGAATCTGATCAACCGCATATTAGGCGGTGTGGTCGGCGCGGTGAAAGGCGTTTTGCTGGTGATGGTCCTGTGCGTGCTGCTGCGGCTGTTTTTACCTGTCCTGGCGCAGAAATATCCGGACCAGGTGAAGTTGGAAAGCTTTTCTGATTCACAGCTTGTGAAGCTTCCCGCACAGGTGGAGAAACCCGCGGATTCCCAGCAGCGGGATCATAACCCGCTGTATTCGTTCTACCAGCAATTTTTGAGGGAGGGAATCGACCTGAATGCCAAAGAGAAATAAAAATTTCAATATACCCAATTCGCTGTCTGTGCTGCGTATCATCCTGATCATTCCGTTCATGATCAACTATTTGAACCATAATATTCCGGTAGCAGTGGCGATTCTGATTTGTTCGGGCCTGACGGATGCGCTCGATGGGTATATTGCACGGCGCTTCAACCAGTTTACAGAGCTGGGCCAGATGCTGGATCCGGTTTCCGATAAATTGACCCAGGCGTCGGTGGTTATTTGCCTGGCGATTCATCACCCGATTCTGTTGCCGTTTCTGCTGGTCTTTGTCTGCAAAGAATGCATTATGCTGATTGCGGGCGGGATTCTGCTGAAAAATAAAAAGAAGCCCTGTGCAGCCCGCTGGTATGGAAAGCTCGCCACCATTTTGTTTTATATTACCTTCGTGACGATACTGGCGATGGATTTGTTCAATTTCTACCAGCCAGTACCTGTTTTTGTACTGTTGGTCGTCACGTGCGCTCTTATGATTTTTGCGCTGGTCATGTACGCCCGTGAATTTTTCCGTATTCTCAAAAGCGATGACCCGGATGACCAGTTCGACTTCGACGAAGTCATGGATAAAGAACGCAAAACGAAAAAGTGAACCTGCATGCGGCGGACTTTTCCCCGCATGCCCGAAAACCGGGGCGTCCCGGCTTTTTCTTTTCTATTTTGCAAGCGCGATTCGATCGAATAAAAAACGCGAGCGCAAAAAGATTTATAATTTTGTGATGATTTCGCTTGCACAGTGCGCTATAATAAAAAAGGCGGCCCGACGCTACTTGATGCAGGATGGGCCGCATACCCAAAAAATAAGTCCTTGTTTCGAAAGACGCATACGCCTGCCTTTCGAAATTTGGGCAGAAGAAATGAAGTGAAGATACATGTTGTGCTCAAGATGTCATAAAAGACCGGCTGTGGTCTTTATTTCCCAAACAGCAGATGCCAGCGAGACACAGGGGCTGTGCCTTTCCTGTGCCAGGGAGCTGGGCATCAAGCCAGTCAATGATTTAATTGATAAAATGGGGATTACGGACGAGCAAATGGAAGCGATGGAAGAAGAGCTCGGCCAACTGATGAATCCCAATGCAGAGGACGGGGACGATGACGACACCACCAGCGGCTTTGTGCCGGGCGGCGCCGCGACATTCCCTGCATTTTTGCAGAATATTTACGGCGGGAATCCGAACGCCAATGCCCAGCCCGCGCAGGAATCGGGCGCTTCCGAGACAGCGCCGCCCAAAAAGACAAGGCGCGAGAAGCCGCGCACCAAGCGCAAGCATCTGGATGCTTACTGCACCAATCTGACTGCACGCGCCAAATCCGGGGCGATTGACCGCGTGGTTGGCCGCGACAAGGAATTGAACCGCGTCGTGCAGATTCTCTGCCGCCGCACAAAGAATAACCCCTGCCTGATCGGCGAGCCGGGCGTCGGCAAGACCGCTGTCGCGGAGGGCCTTGCCATCCGCATTGCAATGGGCAAGGTCCCTTCGATCCTGCAAAAGAAGGAAATTCACCTGCTGGATCTGACCGCCCTGGTGGCAGGCACGCAGTTCCGCGGCCAGTTCGAAAGCCGCATCAAGGGCCTGATTGACGAGGTCAAAGAGGAGGGGAACATCATCCTCTTTATCGACGAGGTGCACAACCTCGTCGGCACCGGCGACGCCGAGGGCAGCATGAATGCCGCCAATATCCTCAAGCCCGCGCTTTCCCGCGGGGAGATCCAGGTTATCGGTGCCACGACCTTTACGGAGTACCGCAAGTATATCGAAAAGGATGCGGCCCTGGAACGCCGGTTCCAGCCCGTGACGGTGGAAGAACCTTCTGTCGAGGAAGCTACCGAGATTCTCAAGGGGATCAAAAACTACTATGAAGACTTTCATCGCGTGCGTGTGTCAGACGAGATTGCCAAGCGCACGGTGGTGCTGGCAGAGCGGTATATCAACGACCGTTTCCTGCCCGATAAGGCCATTGACCTGCTCGACGAAGCGTGCGCCTGCGCCGCCTTGCGCAACAAGTCCATGGCCGAATACGATCGAATCCAAAATGACCTTAAACGCCTGACGAGTGAAGAAGAGGACATGGCCGCGGATATCGATGCAGGCACGGATTACGACTATGAGGAGCTTGCCCGCGTGCGCACGGAAATGTCCCGCTTGCAGGACCGCGCCATCGCACTGGCACCGTCTGCGATCGGTGCCCCGGTGGAGGAGGAGGATCTGGCCCATGTGATCGAGTTGTGGACCGGCATCCCGGCAAGCCGCGTGCAGGAAAGCGAGCTCAAAAAGCTCTCGCATATCGAGGATACGCTCAACAAACACGTCATCGGCCAGAAAGAGGCGGTGGCGGCCGTTTCGG
>USIA01000057.1 GCA_900554535.1 uncultured Oscillospiraceae bacterium | reverse complement strand
TCGCACCCGTCCAGGCTCCTTATTTTGATGGGGCGCGCCTGCTGGTGGCGGCCGACTGCACCGCCTATGCCTATGGCAATTTCCATCGGGATTTTATCCGCGGCAAGGTTACGCTGATCGGCTGTCCCAAATTGGACGCGGTCGATTACACGGAAAAGTTGACGGAAATTCTGCGCCAGAACGCAGTCAAAAGTCTCACCATCGTGCGCATGGAGGTCCCCTGCTGCGGTGGGATTGAACAGGCCGCGGTCACGGCTTTGAAAAATAGCGGGAAATTCATCCCCTGGCAGACAATTACCATCTCAGTGGACGGCCGCATCATCCTCGACTGAGGGCGGGTGTAAGAAAGGGGAAAGCATATGCTGTTTTTGAAAATATTGATTCAGAAACGGTTCTGTCTCTGGCCAGTCTCGTCTCATCTGAGCCGGGACAGATCGTTAGCAGGACTCTGGCGCAAAATCGGGCAGTCAGTATTACACTTTTCGCATTTGCTGTTGGTGAAGAAATCGGCACACACAAGTCTTCCGACGACGAGATGGCGACAGTTTTAGAGGGTGCCGGACAATTCACAATTGCCGGGCAAGCTTTTCGCTGCAAGGCAGGAGAGTCCATTGTGATGCCCGCCGGAAAACCACATGCGGTTTTTGCTCCGGAGAACTTTAAAATGCTTTTGACCGTTGTATTTCCGTTAGAAGAAGAATGATGAAAACATACCATAAAATCTGAAGGGGGATCCAAGTGGAAAAAACCATGTTTTGTTTTCAGTGTGAGCAGACCGCCGGTTGCACAGGATGCACCGGTAAGGCCGGTGTGTGTGGCAAATCCGCAAACACGGCACATTTACAGGATGAATTGACCGGCGCTCTGATCGGCTTGGCCCGCGCCTGCGCAAATAACCCCAAGACAGAACAGACGGACCGGCTCATCCTGGAGGGCTTGTTCACAACCCTCACAAACGTCAATTTCGACGATAAAAATATTCGTGCATTGATCAACCGCGTCAACGACGAAAAAGCGAAAATTGTGCCGGGTTGCGTAGATTGCACGTCCCGTTGCGGGAATACCGACAACTATGACCTGCAACGCCTTTGGACTGCCGATGAAGATATCCGGTCGCTCAAATCCTTAATCTTATTCGGCATTCGGGGCATGGCAGCTTATGCCTATCATGCGATGGCACTGGGATATACTGACGAAACCGTAAACGCCTTTTTCTATAAAGCGTTGTATGCATTGGCTGAGGATTGGGGCATGGAGGAGCTGTTGCCCATCGTACTGGAAACCGGCAAGGTCAATCTCGCCTGCATGGCGCTGCTGGACGAGGCCAATACGGAGACCTTTGGCACACCAGTGCCCACGACCGTGCCGCTGACAGTTGAAAAAGGGCCGTTTATTGTGGTTTCGGGCCACGACTTGCGCGATCTAAAGTTCCTGCTGGAGCAGACAGCGGGAAAGTGCGTCAATATCTACACCCACGGCGAAATGCTGCCCGCGCACGCCTATCCGGAGCTCAAAAAATACCCGCATCTCAAGGGGAATTTGGGCACAGCCTGGCAAAACCAACAGAAGGAATTCGCAAATTTGCCCGCGCCTATTCTCTTTACAACCAACTGCCTGATGCCCCCCAAGGAAAGCTACGCGGACCGTGTCTTTACGACAGAGGTCGTCTCGTATCCGGGCATCGTTCATATCGGTGAGGACAAGGACTTTTCTCCGATCATTGAAAAGGCGCTGGCGCTCGGCGGATTTGCCACGGACCAGGCTTTTACCGGCATCAACGGCGGCAGCACAGCGACAACCGGCTTTGGCCATGACGCAGTGCTCAGCGTAGCGGACAAGGTAGTGAAAGCGGTCAAGAGCGGCGCGATCCGGCACTTTTTCCTGATAGGCGGCTGCGACGGGGCTAAGCCCGGCCGCAATTACTACACCGAATTCGTGAAGCTGACACCGCCGGACACGGTTGTGCTGACGCTGGCATGCGGAAAATACCGATTTAACGACCTGGATCTGGGCACCATCAACGGCCTGCCCCGCCTGATGGACATGGGGCAATGCAACGACGCATATAGCGCAATTCAGGTAGCGATTGCCCTGTCGAAAGCCTTCAACTGTGACGTCAATGAGCTGCCTCTATCCATGGTGCTTTCTTGGTATGAGCAAAAGGCAGTCTGCATCTTGCTGACCCTTTTGCATTTAGGAATCAAAAATATCCGGCTCGGTCCGTCACTGCCGGCCTTTCTCTCCCCCAATGTGCTCCATTTTCTAGTGGAAAAATTCGGCATTGCACCAATCACAACCCCTGAAGCAGATATGAAAACACTTTTGGGGTAAATGCATCGATGAAGTCCAGAAATACACCACAGACCATACAGATGTTGCGTGCCCGATCGTATACCGCACAAATCTCCCCATATTGTCCACGCTGCGAAGCGGATAAAAAGCGCCCGTCATGCAAACTGTGTATTATTTAGTATTATTTAGAAAACGCTTGCCTTCCTGCGGATAGACGCGAGGAAAGCAAGCGTTTTCTTTATGTAATCAATTTCTTGAGCAACAGCAAATCCGCTGTATCCAGTTTTTGATCCTGGTTGATATCTGCGGCATCGAATTGGAGACTACTCAATGTACTGTCATCTCCACTGGCCACAACCGCGCGCAGTATCTGGTAATCGTCCTGATCTGGTTGCCCACTGCCTGTCAGGTCACCGGCAACGACAACGGTACAATATTGCCATTTCCCATTCCAATTTTCCGCAATATATCCACCTGTTGGAATCCAGCCCGTTTTGATTTCAACGCCCCCGGCTGTCCAAGCTGTAATTTGCGCGCCGGGCCGCTGATCGCCTACCAATTTCTGATATTGCGCGATCAATTCTGCAACCGTGATGCTTTTCTCGAAACGGTACACCCCGCAATCAAGCGGAGAATCCACGTCGCTCGAAGTGTTTTCCGAAGAAGCAGGCGGTTCAACACTTTGAGCGGGGAAGCTGGAAGATTGCGAGATGGGAGTATCCGTACTCGAAGTTTCTGAACTGGATGATTCCTGACTGGAGGATTCGTTGCTGGATAGCGCCGGCATATTGCTGGAGGAACTATCGGAGGATACCGGCTGCTGCACTGCGGGCATGCTGGCATATGTCGGTTGCCAATTACTCTCTAATGTACAGAGCGACGTATTCTGATCGACACGGTATCCGACCGCTGTTCCGTTTGTATCCATGTAGACAAAGACGCCGTCCGTCGTAACGCCGAGGGAGAAGTCCTCCTGACCGGCAACCAAAGGAGCGCCTTCTTCCCCCGTATATTCCTGATACATCTGATAATAGGGCATGTACGAAGCCAGATATGCGCCGTCTTGCCGGCCGATCAGCATCCATAGCCTCTTCTCCCAGCTACAAGCCCCTAGCAGAGTTCCCTGCACGACTTTCGGCTGTTCCATACTGTCACCGGATAATGTAAATTCCTGCTGCCCGCATTCCAGTTGATAGAGCTGCCCCTCCACGGTAGCAACCCATACATCATTGGCGTTTGCATGGATAGGCCGTACCAATCCAATCGCCACAACCGCAATAACCGCACACAACACGCAGCTCAGCCAACGTCTGTTTCGAATCATCGATCAATTCCCCCTCTCAATTGCTGTTCATATATAGTTTATCTGTTTTTGCGACAAAAAGCAGCAAATGTGGGGATTTTTCACAAATGTCTATATTCTGTCCTTCCAGCGCCATTGGCCGGAAAAGGCTTGACAGCACAGAGGTCCACAACCGTATTGACTTTTAGAAGCGTGCCGTCTCTTACCGTGTATTTTCGCCGCGTCAGTTTGATTCGGCCAAATCACATCCATTTCGCCTTATTAGGAGGCTACCGAGGAATATCTTCAGGCAACGCTTACTTCTCCATTAAATCCGCTTCGGTAATCTCACGAAGCACCCGGCAGGGATTTCCAACGGCCAGGGAATGGGGCGGAATATCCCTTGTCACAACGCTTCCCGCCCCGATCACGCATCCTTCGCCAATCGTTACGCCACCGCAGATGACTACATTCGAGGCGATCCAGCAGTCGCTCCCGATTACAATCGGCTTGGCATATTCCAAATCAAATAGGCTGCCATCTTCCCGGATTCTCACATTTCTTTCTTGTGGGCAAAGAGGATGAATAGGAGCCGCCAGGGTACAGTTGGGTCCAATGAATACATTGTCCCCTATGGTTATCGGGCAGCAGTCGAGGACTGTAAAATGAAAATTGGCCATACAGTTCTCTCCAAAAGTGGTAAAACAGCCATAGTCAAAATAAATGGGTGCCTCAAAAAACGGTAGTTTGCTGTTGGTTGACAGTAATTCCGCCAGTATTTTCTGCTGCTCTTCCGGATTGTCAGCTTCTGTCTGATTATATTTGCGGGTGAGTTTTCTTGCTCTCAAGCGCAGCTGCGTTAATTCTTTGTCTGTGGGGTCGTAGAGTTGCCCGGAGAGCATTTTTTCTTTTTCCATAAAGGCCCTTCTTTCTTTGATTTTGGATTCCATCATTATAATATATACTTTTCTCATATAAGTAAACAAACTGACTCCGCTTCAAAGGCGAAATCAGTTTGTTGCACAAAAATGAAATATTTACCGGCTTCCGAATTTCTGATATTGCCCGTGCATTTTGAGCTGAGCAAAAGCGCTGCCGGTTTTGTCGGACCTGGCTTTACAAGAAACGGCTTATCTGCGGTACCTTAATGGCGCATCTCGTCGAGCGACACCGCAGCGCCGCCTGCGAGGCGGGACTTTTCTGCTGCGAGCGCAATGTAGTGGCTTTCCATCGAACGCTCCAGCGAAGTAATGTTGGGCGCTTCCTTCCCATCCAGTTCCAGATCCAGGAACTCACGTACCAGCTGGTTGTCGCCACCAGCATGGCCGGAGAAATCCGTTGCCAGCTTGGAAACATCGATCACTTCGCGCTTTTTCCCAAAGACGCCGATGTCGATGGTGTTCAGGTGCATATCCGCAATGATATCGCCCTTCGTACCCATAAACTTTGCATAGCGGCCGCCTTGCGCAGTAAAGGCGCACATCGTCAAATGCATGGTCGTGCCGTCCGTCATCTCCAGATTGACAACCTGGTGATCCACGACATTGTTATCGCAGTGATAAACGCAACGGCCATAAGGGCCGGTCTTGATGGCTTCGCGGATTTTTTCCGGCGTCGGATGCAGCGCCAGCACCTCACACGGCCACTTGTCATGACCGTGCAGAATGCCCGTATCCTCATTTGTCAGATAGATCTTCTCCGCATCAAAGGGGCAATCCTCCTTCGCCTTGCAGCCATCCATGCAGCGTAACGCGGCCCCTTCCGGCGCATTCTCTGGTTTAAACAAATAAGTATCACCAAAAGAAGAAACGGTCTTGCAGGTCTTATTCGCCAACCAAGTATACAGGTCCATATCATGGCAGCACTTTTGCAAGATCATGGGACTGGTTTCGTTGGAATTCCGCCAATTGCCGCGGACGAAAGAATGGCACTGATGCCAGTAACAGACATTCTCAATCGCCATGATGGAAACCACGTCACCGATGGTGCCGGCATCCAAAATCTCCTTGAGCTTCATGAAATACGGCGTGTAGCGCAATACATGGCAAACAACCACACGGCGGCCGCATTCCTTGGCAACTTTCACAATTTCACGGCATTCATCGAGCACAGGAGAAATTGGCTTCTCCATCAGAATGTCATATCCCTTGCGCAATGCCGGGATTGCCTGGCGCACGTGCTGGCGATCCTGGGTTGTCAGGAACAAGGCGTCTGCCAGCTTGTCCTGCTGGAGCATTTCCTCCACACTGGAGAAGCAGCGGTCAGCCGGGACGTTGTACGTCTTTGCCACATCGGCGACCTTAGCGGGATCAATATCGGCAATCGCCGCCATTTCCATCCGATCTGCAAACATCTTGACAGTCGGCGCATACGTATCTTTTCCGCGGTTGCCAAGGCCACCAAAGGCAACAGTCAATTTTTTGGACATCGTTCGATTCCTCCATTTCATTTCAGGAATATGCGAATGCATATCAAGAATATATTTCTTTCATCTTTTGCTATCTTTCTTATTATCAGTATACGCATTCCGGCCGTATACATCTATACAAAATTGTCCAGAATATTATTGAATTTATCCTTATTTATCGAATCCTACAAAATACGCACAAGATCTTCGGCGTTCTTCGTCCGTTCTCAAAGCGGTTTCAGCACGCCTTTGCCGTGCGCAGGCAAAAGTCATTTGCTTTTTGAGACAGTCTCCTCTATAATAGAGAAAAGCGACTTGAATCAACCCATGTGCATTCCTGCAGAAAAAGAAAGGAAATTTGATGGCTTATATCAGCACGAAGCTGCGTCGGGTGTTTCACATTGAAGAAATCATTACCATCCACTACTTTGAATACGCCAGAAATTTTGTGTTTCGTGGCGAAGCACATGATTTTTGGGAGTTTTTGTATGTGGACAGTGGCAGTGTGGAGATCGGCGCTGACGAAAAATCCTATATTTTAAAGGCTGGCGACTTGATTTTTCATCAGCCTTTTGAATTTCATTCTATAAAGGCTGCCAAGGATACCGCTCCAAACCTGGTGGTGATCTCCTTCCTCTGCAACTCACCAGCAATGGAACGTCTGAAAAAGGCTCATTTTTCGGTTGGCGACGCCGAGAAAGTCATTCTTTCCAAAATCATTGCAGAGGCACGCGTTGCTTTTTCTACGCCATTGAATGTCCCGTCAGTAGAGCAGGTCCGGCGCTCACCGCATGCAGAATTCGGCGCGGAATCGCTGTTATGTTGTTATCTGGAAGAGCTGTTCGTGCATCTGTGCCGCAGGCAGGAGTCCAAAGCCGTGCAGCCGCCCATGCTCCAGTCAGCGATCATCTTACCGCCCACGATTTCCTCTGCAAAGGAGCGGGAGCAGCTCTCCCGGATTTTGGAATATCTAAAAGTGCATATTGAAGAGCGGCTCAGCGTTCCTCAAATTTCCAGTGCTGTCCTGATCAGCCGTTCCTCGATTCAGCAGTTGTTCCACAAATATATGCAATGCGGCATCATGCAGCATTTTAATAAAATGAAGATTGATCTGGCAAAGCAGATGATCCGTGAGGGGAAAAACAACTTTTCGCAAATTGCCGAGTATCTCTCTTTCAGCAATGCTTCGTATTTCACACAGTGCTTTCACCGTGAAACCGGCATGACCCCGATGGAGTACGCACAGTCGGTCAACTCACTCTCCAAATCGGTAGCGCATATTCGCAACTCCCCTCCCCAAGAGGAAAATACGGCTACTCCGGCTCCGGAGTAATCCTGAAACGGCAAAATGCAGGCCCTCGTTTGGGACCTGCATTTTGCTTTCGAGTTGCAATCGCTACGCATTTCACCGGTAAGAAACGACCTTGCTGCCATAAGGGACATTGTCCTGAATCCATTTGGCATTGTTGATTTGCAGGCGAACGCACCCATGAGAGACGGCTGCACCTAACGTAGAGTCCATGGGCTGGAACCGATTATTTTGATAATACAACGTGGAGTGGAACAGATAACCCCCGTAAAAACGCGTCCAATAGAAGCAGCGTGCAGAACCGGAATCAAAATAAAAGCCTTTATCCTGCACGGTAAATTCACCGGTCACCGTCGGCGTTGAGGGAGCGCCGACCGAGCACGACCAGTATTGATTGAGCGACCAATTTCCCTTGCTGCCGGTAAAGATACCGACATGGCGGGTCGTTTGGTCAATCAGGAGCAGGTATCTTGTACTGCTGCTATAGCCCTGCGCTTTTTGCTGCATGGCACGCTGGGCAGGCGGCGTCGGATCTTTCACTGTAACGGTATAGGAAGCGCTGACATTGGCGGCAGACAACGTGATGGTGGCAGAACCGGCTTTCAATCCGCGCACCTGGCACAGGTAACCCTTTACGGAATCATCCCACCAAAGCTTTTCTACACGAGCCACGGCGCTGTTGGAAGAGACTGCCGTCGGGCGTAAATTCCGCGTCGTGCGGATCAGCGCCGTATAGGTCTGATTAAGCTGGGGAATCACTGCCGAGGTGGTGTCGCTGGTAATCGAAATTGGGATAAACCCGACTTCTGCCGGCATCACGCCCTGCGATTTGCCGGCGTTCACGATCACCTGTGCCTTTCCGTTTTTCTTGGCACAGACATCTACCAAATATTCGCCATCCCGATCGCCTTTTTTCACCGAGGCAGAGACCACGGACGGGTCTGTCGAATAAATGACAACCGGTGCATTCCCCGAGATTCGTGCTAGCAGCGTATAATGCTGGTTCGGGTAAAAGAATGAATATGGCAATGTGGTATCTATCCACACTGAAGCCGCTGCTGGCGCAACTGTGACCGGAATCGTCGCGGTGGATTTGCCCGCTGTAATGAACACCGAGGCGTTGCCCTCTCCCCGGGCGGTCCAAGTGCAGAAATAATTGTTGTTCTGATCCTTCCGAACGGGTCCGACTGTGACAACAGATGAATCCGAGGTGGTGACCATCGGCACGTAATTCGGCGACGTGCGCGCACGCACGGTATAAGTCTGGCCAATAGTCCGGAATGTATAGTCATATGTATCGCGAGTGATATCTACTTTTACATATTCCACGGTGATCGGGATCGTGCAGACTGCATTGCCTGCTGTGACCGTAATGGCTGCGTTCCCTTCCTTGCCCGCTGTGAAGGTACAAAGGTAACCCCGGACGGATGAGTTCCATTCGGGCTTCTTCACTGTGACAACCGAAGAGTCGCTGCTGACGACGACAGGGCGGGTGTCCGGATTGGTACGGAATAGGGCCGTATACTGCTGCCCAGCTGAGGCAAATTTGTAAGCAGAGGTATCGCTGGAAAGAGCGGTCTGCGGCAGCACGACGCGCACCGGCAATCCTTTTTCAGCATCACCCGCTGTAACGGTAATCACGGCGTTGCCCTCTCCTTCGGAATAGATGCGGCATAAATAGCCGTTGTCTCGCTCGCTCCATTCCGGTGTATCGGCGCTGACCACAGCTGGATCGCTGCTCTTGAGAACAGGGACTGTCGCCGGCGTAGTGCGCACCAGTATGGTATACTGCTTACCCACGCTCTGAAAGGTGTAAGTCGAGGTGGTGTCCATCCAAAGATTCACAGTAGAAGCTTTGGGTGCTTTTGCGTCCGCTGGTGAATTGGCCGCAGGGGCAGGCGTTTGCGCTGTAGCCACTGTCAGCTCAACGGAAAACTGGGTGCCTTCTGCTTCGATGGTAAGCGTTGTCTGTCCGTCGGCTAACGCATTCACAGGGATATGATAACCGCCGTCTTCCGCCGACCAAACTGGTGTTTTGGCCGATGCGATGGACGGATCCGCAACCGAGGCCTTGGGCGCCTGTTTCTGATGCATTCGGACCAGCAGTGTCTTTTCCTGCCCTACGCTGGAGAAAGTCAGGGTCTCTTGATCCACGGTGGGCGTTTGCGTTGTGTCAGGGGCATTTTCAGGCGCATTCGCGCCGTCGGACGTATCCGCCGCGGACACTGGCGCAGGCGCGGGAGCGCTGTTTGTTTCGGAAGAAGTCAGCTGTTCCGTTTTCTCCCCTTCAGCCGCCATAGCGGCGGGGACAGTTGGCGGTAAAAACGCAGGGGGGCTGCACTCCTTTG
>USIA01000056.1 GCA_900554535.1 uncultured Oscillospiraceae bacterium | reverse complement strand
ATCTCCGCGAGGTGGGGGCGGCCGGGGCAGGTCCGCCGGCCTATGTGTTTCTGTTCATTGAAGCCATGGCGGATGCGGCTGTGGCCGAGGGCATGCCGCGCGCGCAGGCCTATACCTTTGCGGCGCAGGCTGTGCTGGGCAGCGCCAAAATGGTGCTGGAAACCGGAAAACATCCCGGCGAGCTCAAGGACATGGTCTGCTCTCCTGCGGGCACCACGATTGAAGCGGTGCGCGTGCTGGAGGAGAAAGGCTTCCGCAGCAGCGTGATCGAAGCTATGATGGCATGCGCGGAAAAAGCGCGGTCTGTATAACAGAGCAGATTTGTGTAAATGCAAAAAGAATTTTACATGTCTAACGTTTAATATGAAAAAGGTCTACAAAAGATGTAATTTCATGTTGACAAAACGAATTTCACATGGTAATATTTTTTCAAGCAAAACAGATGCAATAGACGGTACATGAACCGGAAATGAAAAACGCATCTGAAATGAATGAAAAAGCGAAGGTGCTGTCCCAGTCGGGGCGGCACCTTCTTTTATTTATTTTTTGGAAACATGGGGTGATCGCTTGGAAAACAGAAACCTGGAACGTCTTCGGACGGTGATGGCGGAAAAGCATGTGGATGCTTTTTACATCAGCAACCATGAAAATGTGCGGTATGTCAGTGGATACACAGGCGATGATTCCAGCCTTCTGGTGACGGCGGCGAAGGCGTATTTTTTGACAGACCCCCGCTATACGGAACAGGCGGCGCTGGAGTGCCCAGGTTGGGAAGTCGTCAATTGGCGCAAGCCCGGCTGCACAATGGGGGATGCCCTGGGGGCGATTGTTCAGGAAAACGGACTGAAGGCGCTCGCCTTTGAGGCGCCGGAGGTCACCTATGAAGCCTATGCAGACTTGCGGGAAAAGGCGGGTACGGAGTTGGTGCCCGTCAGCGGCATTATCGAGGCTTTACGCCGGTTGAAAACGGAGGAAGAAATTTTTTGCCTGCGGGCGGCGTGCGAGATTGCCGCGCGTGCATTCGAAAAAATTCTGCCGGACATCCGAGTGGGGATCACCGAGAAGGAGCTGGCTTCCCGTCTGTCGCATTATATGGTCATGGAAGGAGCGGACACACAGCCCTATGGAAATATTCTGATCTCCGGCGCGCGCACGTCTTTGCTGCATGGCATCCCTTCCGCAAAAGCGGTAGAGTACGGAGATCTGGTGCTGATGGATTACGGGTGCCAGTATCATGGCTATCTGTCCGACATGACCCGCACGGTGGTGGTGGGGAAAGCTTCAAAGAAGCAGCATGAGGTCTATAATCTGGTTGCACAGATGCAGGCTGGCGCTATCGAAAAGATGCAGCCGGGTGCATCCGGTGTGGAGGTCTACGAGGCCTCTGTAAAACCAATCCAGGAAACGCCGTATCTGCCGTATCATTACACTGGAATCGGCCATGGGGTAGGGTTGTTTGTGCATGAGGTCCCTTTTATGGGGCCGCGCGGCACGGATAAGCTGGTGCCCGGCACGGTGCTTACCATTGAGCCGGGCCTCTATATCCCCGGCTGGGGTGGGGTTCGCATTGAAGACCAGTTGTTGATTACCGAGACTGGGAACGAAGTTTTAACCAATGCCAGGAAAGAGCTTATCGAGCTCTGACCATGATAGATTTTAGTCCAATCCGTCAGATATTGGGAGAAAATCAAAAGAAAGAGGGAATACATATGACAACCGTAAAAAAACGTCTGACCGCGCTGCTGCTCACGGCGGCACTGGGTTGCGCCATGCTTTCCGGATGTGGCGTCTACCAAAATGATGAAGAAAATAGCGCCACCACTTCCGGAACCTCTACGAGCGGCGAGAAAGTTTTGCGTATCTATGCGGATGAGCCGCCGACCCTCGACCCGCAGAAGAGCAACAGTATGATTGATGCGACAGTTGAATTCCATGTTTATGAAGGACTTGTGCGAAATCTCAACGGCAAGATTGAACCGGCTGGGGCCAAGGAATGGAAAGTTTCCGACGACGGCCTGACCTATACCTTTACGCTGAATAAAGACGCCAAGTGGAGCGACGGGCAGCCCGTAAAGGCGGAGGATTATGTCTATGGCCTGCAGCGTTTGGTGGATCCGGAGACCGCAGCCCCGATGGCCTATCTGGTGGAACCAATTGTAAATGCAAAAGAGATTACTGCCGGTAAGAAGAAGCCGGAGGAACTGGGCGTAAAGGCGCTTGACGACAACACAATTGAAATCAAGCTGACGGCGCCGGCTAGCTATTTCCTGCAAATTTTGTCCAGTGGCCTTTGCACAGCGGCTCGCAAGGATATCGTTGAAAAGTATGGGAAGGACTATGCTTCCACCCCAGATAAGATGATTTTCAATGGCCCCTTTACTGTTACAGATTGGCAGCACGACAGCAGCATGACCCTGACGAAAAATGACAACTACTGGAATAAGAACCGCATCAAGCTTGACAAGGTTGAGGAAACCATCCTGGACGATAAAGAGACAGCTTTGAATCTATATAACGATGATCAGTTGGATTATACGCCGTTACCGTCGAGCTCATATGCGCAGTATCCGAATGCAAAAGCGATTCCGACCGGCGGTACTGATTATCTCCAGATCAATCTGGACTCCGGCAACAAGTTCTTGGCAAATAAGAATTTCCGTAAGGCGCTGAGTTACGCGATCAACCGCAATGAAATGGTAAAGCTAACCTCAGATTCCTCAAACACACCACTCTCCCGCTTTGTGTTCCCAGGTGTTGTTGGTCCGACAGAGGATAAAACGTATGGCGAGGCATATCCGTATGAACCCTACCCGCTGGATGGCGATGTGAATACGGCAAAAGAGTATCTGAACAAAGCGATGAAAGAGCTAAACGTTACTGACCCGTCCCAGATATCCTTTAAGATTGCCTATGCTGAGGGCGATGCAGGCCGGAAAAAGGTCGAGGTCTATCAGGAACAGTGGAACAAGAATCTCGGCATCAATGTCACGTTAGACCCTGTGCCATATGCAACCCTGTATACGAACCAAGCCGCAGGAAAATATGAGACGATGGATACCGGTTGGAACATCGATTATGCGGATGCTAAGTCTGATCTGGAAATGTTCCCCACAGGTGCAGCTTACAACTATTCTAAATACAGCAGCAAGTCATTTGACGAACATTACAACAAGGCAATGGCATCCACAGATGATAAGGAACGCACACAGGAATTCTTCGAGGCGGAAAAAGTCCTGCTTGATGATTTGCCGTTAATTCCGATGGATCAGAGAAATGATAAATATTTGGTAAAGGATAATGTAAAAAATTTCCAATTTTGCTATGTCACCACGAGCTACAGCTTGCTGGATACCGACATTACCGAATAATTTTTTAGTGGTAAATTAGGAGGAAAAGAAGGATGCGTTATGGGTAAATATATCCTGAAACGAGTCGGTATCTCACTGATTACAATTTTTGTACTGATTACTGTGGTGTTCATGCTGCTTCATCTGCTGCCCGGCGGGCCATTTTCAAGTAATCCCAAAATAACGCCAGAGATACAGGCGCGGCTAGAGGCCTACTATGGTTTGAATCGGCCGCTGATTGCGCAGTACGGCACTTACTTATGGAACCTGCTGCATGGTGATTTCGGGTACTCAATGCGCTTTGTCAACCGGTCCGTCGCCTCCATTTTGAGCTCCTCGTTCCCATATTCCTTTGATCTGGGCATGCGTGCTTTGGCCATGGCAATTTCCTTTGGCCTGGTGCTGGGCATCCTTTCCGCTACACACCGCGGCAAAAAGCTTGATGTGTTTTGCGTTGTCATTGCAATCATCGGTACCAGTGTCCCGGATTTTATCCTGGGCGGCATTTTGCAGTATGTTTTCGGCGTCAAGTGGGGGTTGCTGCCCATCGCAAAATACAAAGGCTTTGCGTATACCATCCTACCGATGATTACCTTGGGAATGGGCATGCTGGCCAGTATCGCGCGCACCATGCGCTCCAGCATGCTGGAAGTTGTGGGGCAGGACTACATCAAAACGGCGAAGGCAAAAGGCCTTTCCGGCCCGCGGATCACCTGGAAACACCAGATCCGCAACGCCATCATGCCGATTATCACTATCTTGGGCCCGACAGTCGCCGCTGTGTTGACTGGCACTTTTGTGGTGGAATCCATCTTTGCCATACCTGGCATGGGCCGTTACTATGTGCAGAGTATTAACGCCAACGACTATACGCTGGTCATGGGCACGACGCTGTTTTATGGCATTTTGCTTGTCTTCTGCAATGCGGTTGTCGATATCCTATACGGCGTGGTGGATCCCCGCATTCGCGTGGACAAGAAGCAGGAGGATTGAGCCATGGCAGCACAGGAAAATATAATGAATCTGCCAATTCCGGCAGAAAAGTTTAGAAGAGTCGGTAAAAACACCGAAAAAATGGAGAGTATCGGGCGCCCATGCCTGTCGTTTTGGCAGGAAGCGTGGCGTCGTATCCGAACCAATAAAGTTGCCTTTGTGTCGCTGATCGTCATTGCGATTTACGTCGTTTGCGCCATTTTTGTCCCCATTTTATCCCCGTTCGATATGACGACGCAGGATGCCAATGCGATGAATATGGCGCCCGATGCGACGCATTGGTTCGGTACGGACGCGCTGGGCCGCGATTTGTTCGTCCGCGTGTGGGAGGGCGCGCGCGTCTCCCTGACAATTGGTTTTATCGCTGCACTCATCAATGCCGTTGTCGGCGCTGTGCTGGGGTGCCTGTCCGGGTATTACGGCGGCAAGTTTGACATGATTCTCATGCGCATTGTCGATGTGCTTTACGGTGTGCCGAGTATGATTGTCACGCTTCTGGTCATGGTTGTCCTGGGCCGCGGTGTGCACTGCCTGATCATCGCGATGGTCGTGGTGGGGTGGATCGGTGCCTGCCGGTTTGCCCGCGGCGAAATGATGCGCATCAAGAATCAGGATTATGTCAGCGCGGCGCGGGTGCTGGGCGTTCCTGACAAAACGATTATCTTTAAGCATATCCTGCCCAACATGATCGGCCTTTTAATTACGAACCTGATGATGGCGGTGCCGGGAGCGATCTTTTCGGAAGCTTTCCTCAGCTTTATCGGCCTGGGCATCGCCCCACCCAACAGCTCTTGGGGCATCTTGGCCAACGACGGCATCAAGATGATCCAGGTTGCCCCGTGGCAGTTATTGATCCCGGCATTCTTCGTCTGCACCACCATGTTGGCACTGAACCTGCTTGGCGACGGTCTGCGCGATGCGTTTGACCCGAAGCTGCGTGGCATGGAATAAGAGGAGGGAAAAACATGGTAGACGAACCAATCCTGTCAATCAAAGATTTGAGCTATTCCTTCCGCACCTATGGCGGCATTGTGAAGGCAGTGCGCGGCGTGAGTTTCGACCTTTATCCAGGGGAGATTCTCGGCATCGTGGGGGAATCCGGCTGTGGCAAAAGCGTCACGGCACAGAGCATCCTGCGCCTGAATCCAGAACCGCCAGGATTTTTCGAAGGCGGCTCTATCCAATATAAGGGCCAGGAAATCACCACTATGAAAAATCGGGAACTGCGTAAGATTCGCGGGTCGGAGATTGGGTTCATTTTTCAGGATCCAATGACTTCCTTGAACCCCACCATGCGCATTGGCCACCAGATCGAGGAGGTCTTTGTGGGCCGCCACGATCTCAAAAAGGCTGAAATCCGTGAACGTATGCTGGATGTCCTCAAAAAAGTAGAGATTACGAACCCGGAAAAACGTCTGCGGCAGTATCCGCATGAGCTTTCCGGCGGCATGAAGCAGCGCATCATGATTGCCATGGCGCTTATCAGCCGCCCCAGCATCATCATTGCGGATGAACCAACGACCTCACTGGACGTGACCACAGAAGCGCAGATCCTGCGCCTGCTGCGGCAGCTCAGCAAAGAGACAGGGGCCGCGGTTATCCTTATCACACATGACCTCGGCGTTATTGCAAAGCTCTGCGACCATGTCCTAACCATGTACGGCGGCAAGGTCGTTGAGAGAGGGACAGTGGATGATATTTTCTACCGAACCCGCCATCCCTATACAACCGGTCTGCTCAATTCCATCGCCCGTCTGGATACGGGCAAAGACGAGGTGCTCACGCCGATTGAGGGGACGCCGCCTGACTTGTTTTCGCCGCCGGCCGGATGTCCTTTTGCTGCGCGGTGTGAGTATGCGATGGAGATCTGCGGCGAGCGCATGCCACCGGTTACGAGCATTGATGCGCAGCATCAGACCTGCTGCTGGCTGGAGCACCCCTTAGCGCCAAGGGTAGACCTGACCTATCACGTCAAGCACGTCAAAAAGGAGGCTTAAGGACGTATGACAGCTGTACAGCAAGGACAAAAGCCTCTGGTGCGGGTGGAACATCTATCAAAATTTTTTCACCTTTCCAAAAAGGAAACATTAAAGGCTGTGGATGATCTTTCCTTTGAAGTTTGGCCAAAGGAGACAGTCGGGATCGTCGGTGAGTCCGGCTGCGGAAAATCGACCACCGGCAAATGCCTGGTGCGTCTCTACACCCCAACAGAAGGCCACATCTATTATGAGGACCAGGACATCTTTCAGCTCAATAGGGCACAGAAGAAGGAATTTTGCAAAAATGTGCAAATGATTTTTCAAAACCCATATTCTTCCCTCAATCCGCGCATGACAGTGAAGGAGGTTGTGGGCGAAGGCATCAAGCTATATGGGAAATACACAGATAAAGAAGTGGAGGAGCGCGTCCAGGCCCTGCTGGAAAAGGTAGGGTTGGGCAAAGAACATATGCCGCGCTTTTCCCATGAATTTAGCGGCGGTCAGCGCCAACGTATCGGCATTGCGCGTGCGCTGTCAGTGAATCCACGGTTCATTGTTTGCGACGAGCCGATTTCCGCGCTGGACGTGTCCATCCAGGCTCAGGTGATTAACCTGCTGCGCAACCTGCAGGAGGAGATGGGCTTAACCTATATCTTTATTGCGCACGACCTGAGTGTGGTCAAGTATATCTCGGACCGTATCCTGGTTATGTATCTCGGCAAATTGATGGAAGAAGCTACGTCGGAGGAGCTGTATGCGCGCCCACTGCATCCCTATACCCAGGTGCTGCTTTCCTCCATCCCGGTAGCAGATCCGGAACGCGCTCGGAAACGCAAGGAGATCGAGGTCAGCGGGGAAATTCCCAGCCCGATCAACCCTGCGCCCGGATGCCGCTTTGCCGACCGCTGCCCTCGTGCACAGAAAATCTGCCACGAACAGACCCCGCAGCTGAAAGAAGTGGAGCCTGGGCACCGTGTGGCCTGCCACTTGTGTGGCTGAAGAAAGGAAGCCGTTTCTATGAACCAAGAAAGGATTGCCCGTGTCCTGCAGAATATGCAGGAACGTGGCCTGCCTCAGATGCTCATCTGCGCGCCGTCCAGCATTTTTTACCTGACGGGCAAAGACCTGGATCCGGGCGAGCGCTTCTTTGCGCTGTATTTGCGGCAGGATGGCGCGCATTGCCTGTTTGTCAACAACCTGTTCTCGGTTCCGGAAGATCTTGGTGTTGAGAAAATCTGGTTTTCAGATATGGACGATGCGGTCGGTTGCTTTTGCAAACACACGCTGCATGACCAGCCACTTGGCATTGACAAAGATTTGCCAGCCCGTTTTCTGCTGCCAATGATGAAGCGGGGCGCGGCGTCTGATTATATTGAGGCGTCCATTTGTGTGGATCAGGTGCGCATGCACAAAGACGCTGATGAGCAGATGTTGATGCGCAGAGCTTCCCGGATCAATGACCGTGCGATGGGCATATTTCAGAAGTTGCTTGTGGCAGGCATCACAGAGCTGGAAGCGGCGGAGCAGATGGAGAAAATTTACCGCTCCCTTGGCGCAGAGGGAAATTCCTTTGAACCGTCGGTTTGTTTCGGCGCAAACGCTGCTGTGAACCACCATGTGCCCGACCAGACACCCCTGCGGGAAGGGGACTGTGTCCTGCTAGATGTGGGCTGCCGGTTGGCGCACTATTGTGCAGATATGACGCGTACATTCTTTTTCGGCTCTGTTTCAGAAGCACATCGCGGGGTCTATGAAGTTGTCCGCCGGGCGCAGGAGGCTGCAGAAGCAATTGTCCGTCCGGGAGCATTGTTCTGCGACATTGACCTTGCCGCTCGGAATATCATTCGAGCGGAAGGGTACGGCGACTATTTCTTTAACCGGGTCGGCCACTCGATTGGCCTGGATGTGCATGAAATCGGCGACGTCTCCTGGACGCATCGGGAACCTGTTGAACCTGGTATGATTTTTTCCATTGAACCCGGCATCTATATCCCCGGCAACGTCGGGGTGCGCATCGAGGATCTGGTCCTTGTGACGGAAACCGGATGTGAGGTGCTCAATCATTTTCCACATGACCTATGCGTTGTGAAGACGCAGGCATGACGGGAGCTTTCCCAACAAAATTGATGGCAGCGCGACCCGCCTTTCTCTCATTTGAGGCGTGGTCGCGCTGCCGGTTTTTATCGGGCGTTTTGAAGACAGGAGAGCACTCGAATTTAAAGATTGATGATGTGTTCAAGAACGTAGAACAAATTGATAGAACTGAAAACGCAAAATGAATTCAAGGGCCTGTTTAGGTCATCACACAAAAGCGTTCTGTGGCTTTTACATGGACATGGCATGTACCCAGACGGTCATCTCTCCGGCTGTGCGGTTCGCCCATGCGTAGTAGGGAATCCACAACAGATCGCGCGCAGCCAGTGTGGGCGGCGTTGTCTGGTACAGAGGCGCATTTTCCGAACTTTCCACAACCGACAAACCGGTACAAGCGAGCGCCAAACCTTTGCCCAGCGGCTGCGGGAGCGGCCGCTCAGTGAAAACCGCATGCGTAGGCAGGTAAACCCGTTGCAGGCCTTTGCCGTTGTCCGCTTCCTCCAGGCAGTAAACAACCGGTCCACGGCGGATAGCCACCTTCCCGATATCGTCACGAACACGAGGATTCGCATATAAGCGCTGCACCGGCATATCCGGTACAAACATAACGCGGTCGCCATTCTGCCAAGTGCGTTCGATCAGGGCGTAGCCATCCTGCATCTGATAGGAAACGGGTGCGCCGTTGCATGCCAGTGTAAATTTTCCGCTGCACCATCCGGGAATTCGCAGGGCATACGTGAAAGCTGCGGGGGTATCCATGGAAAAGGATGTCCGCATGGCCGGTTTCCAGGGATATTCCGTTTCAACGCAAACCTGCACGCAATGGCCGCCCAGCTGGAGTTCCGTCCGGGCTCCAACATATAAATGCTGATACAGCGTGCTTTCCCGGTATGTCCACAAATAGCTGCCTAAAGAAGCGATCAGACGGGCAAGGTTTGGCGGGCAGCAGGCGCAGCCAAACCATTTTTGCCGCTCAATTTTGATGTCCCGCATATTGGGGTTGGCTGCAACAATTTCCGGCTCCACTTCAAGCGGGTTTACGTAGAAAAAGCGTTCCCCGTCCAGCGTCATGCCGCTGATGGTTCCATTATAGAGCGCGCATTCCATCACGTCTGCATATTCCGCTTTTGGTGCGCTGCGAAGCATGCGCTGGGCCAGGAACACAAGGCCCACCGATGCGCAGGTTTCTGCATAGTTGGTGTCATTGGGCAGGTCGTAAGGGATGGTAAACGCCTCGCCGTCACCCGTAGCGCCGATTCCGCCAGTCACATACGCTGGACGCCCTGCCACGGGCGCGTCCACGCACCCTGCAAGCCGTCATCCCCACTCAGGCGCGCAACGTCTGCCATGCCGCTGTAGAGATACACAGCGCGCACGGCGTGCCCCTCCGCGTGCTGCTGTTCGCGCACGGGAATGTCTGCCTGGCGGTATGTGTCAGGGCCTGGTGCCGGCATCTCGCCGCGGCGGCGCGCTTCTTCATCAAAATAGAGCGGCTG
>USIA01000055.1 GCA_900554535.1 uncultured Oscillospiraceae bacterium | reverse complement strand
TCTTCCGGCACAATGCCGGTTGCTTTTTTTTCGGCGGCGGCCGCCGCTTTTTCCGCTTTGAGTTCTTCCTCCAACCGGGCCGCTTTCAGTTTTTGATTCTTGATGACCTTCATACGAGAGAATTCCTCGCGGTCTTTTTCTTCCAGCGCTTCCGTAATGATCTTTACGGTTGCCGTAAAGCGCGGAATCATGATATTCTTCAAAGCGTTGGCACGCTTTTGGGTCTTTTTGATGGCGTCTGCCAGACGATATACGCTGTTTTCCACCTCCGCAAGTTCGGCAGTCAATTCCTTAACCTGTTGGAACTTGCAGTAAGCGATGTCGAGTTGTGTGTTCGTATTCGCCAGGCCAAACGGCACCACTTCAGTGGGTTCCGTCTTTTCCAACTCTACCATCGGGATCTCTACCCCCATGACGCTGCGGTAGGCGACATTCAAGCCATTGTCCAGCGGGACTGTGCAGGCCAGGTCCTGGCAGTTGCCAAGCGTAATGCTGGCCGTCTGCAGGGCGGCATAAGCCGCGGTATAGGTGTCGTCGATCTTGGACTGGATTTCATTGGCCCGGTCGATCAGCTGCATCATTTCGCGGATGAGGATATTGCGTTTGCGGTCCAGCAGCTCGAAACCAGTGCGGCTCAGCTGCAACGATTTTTTGGTGGCGAGCAGGTTGCCTTTGGTAGGCACCGCATTGTTTGCCATACGCACACCTCCATTCTCAGTTAATCAGGGGGCCTACTTTGTTTCGGCGGCAGGCTCGTCGGCCGCCTTTTTGCCTGCAGCCTCTGCAGCTACGCGCTTTTTGGCCGGCTCATAATATTTGTCCAGAATCGCGTCGTCCACACGGTCCAATTCGCCGCGCGGCAACGTGGCCAGCAACTCCCAGCCCAGATCCAGGCTCTGCTCGATCGTGCGGTTCTCGTCAAAGCCCTGATTGACGAACTTGGCCTCAAAGAGCTTGCCAAATTGTATATATTGTTTATCGACAGGGGAGAGCTCTTCTTCGCCGATAACAGAAGCCAGCGAGCGCGCCTCCATCACCTTAGAATAGGAAGCGAAAAGCTGGTTGGAAACGGCACTGTGATCCTCACGGGTGAAGCCCTCGCCGATGCCATCCTTCATCAGACGAGACAGCGACGGCAAAACGCTGACTGGCGGATAAATGCCGGCTGCATCCAGCCCGCGGTCAAGCTGAATCTGACCTTCTGTAATATAACCAGTCAGGTCAGGCACCGGGTGCGTCACGTCATCGTTCGGCATGGTCAAAATCGGGATCTGCGTTACGCTGCCATTTTTGCCACGCACAATGCCTGCACGTTCATAAAGGGATGCCAGGTCGCTGTATAGATAGCCTGGGTAACCTTTACGGCCTGGGATTTCGCCCTTACTGGAGGAAGTCTCACGCAGCGCTTCGCAATAGCTTGTCATATCGGTCATGATGACCAGCACATGCATTCCCAGGTCAAACGCCAGATACTCGGCGGCGGTCAGCGCACAACGCGGCGCCAGCACACGTTCGGTAATCGGGTCGTTTGCCAGGTTCAGGAACATCACAACGCGGCCAAGTACGCCGCTGTTTTCAAAGCTTTGGCGGAAATATTCCGCAACGTCGTTTTTGACGCCCATGGCCGCAAACACGATGCAGAAGTTGTTCTCCCCGTTTTTGTCAACAATCTTTGCCTGGCGCGCAATCTGCACGGCCAGCTCGTTGTGCTTCATACCATCGCCGGAGAAAATCGGCAGCTTCTGGCCGCGAATCAGGGTCATCAGCGTATCAATGGTGGAAATACCCGTGTTGATGTAGTTCTGTGGATAAACACGGCTGACGGGGTTGATTGGCGTGCCGTTGATGTCGGCGCGCTTTACCGGGAAGATGTCGCCCAGACCGTCAATCGGCTCGCCGGAACCGTTAAAAACACGGCCCAGGATTTCCGGGGAAAGCGGCAATTCCATCGGGTGACCCTCCAGGCGGGTTTCCGTGTTGTCTAGCGAAATGCCGTTGGACCCCTCGAACACCTGCACAAAGACGCGGTTACCCTCGATTTGCACAATGCGGCCCTGGCGGACTTCGCCGCTGTCCAGATGGATGGTAACCATTTCCTCAGCGGAGGCGTTCGGCACATCGTCCAGGACAATGAAGGAACCGTTGATCTCTTTTACACCTACATAATCCAGAATCATCCTGCACACCTCCTCAAGCCTTCACAATGCCGGCCATGGCTTCGTCGATCTCTTTGAAATAATCGTCGAATTTCTCCAGATGGTCGTTCGGGACATCGTATTTCATCTTTACAATTTTATCAAACAGGCCGGTCGCCAAGATGCTGGAAATTGGCACGCTCGCCGCAACGAGCTGCTTGGCTTTGTCATACAGGTATAGAATCGTCTTCATCATCAGCTTCTGCTTTTCCATCGGGACAAAGGTGTCGTCCTTATGGAAGGCGTTCTGCTGCAAGAAGCCGACACGCACCACACGTGCAATTTCAATGACCAGCTTTTGGTCGTCGGGCAGCACGTCTGCGCCAATCAGCTTGACGATTTCCATCAGCTTGCTCTCTTCCTGCAGGATACTGTTGATACCCTTATGATAGCGGACGAATTCTTCGCCGAGGTGCTCGTTATACCATGGCTCCAGATCGGGTTCATACTCACTGTAGCTGTCCATCCAGTTGATAGCCGGATAGTGGCGGGCATAAGCCAGGGATTTATCCAACGCCCAGAAGCAGCGGGTAAAACGCTTGGTATTCTGTGTGACAGGCTCGGAGAAGTCGCCGCCGGCAGGGGAGACAGCGCCAATCAGCGTAACGGAGCCATCACTGCCATTCAGGTTCTCGACCATGCCCGCACGTTCATAGAATTGTGCCAGACGGCTGGGCAGATAGGCCGGGAAGCCTTCCTCAGCGGGCATCTCTTCCAGACGGCCGCTGATCTCACGCAGCGCCTCTGCCCAACGAGAGGAGGAGTCGGCCATCATGGCCACGTCATACCCCATGTCGCGGTAATACTCGGCCAGTGTGACGCCTGTATAAATGGATGCCTCACGTGCAGCCACAGGCATGTTACTGGTATTCGCGATCAGCACCGTACGGTCTGTCATGGGGCGGCCGCTCTTCGGGTCAATTAATTGGCTGAACTCGTCGAGCACCTGGCTCATCTCGTTGCCGCGTTCGCCGCAGCCGACGTAAATGATGATGTCTGCATCGCACCACTTTGCCAGCTGATGCTGGGTCATCGTTTTGCCTGTTCCGAAACCGCCCGGAATTGCGGCGGCGCCGCCCTTGGCGATTGGGAACATGGTGTCGATGATGCGCTGGCCGGTAATCAGCGGAATGGTGTTCGGCAGATGCTTGGCGCAGGGACGCGCCTGCTTGATCGGCCACTTCTGGAAAAGCGTCAGCTTGTGCACTTCGCCGTCCGCATCGGTCAACTCCACAACGCGGTCGTTGACTTTATAGTCGCCGTCCGGCGCCACAAAGGTGACCTTGCCGGACATCTTCGGGGGCACCATGCAGCGGTGCTCAATGATTCTGGTCTCTGGGCAGGTGGCATAAATGTCGCCGCCCTTCAGCTCGTCGCCCACCTTGACTTTCATCGTCACGTGCCAGACACGGTCCGGATTCAGGGCAGGGACGTTGCTGCCGCGTGCGATAAATGCGCCGGCACTCGCCGCAATTTTCTTCAGCGGACGTTCGATGCCGTCGAAAATGTTGTCCAGAATGCCGGGGCCCAGGGTAACGTTCATCGGCGCGCCGGTGCCTTCCACTGGCTCACCAGGCCGCAGCCCCGTGGTCTCCTCATAGCATTGGATTGTGGTGACGCGGTCGTTGACGCCGATGACCTCGCCGACCAGATGGTCATTGCCCACATACACCATTTCCATCATGGAAAAGCTGTGGGATTCTTTCACGGTGATGACCGGGCCGTTAATGCCAAAGATACAATCTTTTTTCATGTGCTCACCCCTCATCAAACTATGGACAGGCCGGAATGCGTCTCAAACCAGTCGCGCTGGTCCTCCAGCATCGCGTCCAGGGTCTGGTCGGCGGTCAGGCCCAGCTTTTTGCTCTTGACAAGCAGGCCGCCCAGGTGAATCTTTTTCTCTTCCACAAAGGTGCACGGGCCGCCAAACGCCTCTTTCACCGCGGTCTGCAGCCTGGCGTCTGCCGGACGCATGCAGAAGACGGTGTCCCCCGCGGTGAAAAGCGGGGCGGCTTCCTTGACCGCATGGATCAGGAATTCCTGATATTTTGGCGTAGTGGTGAATTCCTGCAGGGCGGCCTCTGCCTTGGAAAAGACCTCCGCGGTGATTTCCCGGCGCCGCGTCAAAAGGCTGCGGCGGGTCTCCTGCTCGCGCAGAGCCATCTCACGCGCAATTTTATTGCGCATTTGCGCCATTTCCTTTTGAATCATGCGGTATGCTTCATTTAAAACTTCTGTTTCAGCTTCGGCGAGCGCGCGGGCTTTATAAGCTTTTACTTCGCGTTCAATCTGGTTGCGCTGCTCGGTCGCGTAATGGTTGATCGCGCTTTGGAACTTGCCGACTTTCTCGTCGCTGCGATTTACTTTTTCCTCAGTCATATCCATCTGTTGCCTCCCCGTTTAGATTTTGACACCGATAGCCTCGCGGACATACTCGGTGATGGAGTCTTTGGTGCGGCCGTTGCCGTGCCGGTCGGGGATCTCGACGATCAGCGGGTGCTTCATCTTCAGCTTAAGGTCATAGATCATGTCGGGGCACAACTGCAGCAGCGTCGCCGTAATCAGGATGACGGCGACGTCGGGCATGGACACCGCCCGGTCGATCGCTTCCTTGACCTCCGCAGCGGTGTCCACAACCACGCCGTCGATACCGGCAAGCCGCAGGCCGACCTGTGTGTCGATATTGTCGCTGATCAAATAGAAACGCATAATATCAGCCTCATTTTTGGATTACAGTCTTGTCATAATCATGATGGAGATCAACAGACCATACAGCGCGATGCCTTCGCCCAGTGCCACGAAGATGATGGATTTACCAAAGTTCTTCGGATCCTCGCTGGTAGCGCCGATAGCAGCAGCAGCAGACGGGCCGACAGCGATGCCGCCGCCGATGCCGCCGAGACCAACAGCCAGGCCCATTGCGATCAGGCCAAGACCCGTGGAGCTGGAAGCGGCTGCATCTGCAGCGTGTGCGGCAAAGGCGCCCGTAAAGCAGAAGGCACCGACCAGCAGGAAGGTAAAGACTTGTGCGATCAGAGCGGTCTTCGGCTTTTTACCGCGGTTAACCGCGCGCGTTGCAAAGATCACAGAAACAACCAGGAAAATAACAGGAACGGCCAGAAAAATTGCAGTCATGATAGATTCCTCCAAAAATAAATAATGAATTGATAAAGAGAATTGAAGAGAATTATGTGAACGCGCAATATACGCGTTTACGCCTTTTGCAGTCCATGCACGCGAACGGGCAGGAACGGACGGCCATCGCCGTCATAAAAGCGGCTGAACATCTCATAGAAGTTCAAGCGCAGGACATGGATGCCCACGAGCAGGGCCTCAAATACACCCACAAAGATGTTGCCGGCGATTACAATAATCAAGTTGCCGATTGAGCCGTCCGGGCCGCCCATGGCCGCCAGCGTGAAGACCATTGTCATCATGCCGCTGTGCACCAGGACAAAGGCGCCGACACGCAAAAACGACACGGTGTTGCTCAAAAGCGAGAGCAGCGTCTCGAACAACTCAAAGAAGCTCTGGATCAGGTACTCGCCCATCTTTTCGGGCTTGGCAGGCTGGTGGTTAATCAGGTTCGTGAGCATCTCCTGCAAGAACAGCACCACCAACGGCAGAATGATCAGGAAGATGACATAGGGCGCGGTCAGAACCTTTTTGCCTGTTAGCAGCTGAACAACCAGGCCGATTACCAGCGCCCAGTAGAAGACAAGGCCCGCGACGCCATTTGGCGTCACAAGCGCCCGCGCGAGGTTTCCACGCTTGAGGCTTGAGTAGATGTTCAGGATCATTGCGACGGAGATGCAGACAAAGCCGATCGCCACCGAGATGAGGATGATCATCATCGTCGTGTTGCCTTCCATCACATTGATGGGCTTTTGGGCGAATCCCAAGGCCCTATACAATGGATCGAGTGTGTGCTCGTATCCAAAGACAGACCCGAATACGCATCCGAATATCGCCGCAAAAATACCGCACGGCAAAAGCACCTTGCCGATGGGCATCTTGCGCACACGCCACATATAGAAGTAACCGAACACCGACAGGCACAGCCCCTGGCCCAAATCGCCAAACATGATTCCGAACAATACGGAATAGAGGATTGCGACCAGCGGGGTCGGGTCCACTTCTTTGTAATTCGGGAGCCCATACATGTTGACAAAGAACTCATACGGCCGCACCAACGCTTTGTTGCGCAGTTTGACCGGCGGCGAATGCACCAGCTCGTTGTCCGCATCCTCCAGGCTGTATTCGACGCTGTCGAGCTGGTCGAGCGCCATGGTGAATGCATGCTCGCTTTCCGCCGGAATCCATCCGGTCAGGATGAAACTGTCGTGGTAATTGGCCGCGTAATGGCGCACGCCAAAGTAGGTGTTGCGCTCTGCAAGATAGGAATAAACCTCTGTGCAGCGGTCCTTTTCCTTTTCCCAGAATGCTTCGCCCTGCTGCGCCAACTCATCGAGGTGTTGCTTATATTCCTCGATTTGTGCCTGCAGATGCTTGACCGTTTCTTCCGGTGTGCCCGTAATCGTATGCAGCCGCAGCCGCTGGAAATACAGCTTGCGGAAAATTGCATCAACCTCTTTGGATTGGTCGATCGGGCACATGTAAACGCCCCAAAGGTTCCGGGCGTCGCTTGTGCAGGGGAAAAATGTGATATAAGGATTGTCCTTATAGGCAGTGTCGAGTTGCTCGCTGCTGCTTTTGGGCAGCGAACCAAACCGCACCTTAATGAATTTGCATTCGCGGATTTCATCCAGGTTCAGATTCTGCCCAACAAAGTGGGACATGTCGGCAGCCTCCTGGGTGCATTCCTCAATGCGTTTTTGGGTAGCCGCACGGTCGGCCTGCAGATGTTCCAGCTTTTCACAGACTTCGTCGACGTAGGATTCCGCCTTTTCGTCTGTATACTGCAACTTGCGGATTTCGCTTTCCGGCAAAAGCTGGGCCTCTTTTTTGATGACCATCAGGGCATCCGAGAGGCGTTGCAGGAAGCTGGCATAGGGGTTTTCCTCATTGACGGGGGTGAACTCCTCGGTGTGGTCGTAAAAGCGCAGGGCGTTATCGGGATGAAAGACGCCGCTTCGTCCACAAATTTCCGTTACGTTTTCCAACTCATCCATCCGGCCTATAATGCTGGCTACCTTCACCTTAATGACAGCCAAGTTCCGATGTCTCCTTTCATACGAAATGATAAGGACTCAACAGCCGCTTGATCTCCGTTTTGGGTACCTGATAACGTAGACCTTCTATTAAATGAATGAGTCCCTGCAGTTCTGTCTCCATCAGGAACACATAGGAAAGCATCACCACGCTGGATTCAGAACTGAAAAAGATATTTTTATGTGCGTCTCGATAACGCACAAGCGACTCCAAAGTGTCTGGCGTATCATAGGGCAGATGCAATGTGCGCTTGCCGATGCGCGTCTGCTCCATAATAGCGGTCACCTGCTTGGGGGTATCGGCTGCGATCATTTCGGAAATCTTATCCTTTGGTATGCTGCCAAAGGGGAGCAGGCAGGCGCGTGTCTGTGATTCGCTGGCGTGGTAATATGCCTTGAGCCGGACAATGCGCGCATAGTTTTCAAGGTCAACGTAGCTGTCGACCAGTTGGTGGAGCTGCTGGCGCGCCGTGCGGGTGCTGTTGTGTTCAATGATGTCATACAGAAGGCCATATAGATAGGTATACAGCGCGTTTTCCAGTCCCGTGAAATCCTTGAAAGCGCCATCTGTCGGTCGGAAAGGCAGCACCAGCTTGTGATAGACGCTGCCTTCCAGCGCCTCAAGCACCTGATCAAAGGCCTCGGCCATTTCCAATGCGCGGATATCTAGCCGCGACGTCTCAGCTAGAAAGTTGCTTGAGGAGCGGATGTTCGGCGCTTGGTGCGCCTCCACGCGAATGACGTTATGCAGGATCACCTGCACCTCCATCCAGCCGATTAAAAACCTGCCCACACCCTTACCCATGCTCATGTCATAATGGCCAAGCCGGGCGGTATCGCGCACAATTTTTGCGCGCAGCAGGGCCTCTAACTCACCACGGTGTACCTCGTTATCCCGCAATTCCCCCAGCACAGTGCCATATTCGGTGTTGGATTTGAGATAAGCAGCGGCTTCGGTAACGTTTGCGCAGTTGAGCAGATTGTCCCAGTCGCTGGGCGTCAGGCGTTTGCCATACATGGCGCGCGCTTTACTGACGATTGCCGCGTTCGATTTGGGCATACTCTCACGCTCCCAGTACGCGCCCGACGAGCTCTTTGACCCACCGGTCGCCATTTTGTTGATAGTTCTTCTCTAACTTGTCGCGCACCGCGTCGTAGTGAGCCTTGGTCTTGGCCCATTCCTCCTCGGCGGCGGCGCGTTCTGCGGGTTCATTCTTCGCGATTCGCTTGCGCGCGCGATCCAAATATGCTGTGCGGATCTCTTCCCGCTTGTGCGCAATTTCCTCGGCGGAGTTCAACTTTTCCTGTTGTGCTTCGTCGGTGATTTTTTGCGCTTCGCGGTCGATATCGACAATTTCTTTGATCATATCTTTCATGAAACAGCGCCTCCACATTGGAAAATCGCCGTACTAAAATGAAATAAATACGGCGTCCATGGTCAAATTATAGCATCGTTCTATTTTCGATTGTGAATAAATTATGAACAGTTATGAACAGTGAGCTGGCTTCGTATATCTTACCAATTCTTCTCGACTGCGCGTCGGGAATTTCACCATCTGTGGCGTTTTTGGATAAGTCAGAAGTATTGATAGATAAACACTGGTTATTCATCAACCAAAAGCAGGATTTTATTCGTACAGCAAAAAATAAGCCGCTTCGAATCTGCGTGGCAGCCTGCCAAAACGCCCGCGTGTTCCGAAAAAACACGCGGGCAAAATTGCAAGTTAATTTTTCAGACTATGCACGGGTGCGGGAATTCGGCCGCCGCGGTTGATAAACCTGGCAGGGGACCAGGTGTTGACTTCCATGACGGGCCCGCTGCCGAGTAAGCCGCCGAAATCGAGCGTGTCGCCGACTTTCTTACCAATTGCCGGTATCACGCGCACGGCGGTCGTTTTGCTGTTGATCATGCCGATAGCGGCTTCGTCGGCGATCATGGCGGAGATGACCTCTGCGGGCGTGTCGCCGGGGATGACGATCATATCGAGCCCCACACTGCACACAGCGGTCATGGCCTCGAGCTTAGTGATGGACAAAGAGCCGCGGCGCGCGGCATCAATCATGCCTGCGTCTTCGGAGACCGGGATGAAAGCGCCGGAAAGACCGCCAACGTGTGAGCTGGCCATGATGCCGCCCTTTTTCACCGCGTCGTTGAGCAATGCCAGGCAGGCCGTGGTGCCATTGGCGCCGCAGCTTTCCAGACCCATTTCTTCCAAAATGTGTGCGACCGAATCGCCCACAGCCGGCGTGGGCGCGAGGGAGAGGTCCACAATACCAAAGGGCACGCACAGCCGCCGGCTGGCCTCCTGCGCTACGAGTTGGCCCATGCGGGTGATTTTGAAAGCGGTCTTTTTGATGATGTTGGCCACCTCACCGAGATCACAGTCCGGGTGTGCATGCAGGGCGGCGCGCACCACGCCGGGGCCGGAAACGCCCACGTTAATGACGCAGTCCGGCTCTCCGACGCCATGGAAGGCGCCCGCCATAAAGGGATTGTCCTCCGGTGCATTACAGAAAACGACCAGCTTTGCTGGGCCAATGCAGTTTTTCTCTTTGGTTGCCTCAGCTGCCTGGACGACAACCTTTCCCATTTTTTTG
>USIA01000054.1 GCA_900554535.1 uncultured Oscillospiraceae bacterium | reverse complement strand
CGTTCTTACGTAGGGAGTGGATTCCGGCGGCCTTCATCAGCCGATGCATTCTCCCGCGTGAATAGGAATATGCGGGCTTGAGCATATGATACAGGCTATCCAATATTTCTCGTGCAGACGCACCAGTTCACGCGTCAGCGCCTGATTGTGCTCGTTGGCTTTGCCCACGCACAAGCCAGGCATAGTATCCGCTTCGGGAGATTCCCAGCAGGCGGCATAGCTTTTTCAAAGAGACTCCCGAGCGGTCGGCTTTGATGTACCGATATTTGTCCTCTATGGTCTTGAAAGTATGCCGACGGATTTTTTTAAAACATCAATCACCTCATCCCTCTCAGACACCTGCTTGCGCAGGGCACGCACCACCGCCTCCAGCTCCCGTATCCGGCGACTGTCCCGATTCTGACGATCCCACTGACCAGCCTGCACCCCAGCGGACTTTTCAACCAGTTACGTAGTGTGTCGATGCAGATGCCGAGTTCCCTGGCCCCCTCAGTGCTCGGGCGACCTTGCTCCGTCACCATCCGGATTGCTCCGGCTTTAAATGCCTCATCGTACCGGGGCGGCGCTCCTTTTTTGCGTTTTGTTTCCATGTCCTTTTTCCCCTTTCCTTTCCATTATAACGAATGTTTTTTTGTCCATCATTCGGGAAAGGGGGCAAATCAAGAGATAACGATAATGATTATCTCTTGTCAACATCGATGTAAAACGCCGGGGAAAATGGACACAGGGTCGATTTTTCCTCCTTTTCAGACCGTATTATGAACCATCCTTTGTGATGATTTTTATCTGCCGGTGTGCCGCCTGGACAAAAGAATTGATCAGATGCCAGTCTGTCTTCCACCCGATCCCAATATCGTACTCAGCCTGTCTGCCCAGTGTGAGCAGCAGCAGTTCCTTCTTCTTTTCTTCTTCCAAAAGTCTTTCCGCAATAACGTCAGGGCAGAAGCACCCGCCCATCCCCGCCACACACATTTCAAGCAGCAGAGACATGCTCTGTGCTTCCGCTGTCACAACAGGCGGTGTATCAAAGGTTTTTATCAGTTTTCTGGCCAATCGCCCTGCAACATCCTGCTCATGTCCAAGAAGCAGCGGACAGTCTTTCAGCAGTCCGTACACCCCCTCTTCCTGAATTTTGCGGATAATCGTTTTATAATTTTTCCCATATATTTTACAAAAAAGATCTCTCTGTGCGACAAACACCACATGTTCTCTGTAAAAATGCTCCACCTTAATCCCTGCATGTCCTGCGGAAAAATCTGAAATACCGATGTCGATTTCTCCCTTTTCAAGTTTCTGCACGAGAACCTCATTGGTTTCCTCTACGATTTTTAGCTCAATCCCCGGATGCTTCTTCCGGAAATCAAGGATAACAGGCAAAAGGACAGTCCTTCCCCGGTTACTGGTAATCCCGACTTTCAGTATTCCTTTCTCTTCACCGCTGATCGCATCAAACGTATGGTGCATTTTTATCAGCTGTTCCCGAATGATATACGCGTATTTCAGAAATTCTTCTCCGGCATATGTAATTTCCAGAGGAACATGACGCTCAAATAATCTGCATCCCAGTTCTTTCTCCAGCGACGCGAGATGGGCGCTGAGTGTCTGCTGGGCAATATGCAGACGTTCTGCGGCTCTGGAGATATTTTTTTCCTCCGCCACAGTGATAACATAGTCGACTGTCTGAAAGTTCATTTTTCCTTCCCCGCATTTTGCTACAGCTATATTTTGTAATCAATACACAAAATAACTGTTTGATTTTGTTGCTGATATCTTTTAAATTCTATATTGTGCAATCAAAAACGTCAAGGGTGATAAACAGGCATGAATAACACGAATAAAGTATCAGATCAAAATCGGACACAATACCTTGTCTGTGAACAGGAAAGCACCTATGCTCTCCTTATGGCCGCAGCCGGCATGATGGGTGCCTATACTTTTAATTTAAGAGGTGGTGTGTTCTGCAATGCGCAAACCGCTAACTTTGTTATGATGGCGGTCGATTTCGGAAGGGGACACTGGGTTAGCGGCTGCTATTATTTTATCCCAATATTTGCATACTTTTCCGGCGCTTTTCTTTCCGAAATACTTCCCGTTCCAGTCAAACGGCCTGGATTTCTCAGATGGGATACATATTTGGTCGGCTTTGAGATGATCGTACTTTTTCTGGCGGGCCTGATTCCTTTAAGTTGGCCTAATCATATTGTTCAAGTCATGATCAATTTTATTGCTTCTATGCAATATAATACATTCCGTCAGGCAAACGGAATTCCGATGGCAACCACCTTCTGCACCAATCATCTTCGTCAGATGGGAATCGCGTTTGCAAAAATGGTTCACAAGAGAGATTGGACGCTGCTGCGGCGCGAGCGCGTTCATGCCATCATGCTTATATGCTTTTTTTCAGGCGGAGTCGTGCTCACTTGCTTCTGCAAGCTTTTGAATGAAAAGTCCATCTGGCTTGCGATCATTCTCCTGGGCATAGTATTTGGTAAAATGGCACATGCAGATCTCACCACTGAACATGCACTGCTGAAATATAAGCCCTCAGGTCATTAACTGATAAAAAGCGCTATTGCAGCACCGCAAAATTCACCAAAAAGAATCGCTCTGCTGATGGCAAACTGTCAGCAGAGCGTATTTGGCTTCTCGATCTGTCCACGGGCGCACTGCCTTAAGCCGCCAGTCAGGGCCTGTCGGCCAGAATCGAATTCGCCAGTACGAACATAATGTTCAAGTTTTCAAGTTTTCCGTCTGTTTTCGTAGACCTCGGCACCGGGTCTTTCGGTTGGAATAGTGCGGCGTCCTTCTTTTGATCCATTTACCCCCGTGGGTACGATTCGTTCGATCTGTGGCGGAAATTTTTCTTTATTTGTTTGCTCCAATTCGTCGCACAGACCGGGCGGAATCAATTGCCTATTCATAATTTTTTCCAATCTCCTTGAGAGGGTCGCTTATCTTTTCTGTGTGGTGTTGCCTTCGGTTCACCGTTGTTTGATATCTTGCTACCCGACCTGTCAAGACACAACGATTAAGCGTAACCATCTATTTTCGGTACTGTGACGATGAACGGACCGTCGGCTTGGCCTTGCATGTCTCAGATTCTTATGCTATACTTAAAAAACAGCAGGCGCGGCTATCTTTATGCAGATTCTGTGTGCGGACAGCTTATTTGCGAATATCAGGCAGGCGAATATCCTGCTACCCAAGGAGTGACCCAATGGCACGAGAACGGTATTTGCTGCATCAAGGGGAGGAAACGATCCACAGCGACAAGCTGAAACGTACACCGAAAACCTTTAAGGAGAAGCGGCAAAATTTTTGGTATTACCATAAATGGCATGTGGTGATCGCAATCGCGGCAGTCGTCGTGGCGATTGTACTGATTCGGAATGTTGCGACGCGTGAAAACCCGGATTATCAGGTTGGCCTGATTACTGACCGGATGGTCTCGGAAGACACATTGGATCGCCTTGCGGGCCAGTTGGAACTTTGTTCCCCAGACCGCAATGGGGATGGCCAGGTCTTGGTGCAGGTGACCAACTACGCGGTTGGCGAGTCGGATAACCCGCAAATCACTATGGCAAACGACACAAAGTTGATCGGAGATTTTCAGGTAGGCGATGTGATGTTATATCTCTGCGACGAGACGGGGTATTCGTATTTGGAGAAGCAGGATGGCTGGGATGCCGGCCACAAGAAGATGCAATTGCCCGCTTCGATGCAGGTAAATGGCCTTTCGCTGACGGCGAACATGCGTATACTCTCCCAGAACAACAACAGTCATTACGACGAACAAAAGGCGCTTTGGGATGCCGAATACACGATTTATCAGAATGCGTTGGCGGACAAGCAGGTTACAAAACCGGAACAGACCAAGCATGCGTCGGCCACCGCGATGACCTCCCAGCCAGCACAATCATAAAACCCGGCGGAGAATTTGAGAAAGCCGGCTCGCTTTTGCAGCGGGCCGGCTTTTTTAAAAGGATCAGGAGGCCCGTTATGCCTGTGGCGGGTCTACGTCTTTCAGGAACTGTTTGCGCTTTTGGTAATCCAACAGGAAAATAATCAGGACGGCCACCAGCACACCGCAGCACAGAATCGAGGAGCGCTGGCCGAGATGCGGACAGATTAAGCCGCTGATGAGCGCTCCGCCAAAAAAGACCCCCACCACGGTAAAATACCGCCGGGCGTGGTGGCCGGCTTCTGTGCTGTGGTCCTGTAGGGCTTTGAAAAGCTCCGTGCCCGCGCTGCGCAGATTGCCGGTGCAAAAGGTGGTCGCATAGGGAAGACCGTGCGTCTTGCAAAAGCGCATGGGGAAGCCCGGGCGTCTGGCGCAACCTGCCATATTGCAGCGCACAGACAAAGGAGACAATCAGCGTGGTTGCAAAATCGGGCAGCCCCGCGGGAAGAAAGGTGACGATCAGCAGCAGCGCAAGCTCCGTCACAATCACGATGCAGTGCCACTGCTCAGGGGTGTTTTCGTGTGGCAGGCGTTTCAGGCGTTCTGTCAGCATGATGCCGAGCACAAAGGCGACGATCGGCAGGAGCGATCGCAATGCCGCGGCGGGGTCCCGCTGCGCCAGCCGGACCGCGCAGGTCACGAGGTTACCCGTTTGCGCATTGGCAAATACGCCGCCCTTGAGCGTAAAGGTGTAGGCTTCCAGGAAGCCGCCCACAGCAGCCAGACACAGCGCAATGCGCATGCGTTCATACGGCGCGATCGAAAGCGCTTCGGGGTAGGCCTTGACATTGGTATTGGACATGGAAAATTTCCTCCAGATGAAATGATTCAATCAAAATTTGGGAGCCGGCTGCGGGCGTGAGTCACGAGAAATCCTGGTCTGGCTCCACCGAAGCGACAATGTTGTCCAGAAAGCACTGCACGGCTTGGGAGCGGTTTCCGGCCGGAAGCGTGGCGGCGCAGATCTGCCGGCTGGGCAGATGCTCATTGACCCGCACCTCAAAGACGCGGCCTTGCCGCAGACTCTGATTCGCCAGATCGCTCATCACAATGCCCACGCCCAGGCCGTTCTCCACAAACGGGACAATGAGATCAGACGACGAGAGTTCAAATTCCGGCTGCAGGGAAAAGCCACGGCTTGTGAAGAAAGAGTCCAAAAACTGGCGCGTGATGCTGCCTTCTTCCGCACAGATCAGCGGCAGGCGCACAATTTCTTCCAGCGACAGAACGCGGTCTCGCAGCGCCCGGTAAGGCCGACCGGCGATGAAGATATCGTGGATGGTCAGCACCGGGATATGGGCAAAGCCATTCAGGTCAGGCCCTTCGGCCACCACCGCAACGTCCGCGTGACCCGCGCGCAGTGCCTTGGCGGCCGCAGGCGTGTTGACGCCGAGCAGGCGGACCTTGACGTGGGGATACTGCTGGTGGAAGCGCCGCAGGTGTGGAAGCAGAAAAATGCGCAGCAGAAGGTCAGAAGTTGCAATGCATAACTCGCCGCTGTCGAGCCGCAGCATGTCATGTACACGGTTTTCGCCGCGGAGGATTAGGTCGTTGGCGTGCGATACGTAGCGGAAAAGCTCCTGGCCTTCAGCAGTCAGGGAAACGCCGTTTTTCGCACGGATAAATAGCGCGCAGCCCAATTGGCGCTCCAGCTGCGCAATCGATTTGCTGACCGCGGGCTGCGAGATGGAGAGCGCCTGTGCCGCCAGTGTCATGCTGCGGCAGCGGGCCACCTGGCAGAATACATGGTAATATTCAAAATTGATGTGCATGCCGGACCTTCCCCTCTTGCAGATAGCGCAGCGCGCAAACTTTCTATAAGTTTAGCAGATTTGTGTTCGGAAAGCAATCACAGATGGTAACAACTTTGACACTTTTCAACTGCGCGGCAGAATGCTATACTAAAACGATAAGGAATGCAGAGCTTTTCCCGGAAGGCGGCTTTGCTCAAAAAGTATGCAGCTGACTTCCGGCTCAGGGGAACGGACTTTCGTTGAAGCAGCCTTTCGGCTTAACTGGAGACGAAAGGACTTGGCTATTGTATCACGGGCATCCCAAAGCCTGCTGATGACTAAAACGATTAACTTTGAAACTTATTATACGGGGAGGCGTAAATATGCACAGACAGGGATTCCAGCGTTTGGCTGTGGCGGTAGTGGCGCTGGCGTGCTGCCTTTCGCTGAGCGGCTGTTCCTTGTTTGGACTGGATGCGCGCACGCTGATGCGCCCACCACGGGCCACAGGGGAGCAGGCGGGTGTCTATGACCTGCTTGAACAAAAGGGCGGCGCCTCCTTTTCCCTGTGCTATCCGGCGGCTGGCGATTATCGCTCTGCCATCATTCTGCACGATCTGGACGGTGACGGCACCGAGGAAGCGATTGTCTTTTATCAGGCGGACCCCAAGGATACCAGCGCATGGGTCCTGTTTTGTAAACAGGGAAACGATGGCTGGCAGGATGCCGGGTCTTTTGAGAACACAGCGGGCCGTGTGGACCGCGTGTGTTTTGGCGATTTGGATGGCGACGGCAGCGACGAGGCCATCATCGGATGGGGCAGCAGCGCCACCGGCACAACGTCCATCGGCGTCTATCGGGAAAAGGATGGCAAGACCACGGAGACAAAGCTCAGCCAGCCCTATACAGAGATGGCGCCGCTCGATTTTGACGGCGACGGCAAGGCGGAACTTTTCACAGCCAACCTTGCCGCAGATGGCGGCCGTTTTACGGCCAGCCTGCTTCGCCTGCAGGATGGCACGCCACAGATGATGGGCAGCGCTTTGCTCGACGCGGGCGTCCGGCAGTTTTCCTCACTGAAGGCGGGAAAGCTGGCGGACAATGTGCCCGGTGTTTTGCTGGATTGCCAGATGGAAAACGGCAGCTATCTGACGGAGATGTTCTATTGGGACGCAGAAAGCCAGTCATTGCGTACGCCGCTATACAGTACATCCAAAAACATCTCGCTGCGCAGCGTACCGATCAACTGCATGGACACCAATGGCGACGGCGTCATTGCGTTTCCGGTGGTCAGCCGTCTGCCTGGGTATGCGGGCACCGCGGCGGACGATGTGAGCAATGTGGTGCAGTGGACCGGGCTAAAGGGCTTAAATGGCGATTATCAGACGTTTTCTTCTGCCATTTGCAATGCCCGCGACGGCTACAGCTTTTTGCTGCCGGATGCCTGGAAGGCTGCCATTACGACCCGGTATGATGAGAACGCACGCCAGCTTTCCATCTACACCTGGGATGCGCAAAAGAACGCGGCCGGCTCGCCGCTATTGGAGATCCAGTCCCTGTCCGCGCAGGCGTGGCAGTCAATGTCCGGATCTTCGGGCTATGAGCAGATGCTCACGCGCAATGACCGCATCATCGTGGCGCAGGTACCCGCAGACGCCGGGCAGCTCGCCCAGCCTTTGGCAACGCTGCGGGAGCGTTTTCAGACATTTATACAGGATTCCTGATCCATGGGAGGATACTTATGAAAAAAATTTTAGTGGCCGAGGATGAACAGGCAATTCGCGAATTCATTGTGATCAATTTAAAGCGCGCCGGCTATGAGGTGACGGAAGCGGAAAACGGTGACCAGGCGCTGGAACTGTATAACCAGGCGGACGGCGATTTTGACGTGGCGGTGCTCGACATCATGATGCCCGGGCAGCACGACGGCCTGGATGTGTGCAAAGAACTGCGCAGGCACAGCGGAACGATCGGAATCATCCTGCTGACCGCCCGCACCCAGGAGATGGACAAGGTCGGCGGATTGATGGCGGGCGCGGACGATTACGTGACAAAGCCGTTTTCCCCCAGCGAGTTGGTGGCGCGTGTGGATGCGATCTACCGCCGGGTCGCGCTGGCGCAGATGCGAGACGAAAATAATTTTGCCGAGGAGATCCAGTCCGGCGAATTTGTGCTCAATCTGCGCAGCCGTACCCTGATGAAAGGCGCGCGGCCGATCGAGCTGACCCAGGTGGAGTTTCAGATCATGGAGTACTTTTTCTCCAACCCCGGCGCTGCCCTGGAGCGCAGCGCCATTTTGAAACACGTGTGGGGAGAGGCCTATGTCGGCGAAGAAAAGATTGTGGATGTCAATATCCGCCGCCTGCGCATGAAGGTGGAAGACCAGCCCAGCAGTCCCCGCCACATTGTGACGGTCTGGGGACTGGGATATAAGTGGGAGGCATGAACGGTTGACTGCAAAAGGGAAAAAGGCAGACTCCCTGCTGCATAAGAAGCGCCCCGGATGGGCCCTCGCCGGCACCCGCGGGTGGCTGTTCAATTCCCTGAGGCTGGTGGCCATCATTGTGGTGGTGCTGCTGATCATATTGTCTTTTGCCGTTAGCAGCTCGACCTACAATGGCATCCAGACGACGCTCGACGCGCGCAGCGAGGAGCTGACCAACGTTTTTGCCGAGGACGGGCGCTCCTCGCCGCGGGCGTTCAGTACGGCGGCGCGGCAGTATGTGGAGCGCTTTCCCGGCAAGGAAAGCATGGAATTGATGGTCTTTAACTCCAACGGCAAGATCATCATCACAAGCCTCGGGTTTGTGCCGGATGAGGGCGAGTCCATGCCCGATTACGACACTGCTTTGCGCAGCGTGGACAATTACGGCACCTGGACCGGCCAGCTTTCCAGCGGCGAAAAGGTGATGGCTGTCACACGCGTGCTGCGCAGCGACGAGGGGGAATTCGTCGGCGCTGTACGCTATATCGTCTCCTTGCGCAGGGCGGACCAGCAGATCTTCTGGGTGATCTGTGTGATGGGCACTGTGGGCATTTTGCTGGTGGTGGCGCTGCTGCTGGCGGGGCGGTCGATGTCGCGGTCCCTGCTAAAGCCCATTGAGGAGATCAGCGCCACGGCGAAGCGCATCGCACATGGCGACTTCAACGCCCGCATCGCGACGATCCGCGACGACGAGATTGGCGATTTGTGCGTGACCATCAATGAAATGGCCCAGGAGCTGGGCACGGCGGAGCGCATGAAAAACGACTTTATCTCCTCGGTTTCGCACGAACTGCGCACGCCGCTGACCGCCATTAAGGGCTGGGGCGAGACGCTGCAGGGCGGCGGCCTGGACCCGGAGAGCTTTAATAAGGGCATGAACGTGATTTTGCATGAGACGGAACGCCTTTCCAGCATGGTTGAAGAGCTGCTCGATTTCTCACGCATGCAAAGCGGCCGCATGACGATGCATATGGAGCGCATCGACATCCTCGCGGAACTCGGCGAGGCGGTCTATATGTTCAGTGAGCGGGCCAAAAACGAGGGCAAGTTTTTGGTCTATGAGGAACCGGCCATGCTTTCGCCGGTGCTTGGCGACGTCAACCGTTTGCGCCAGGTGTTTGTCAATATCCTGGACAATGCCCTGAAATACACGCAGAAGGGCGGCACCATCAATGTCTCTGCCACAGAAGCGGAGGGCTTTATCCAGGTCATCATCAGCGACAGCGGCTGCGGCATCCCGCCGGAGCATTTGCCGAATGTCAAAAAGAAATTTTATAAGGCCAATCAGACGGTGCGCGGCTCCGGCATCGGACTGGCCTTGGCCGATGAGATCATGAGCCTGCACTCGGGCAGCCTCGAAATCGAGAGCACCGAGGGCGTTGGCACAGCGGTGACCATCACAATCCCGACCATGCAGAAACTGCAGGACCATCTCGAAGAAGAAAAAGTCCAGCTCCAGAAGCTGGAAGAAAGGGAAGCAAATGACGACACAAACAGCAAAGGCGAAGGGCTGTAAATGCATCACCTCCATCGGCGGGCAAGCACTCGTCGAAGGCATCCTGATGCGTGGCCCCAAGAAAATCGAAGTTGCGGTGCGCGTGCCGGATGGTGCTATCCAGGCGGAGGACATGGACTTTGTCCCTTTGCGCGACCGGTATCCCATCCTGCGCGTGCCCATCCTGCGCGGCGTGGCCGCGTTTATCGAAAGCCTGATGATGGGCTACAAAGCGCTGCAGACCTCCATGGAAAAATCAGGCATGAGTGAAATCGAAACGACACAGGAGGACAGTAAGCTCGACCAGTGGCTCCCCAAAAACCCCGGGGGCAAAACTGGCCCCTGGTCTTGTG
>USIA01000053.1 GCA_900554535.1 uncultured Oscillospiraceae bacterium | reverse complement strand
GGATGCCGCGCACGGTGTCCGGCCCAAAGGTCAGGTTGGGCACAAAGTGGCCGTCCATCACATCCAGGTGGATCCAGTCCGCGCCCGCCTTGTCCACGTCCTCCACCGCGCGGCCCAGCGCCGCAAAATCCGCCGACAAAATCGATGGCGCAATTTTCATCGTCATTTTACGCCTCCTTTTGCGCTTCCAAGGGTTCCGGCGTGTGCGCCGGCGCGGTGTACTTTTGCAGTGTGTGCAGGATCAGCCCCGCCAACGTCATGCCCGAAAACAAAGCCAGCAAAAGCCGGAAGCCCTTTTCGCAAAGGGCAACCGTACCGATAAACAGGGCGACGCCCGCCGCCAGGACCGCCACATCTTGTTTTTTCATGCAAATCCCTCCCGCAGATCGCTTTCGTAGTATGCCATTCTTTTAGCATTTTACCATACTGCCCGGCACAATGCAAAATGAAAAGAGCGGGGCGGACGCACTGCTGGCGATGCACGCGCATTTTCTCTTTTATATGCTTTCTTATAAGTAAGTATTGAACTGAATTGTAAGTATCGCACTTAAATGTGCGTACTTGTTTTCGGGGCCCACTCTTACTATGATTATATTACAAAATATCGCAAGCATGGATCAAGTTGATCCCATTCGGAACAGGAGGGACTTTCATGCAGAAGTATGAGCATTTGGGCAAGCCGTTGCAAATCGGGAGCCTGACCATTAAAAACCGGTTTTGTATGGCACCAATCGGCGGCGGACAGCATCATCTGCCGGGCGGCGGTCTGAAAAACGAAACCATCCAGTATCTGGTAGAGCGGGCCAAAGGCGGATTTGGGCTGATCTTTACCGGCGCATTGGCGGCAGATTGTACCGTCGACCCCTATACAGGCATTGGGCCTGCGATTTTGCAGAATCCGGACGCTTTCAAAATGACCGCGACCGAGCTCAACGAGCGCGCCAACGCCTATGGAACCAAAATTTTTGCGCAGATCACCATGGGGCTGGGCCGCAACTACCCCAATTTGCCGGCTCCGTCCTCTGTCCATGTGTTCCGCCATCCGGGCGAGGTCTCCCCGGAACTGACGCATGACCAGATCAAGTCGAAGATCGAATCGGTCATCAAGGCGGCCAAAATTGCACAGGATTCCGGTTTTGCCGGTGTGGAGGTGCATTCCATCCACTGGGGCTATCTGCTGGACCAGTTTGCCCTTTCAATGCTGAATCACCGCACCGATGAATATGGCGGCAGCCTAGAGAACCGTCTGCGTGCAGCAAGGGAGATTCTGGAAGGAATCAAACAGAAATGCGGCAGCAGTTTCCCCGTCAGCATGCGGCTGGGGCTTAAGACCTTTGTGAAGGATTTTGAGAAGGCCACCCTGACCGGCGAAGAGGAAGTCGGCCGCACCCTGGAAGAAGGCATTCAGATTGCCAGGCTGCTGGAATCCTATGGCTACGACTGTCTGAGCGTTGATACGGGAACATACGATTCCTTCTACTACGCCTGTCCGCCCATGTATATGCCGAAGGGCTATCTGGTGGAGATGGCGGCAAAGGCTAAACAAGCGGTCAACATCCCGATTCTGGCCGGCGGTCGCATGAATGACCCGGACATTGCAGAAACTGCCATTCGGGGCGGCAAGATCGACGCCGTTGTAATGGGCCGTGCGGCGTTGGCTGACCCGGAATACCCGAACAAGGTGCTGACCGGCCACACCGAGCGGATTCGTCCCTGCATCGCCTGCAATCAGGGCTGCATCACCCGGCTGCAGCGGGGCAAGCAGCCTTCCTGCGCAGTCAACCCGACTGCCATGCGAGAAATGCGGTTTGCGCTCCGCCCCTGCGTCAAGCGGAAAAAGGTTGTGATTGTGGGCGGCGGCGTGGCCGGTATGGAAGCGGCCAGAACTGCCGCTACGCGTGGGCATCATATTTCCCTGTACGAAAAGAATTCTGAGCTTGGCGGCAATCTGATTCCCGGCGGTTCCCACAGCTTCAAAAAAGAAGTGCGGACGTTAAATGCCTGGTATCAGAATGAGTTAAAACTTTTGCCGGTTGATATTCATCTGAACGAGGCCATTAACGCACAGCAGCTCAAAGGAATGGGTGCCGATGTGATCATCCTGGCCGCCGGTTCCGTTCCCGTTATGCCAAAAGTGCCGGGCATCGACGCCCAGAACGTGATCGGCTGCATGGATGCCTTTGCGCACCCCGAAAAGATTGGCCAAAAGGTTGTGGTGATCGGCGGCGGTCTGGTCGGCTGCGAAATGGCGCTGGATTACGCCCAGCACGGCAAAGAAGTGACGGTGGTGGAAGCGCTACCGAAAATCCTTTCTGCCGGAATCCCCTCCCCGATTCCAAACGGGCAGATGATTCCCGATCTGTTTGAATACCACCATGTTCATGTACTGGAAAATTACAAGCTCGCTGCGGTAGAAAACGGTAAAGCCGTTCTGGAAAGCAACGGCCAGAAAACCGCCCTCGACGCGGACTCGATTGTGATTGCAGTCGGTTTCCGTCCGGTCCCATCGATGGCGCAGCAGCTGCAGGGATGCGGCGCTGTGGTCTATGAGATTGGCGACGAGCGGAAGGTCAGTACCATTCTCCAAGCCGTATGGGACGGCTACGAAGTGGGTAACAACATCTAATCACTACGGTATAAGGCGAATCGCTTTATATAAATTTTTCAAGGAGGCAATGATCCATGAGAGCAGCATTAAAAGAATATCAGGCCGTGGAAGAGGCCGCAATGAAATTTGTCAAGAGCGTTGCCGAGGGCAACAGCAAATATGCCAAGGAGCTGTTCACCGATGAGGCGGTGCTGTTTGGTTATCTGGACGGCAAGCTGGAGCATGGCTCCATCGAGCAGTTCTACCACAATGTGGACACCGTGCCCGGCGGCGACAACTTCAAGGCCCGCGTCGATGTGCTGATGGTGGAGGAGTCCCTGGCTGTTGTGCGCGTTCTGGAACAGGGCTGGGGCAACCGGATTGATTTCACCGATGTGCTGCTTCTGCTCAAAATGAACGGCGAGTGGAAGTGCGTCGCCAAAGCCTACAACCAGAATTCTGATACCATTCAGAAGTAAGCAATAGCCAACGAAAGAATCGGTATCAAACCGCAACGGGCCGGCATGGGGCAACGGCAGCCCCCTCTGCCGGCCCTTCAGTATTTCTTCTGATTCCACGACGGACCCCCCTCGTCTTCGGGACCGCTTTCTGCTACCAAGCGCGCAGTTGACTTTTACCGAAGGGCGGCTGCCGATTACCTACGCCGGGCGCACCACCAAAAAAGGACCCACCGCAGAAAGAGTTTCTGCAGCGGATCCTTTGCGTCGCGCGGTCCGTTCGACAGAGATCAATAGGCGCGGGTCATGCCGCCGTCAAGCAAGATGGTCTGGCCGGAGATATAAGTGTTCGCGGGTGAGGTCAGGAAGGCAGCCAGACGCCCGTACTCCTCGGGCGTGCCATAGCGGCCCAGCGGGAAGGACTTCAGATCCTGCTTTTCATATTCTTCCACCGAGAGGCCTGCTTTGGCCGCACGCATTGCGTTCAGGTTGGTGATGCGGGCGGTATCGATGCGGCCGGGGCCAATGACGTTGATGAGAATGTTGTCTTTGCCCAATTCGGAAGACAGCGTCTTGCTCATGCCCACCACGCCCATACGCATGGTGTTGGACAAAATCAGGTTGTCCAGGCAGTCCTTAACCGAGGAGCTAGTGGAGTTGAGGATGCGTCCGCCTCCAAGCCGACGCATGGAGGGCAGGCAGGCCCGGATAGCGCGCACATAGGACAGCAGGCACTGGTGAAAGGCGTTCTCCCAGTCCTGATCCTCGAAGGAATCGAAGGGGCCGGGCTTGGGACCCGGGCACATGTTGACAAGCGCCCAGATGTCACCCAGCGTGGCCACGGTGTGGTCCGCCAGCTTGCTGATATCCTCAGCGGAGTTTACGTCGCACAGGAAAGCTTCGGGGCGGTTGCCCGTCTCCTTTTCGATTTCGTCCTGTGTTGCGTACATCTGGTCCTTGAATGCCTCCGCGGTGCAGATCATCACCTTGGCGCCTTCACGGGCCACCTCGGTAGCGATGCCCTTGCCCAGCCCGGCGGCAGACGCCATACAGAGTACAACTTTATCTTTTAATCCCAGATTCATAAAAATGGCCTCCTGTTTTGATTGAAACGAACGGCTCTTACGCCTTTTCGGGATGCGACTTCAGGTCCACCACCGGGTTGACCAGGGGAGTCATCGCGAAACCGTCGGGGCCCACGATGCGGCATTCCGCCACATCCCCGTCTTGAATGTGGAAAGCCCGCGGGGTACCAGTGGAGAGGACATCTCCGGCGTACCAGCCCTGGATACTGCTGTGCAGCGATACCAACCGGGCAGGGCGGTGGGTCATATGATCCACCGTATTCCTGGCGTGGATCTCACCGTTGTGGACGCTTTGGACCTCCAGTTTTAGCACGTCGGGCACCTCGTCGGGAGTGACCAGCTCAGGGCCGAAAGAGAAAAACGTTGGGAAGTTTTTGACAATGGTCAGATAGCGGGGATTACCGCTCACGTAATCGTTGCCTTTCAGGATGGATTCCTCGGTCATGTCCAGAATGGTTGTGTAGCCCGCGATGGCACTCTGCCAATCTTCCTCAGACACGTCCCGGCAGTCCCGGCCCATGATGATGCCCAGTTCCGCCTCGGCGGTGGTCTTTTGGGCCTCCTTCAATGCGGGCAGATGAATCTCATCCCCCGGCCCGATCAGGGTGTCCGCCATCTTAAAAAAACTGCCCGGGAAGCCGGTTGGCATAGCCGAGCCAATATCACCGGCATGTTCCGCATAGTTTAAACCAATGCCGAAAATCCGCCGGGGCGTGCGGTACAGGGGAGCGTAAACCACCTTGTCCGCGGGCACCAGGCCGTCAATCGTCTCCAACTCCGCCCGGCCGCCGGCGTTGTACCAGGCGGTCAGGCCGGGAATCTGCCGGGCGCAGATCAGCGCATACATTTCCTCTTTCCAGGCCGTCCCCTTGGCGGCGTTCAGCGCCACGATGGGCAAAACACCCTTGCTGGTGACGATGCCCGCCACCTCGGCCCGATCCAGTTTGATCGTTGCAAGCCTCATGAAAAATTCCCCCTGTGATCTTCTGTCGATAAATTAAGAGATCCAATTAGTCTATCCTTTTGCTGCCTTCTGCGCTCTTTTTCGCTGCATAATCAATTTATCTTTTCCTGTGCCAAAGTATTCCAGCGTAATCCCGCGCAGCTTATTCAGCATGAACATCGTTCCGCCCACGTTCGTGATGATCAGGATCATGTTGCAGACATCTGCCCACGGCAATGCGGCATCAACACCGACCGTGCCGCCAATAAAGCAGCCACATACACACAGCACTTGAACGATCACCCTGGCTACCTTGCCAAACATGTCCTTGGCCAAAATGCCGGAGGACGTTGCCAGGGACAGCGCGGACGATGCGGCAAATAGGATCAAGCTGACCGCCGCGATGACTTGGCCGACCGGCCCAATGGTCGCAAAGGCGTTGATAGCCAGAACCGAACCGGGAGCGCCGCTCTTCCACGCACCAGTGCAGAGGACAACAAGCGCTGTGAAGGTGCAGATGACAATCGTGCAGGCAAACGCTTCAAAAATGCCATACATGCCCTGTTCAACCGGTTCACCTTCATCGGCCTGGACATGCAGGATACTCGCGGAGCCGTTGCCGCCGTCGTTGGAATAAACGCCGCGGGCGCAGCCGATGGAAATCACGGTGCTGATCGTCGCACCCGCAAAGCCGCCGACTGCCGCTGTCCCGGTAAAGGCGCTGGTAAAGATGCTGGCAATGGTCGGGCCCAGGTTTTGAATATTCAGGAAAATAATCAAAAGGCCGGACAAGACATAGATCAGTGCCATGATGGGGACCATCTTATCGGTAATTCTGACCAGCGCCTTGATGCCGCCCAGGATGACAAAGATGATGATGACAGTAAAAATAATCGTTGTTGCAAGGTTGGGGATGTGGAACACCTCTGCAGCGTCCACAACGGCGCCGGTATGTATGCCGCAGGCAATCGCCATGGAAATGAGCATTGCCACAGCCCAAATAATGCCCAGCGGCTTCCACACCATGGACAAATACCGGTTGGCGCCACCCTTCCAGCGACCGTCCTTGTCTTTGACGCGTGTCGCCACGCCCAAGGCGACTTCCGCGTATTTCAATGCCATTGCGATAAAGCCGACGATCCACATCCAGAAGACCGAACCAGGGCCGCCGATCGCGATCGCGCTGCCAACGCCAACAATGTTACCCGTTCCGATGGTGTTGGCCAATGTTGCGAGCATGGTCTGCAGGCCGGAGACCTTTCCCTCTGACTTGCTTTTCCGGGTGCTGCCAAAGGTCTTCTTCAGCATAAACTTGAAGCGTTTGACTTGTACAAAATCACATGCGATCGTGATCGCAATGCCGCCGCCGATCAGGATAATCAGCAAGGGAAAGTTCCACATCCAGGATGTGAAAGACAGAATTGCATTGAGAATCGTGTTCAGAAAGCCCATCATTTTGATCACCCCTTCCCTTATTGTTTAGACTGCTCCATCATCCGGTAAAAATAATTGATGATTTTGGAAAGGTCCAAATGCCCGCAGTAGAGCTCGCCGTGCATTTCGGGGTGCCACTGAATGCCGACGAAGGGATAATCTTTATGATAGACAGCCTCAATGACGCATTCGCTGCTGCCCTCCCGCAGTTGGTTGGCCTCCACCAGTTTCATGTATTTCGCGGCCGTCTCATCGTTCTCGCACCAAAACTGCGAGATCCGGAAGTCCTCCGGGAGTTTTTTCAGCGCTTGATGGTGCCCGCTATTGCCGAGCAGGCTATCGCCGTACAGATCGTGCATAAAGGTGCCCTTAACATTATAAATCTTGTGGAACCGAGGGTTGCCAGGCTCATAACCATGCTGGTCTTTGCAGTCTAAGCACTGGATCAAAGTACCGCCAAAGTATACAGCCGCCAACTGGAGCCCACGGCAAAAGCCGATCATCGGCTTGTGAAGCTTGTAAGCCCGGTCGATCATGGCAAGCTGCTGCCGGTCCATTTCAGGCTCAACGGGATCGCTCGCCGTGTTCTCCTCGCCGTAAATCGAGGGATCCACATCGGGAAGGCCGCCCGGGATCACCACGCCGTCATAATTTTCAACGATGTCCGGATCCATAGAGATTGTGCACGTTGCTCGATCCGTGGTGAAAAACTCCGCGGCCTCGCTACAAGGATCGACTGGGCAGTCTTTGTAGAATCCGCTTGGTGATGCAACTAAAATTCGATACATTTGATATTCCCCCTGTTATCCTCTTGAAATCTCACCCCTTTGTGAAATTTGATTTTGATAATTGACTGCTTGGGAATTTTACTTCTTTGTAAAATTCCCATCGAATACTGTAAGTGTCTTTTCAGGAAATCTTTTTGACTGCCTCAGCCAGGCGGGCGCATCCTTCCACGATGTTCTCATAACTGTTGGCAAAGGACATCCGCAGATAGCCCTCGCCGCCAGCGCCGAACACACCACCGGGTACCAGCGCGATCTTGGCTTTCTCCAGCAAATAAGCCGCCAATTCGGCGGAAGGCTTGCCCAGCGCCTTGCAGTTGATGAAGATATAAAAAGCGCCCTTGGGGCACCGGCAGCTCAGACCGGGGATGGCGTTGATGGCCTGGACGGCGTAGTCACGGCGGCGCTGGTACTCCTTCACCATCTGTTCCACCTCGTTCTTCTCATCCCGCAAAGCCACGATCGCGGCCCGCTGGACAAAGGAGGGAGCGCAGGTGGTGTTGTGCTGGTGCAGCTTGTTTAAAGCCGCGATGTACGCCTCCGGGGCAGCCACATAGCCCACGCGCCAGCCCGTCATGGAGTAAGTCTTGGACAGGCCGTTCATGGTAAAGGTACGTTCTTTCATGCCCGGCAGCGAGGCGATGCTCACGTGCTTGGCCCCATTATAGACCAGCCGCTCGTACACCTCGTCGGTAATGACCATGATGTCCTTTTCCACGGCGATCTGCGCCAGGCCCTTCAGCGTCTCCTCGGTCAGTACGCCGCCGGTGGGGTTGTTGGGCGTGACGATGACCATAGCCTTGGTCTTGCCGGTGATCTTGGAGCGGATCTCTTCGAGATCAAGCTGATAGTCGTTTTCCTCCCGCAGCGTGTAGCTCACCGGGACCGCCCCCAGCAGCTTGGGTACGTTCAGATAGTTCATCCACACCGGGTCTGGAATGAGCAGCTCGTCCCCTTCGTCCAGGATGGTGCACAGCAGATCAAACACAGCCTCGGACAGGCCCACGGTGACAAGAACCTCTGTAGCCTTGTAGTCGGTATTGTTGCGCCGGTTCAAATAGCGGGCGATCTCTTCCCGCAGCTCCATCAAGCCGAAGTTGGAGGTGTAGAACACCTCGCCACGGTCTAAGCTCTCCACGCAGGCCTTTTTGATGTATGCCGGCGTGTCAAAATCGGGGCGGCCGATCTCAAAGTGGATGACCTTTTCCCCCGCTCGCTCCATAGCCAATGCCTTCTCGTTGACCTTGCGGATGCCGGACGGGACCAGTCGATCCATCCGGGCGGATATTCGATTTTTCATTGCAACACTCCTTCCGCTTTTTGCCGGATACCTGACTTCACTTTGAAACCTCTGGGAAACTGACATCTGGTACAAGACCTCTGACCTCGTTTCCTGTTAAAAGTTATGTCATAATTATACTAATATAGAATTATGTTGTAAAATTCGTAAATATTGAAGTGCCTATAAGAAAATACGTATAGGAGGGAAAGGCATGTTCCATTATAAGGATTATATCTATGCGATTTACCAGGAGCGTAGCTTTTCAAAAGCCGCTCAAAAATTGTATGTATCTCAACCATGGCTGAGTTCTGTGGTAAAAAAGGTAGAGCAGGAAATCCAGGCTCCGCTCTTTGACCGCTCCACCACCCCCATCTCTCTCACCGAGGCGGGCCGATACTACATTGAGCAGACAGAAAAAGTCATCGCTATCGAGAGGGCCACCCGCGCCCATTTTCGAACGTTGGCGAACGGTACGCAGCTCCACATCGGCAGTTCCATGTTTTTTTGCACCTATGTGCTGCCGCGCTTAATGGAAGAATTTAAAGCGCTGTATCCACAGATTGTCCTGTATTTTACCGAGGGAGATAACCAGGCACTGACCCAAAAGCTGTTGGAGCACAAGCTGGACTTCTTTCTGGAGGTCGAACCACTAGAAGGGTCCAAATTCCAGTCGATCGCCTGGTCTACCGAGGAGCTGGTCCTGGCCGTTCCGGCAAGGCTTTCCATCAACCAAACGCTGGAAGCGTACCGCTACACCTTTAATGAGCTGCTCAAACGCGATGAACCCGGGGGCCGAAAGCCGCCCGTCCCGCTCCGAGCCTTTGAGGCGGAACCTTTCCTGATGCTTACGCCTGGTAATGACAGCTATACTCGCGGCATGGAGCTGTGCCGTCATGCCGACTTTACCCCCAGGGTATCGGCCTTTTTGACCCAGATGATGACCGCCTACTATCTGGTATGTGAAGGGCAGGGGGTGGCCTTTTTGCGATCCACTATCCCGGAGTATGTGATTCCCACGGATAGTGTGTTTTTTTACCAGCTGGGCGACCCGGCGGCGGTGCGGGATATCCACCTGTCCTACCTGAAGCAAAACATGAGTCCCGTCCGCCAAAAGCTCCTCAACTTCATGCGAAGCCACAGTCCATTGGAAGAACGTTTCATATAGACTGGCGCAAACTTTTCCGCCTTGCTCCGCCGCACAAAAAGCGCTTCCTCGAATCTGCGCTGCCTGTTGATTCTTAATTTCGGGACGACTGTGGGCAAAAATGGGTAAAAAAAACGAGGTCAGGGACCGAAAGAGTTCCTGATCTCGTTTTTTCTTTATGATCTAGAGAACGCTGCGCATTTCTTTTGTGATGCGCGTCGTTCTGTGCAAACCAGAAAAGGTTTTATAGTCCGCATCTTCTTGCGTGCTTTTTCGCTTTTTGCCGCAAATAAAAAGGCCTGCCGCAGAACTCTCATTCTGCGGCAGGGCCCCTCTATAATAAAACCGCTCGGGAAAGTGTATTTCCA
>USIA01000052.1 GCA_900554535.1 uncultured Oscillospiraceae bacterium | reverse complement strand
TCGAGTTGTTACTTGGGGGGGCGTTTTCCACCCGCCCCGCCGCTTTCACTTTACAGATTTGCAGTGAAAAACGCCTGCATCGCCTCAGCAGCAGCATCTTCATCCGTGCCTTCAACGGTAACGATAAGCGTGTCACCGCACTTAATGCCCAGACCCATCACACTCATCAGGCGGGTCGCATCTGTAGATTTTTCTCCCTTCTGCAGCATGATCTTGCTTGCATGCTTCTTGGCCTCCTTGACCAGTAGGCCTGCAGGGCGGGCATGGATGCCTATCGGATCGGTAATCACATACTCAAACTGTTTCATTTCATCATCACTCTTAATCCAAATCTTCGCCGTTGGTAGCGATAACCTTCTTATACCAGTAGAACGACTTTTTCTTCAACCGGGCAAAATCGCCGGTGCCGTCATCATAGCGGCGAACGTAGATCATCCCATAGCGTTTGGCGTATTCGCCGGTGGACGCGGAAACCAGATCGATGCAACCCCACGGGGTATAGCCCATCAGGTCCACGCCGTCTTTGACCGCTTCCTTCATCTGCTCAATGTGCTGGCGCAGATAGTCAATGCGGTAATCGTCGTTGATCGAGCCATCGGCCTCGATCTTGTCCTTTGCGCCCAAGCCGTTTTCGACCACCATCAGCGGCAGGCCATAACGGTCATACAGGTCGTTGAGCGCGTAGCGCAATCCCTTGGGATCGATCTGCCAACCCCAGTCAGACGTGGGTAGGTACGGGTTGGTCACGCCGCCGAGCAGGTTCCCCTCACCGCTCTCCATATCCTTTGCCGTTTGGCAGGAGGACATGTAATATGAGAAGGTGATAAAGTCTACGGTACCGTTTTTCAGGATTTCCGCATCCTCCGGCTTCACCTCCAATGTAACGCCCATTTTCTCCAGCATACGCTTTGCGAAAGCTGGATAGGCACCGCGCGCCTGCACATCCGTGCAGTAGTAGTTATAGCGGCGGTTGTACTGCTGGCAGGCCAGCACGTCGTCCGGGTCGCAGGTCAGCGGATAGCTGGCCGAATAGAGCATCATGTTGCCCACGCGGTAGTCCGGGTCGATCTCGTGCGCCATCTTGACCGCAAGCGCGCTCGCCACCAGCATGTGATGCAGACCCTGATAGCGCTGCTGGGGGATGTCCGGCTGCTTCATGAACTCGGTCGGATGCTCCAAGTCGTTTAGGATGCCCTGATTGAGCAGCGCACCGATGGGCTCGGAAGCGCTGTTGATCTCGTTGAAGGTCAGCCAGTATTTGACCTTGCCCTTGTAGCGGGTGAAGATCGCGCGGCAGTAATTGAGATAGTAGCCGATCATATCACGGCTGACCCAGGAATTACATTTTTTGGTCAAACCGAACGGCACCTCGTAATGCGAGATCGTGATCAGTGGCTCAATGCCGTATTTTCGACATTCGTCAATGACTTCGTCATAGTGGCGCAGTCCTGCCTCATTGGGTTCGGTTTCGTCGCCGTTCGGGAAAATGCGTGTCCACGCGATCGAGAATCGATAGCATTTAAAGCCCATTTCTGCAAACAGCGCAATATCCTCGCGGAAGCGATCGTAGTGCTGGATCGCCTCGTGGCTGGGGTAGAACGTTCCCTCTTCAAGCACGGGCGTGATGCGTTTGCTCTGCCCGAACTTGCCGCCCGTGCAGATGTCGGCAACTGAAACGCCCTTGCCATCGCGGTCCCACGCGCCCTCACACTGGTTGGCGGCCGTCGCGCCGCCCCACAGGAAATTTTCCGGTAATGCCATGAGTCTATTATCCTCCAATCACAATTTTATTGCCTTCAATGGTGATCCCGCCCACGTCCTCGGCATTGGTCACGATCACCGGGGTCTGGATTTCACAGCCCGCAGCCTTGATGGCGTCGATGTCAAATTCCAGCAGCAGGTCCCCTTTTTTGAATTTGTCTCCGGTCTTAATGTGTGCCTTAAACGGCGCGCCATTCAGTCTCACGGTCTCCAGGCCGACATGGATAAGCAGTTCTACGCCGCTGTCTGACACCAGACCCATCGCGTGCAGGGTGTCGAACAGGTTTTCACAGGTGCCGTCAAAAGGCGCATATACCTTCCCCTCGGACGGGACGATCGCATATCCCTCACCCAGCACGCCGGAGGCGAACGTCTTGTCTTTGACCTCGGTCAGCGGGATAACCGCGCCCGGAATCGGCGCCTCTATCTCCACCTTACCGGTCAGAGCAGGCGTGGGAGGCGTTTCGGGAGCAGACGGAACCGGCGTGGAAGGCACATCAGGCGCCTTCGCCGCCTGATGCGACGGGGTCATGATGAAGGCCAGGACGAACGACAGCACCAGAGCCACTGCGAAAACAATGCACGCAAACATAAAGTTGCTGCCGCCGTCCGGTGCAATAAACTGTACGATTGCAGTCAAGCACGGGGTTGCAAATGCATACGCCTTCAGATGGACAATACCGGAGATCAGGCCGCTCACTGCGCCAGCAATGCAAGCTGCAACCATCGGCTTCTTTAGACGCAGTGTAACACCGTACATGGCAGGTTCGGTTACACCCGCAAGCAGTGCGGATATGCCGGCCGGGAACGCCATCTGACGCAATTCTTTATCCTTGGTTTTGAACGCCACGCCAAAGGTCGCGCCTGCCTGCGCCGTATTGCTGCACAGCATAGCAACCAGCTGAAGCACATCATAACCTGGATCGGACAGTGCCATCAGACAGGCCGGGACAAACGCCCAATGCATACCGGTCATAACGACGAACGGCATCGCGCCGGCATACAGCATCAAGGCCAGCCACGGGACATAAGCGTAAATCGTGTTAATCCCGAGTTGCAGTGCGTTGCCGATCATCAGGCCTAGCGGTGCAATGAGGCAAAGCGTGATCGGTGCGGTGATGACGACAATGAGCAGCGGCTTCAAAAAGTTTTTTGACCAATCCGGCGTAATCTTGTCGATCAGAATCTCCACATATTTGAGCAGAATGGTCGACAGCATTGCCGGGATGATGGACGAAGCATAGTTGCCGTGCATGACTGGAATCACGCCGAACAGGTGGGTCGGTGCGTCGCCGCCCAGTAGCGTGATGACATCCGGATAAATCAATACGGATGATACCATCGCTGCCAAAAATGAGTTACAGTTCAGCTTTTTGGCGGCAGTGATTGCCACCAGGATGGGCAGAAAGTAGAACGGCGCGTCGCCCAGCGCGTTCATCAGGACGTAAGTATCGCTTGTATCCGATAGCCAGCCGAGCAACGTCGGCCCGAAGACAATGAGCAGCACCTTGATCAGGCCGCCTGCGATGATCGCTGTAAAAAGCGGCGTCATGCAGCCCGAGATGAAGTCGAACGCAACCGAAATCGGATTGGCTTTCTGCTTGTGGGCGCTGTTGTCCGCACTCGGCGTATCCGAAAGGCCGCCCAACGCAACCATTTCCTTGTACACGTTGCCAACCGAATTGCCGATGATCACCTGGTACTGGCCGCCCTGAATGTTGACGCCGATAACGCCCTTGATGCCGGTTATGTTGTTTTTCTCCGGAATGGTCTGATCCTTCAACACAAAGCGCAGCCGTGTCATGCAGTGCGTGACCGAGGATACATTTTCCCTCCCGCCGACCGCATCCAAAACCTGCTTGGCGATTTGTTTATTATCCGCCATTTGGATAAGCCTCCTTCGTATGTTACCTGTTTGTCTGATTGGAACGCTGACAACGGGCGCGCTTCCGCCGCCGGCATCCAAAGCATTAAAAAACCTCCCGCAGGCAGGGCACAGCGAACAAAGCCGTGTCCTCTTGCGGAAGGTAATGCTCAAAAGTTGATTACAACCCTTCCCGTGTGCATATCCGATTGATATGCAGCAACAGATACAGTTTTTCTTCCTCGCGGAGCGAGAGATTCCACTTTTGGTGGAAATAGTCCCCGATAAGCTCAACGCATCGGGCAATTCTAGGGCGTTCTCTCCTGAGCGAGCGGTACATCTCACTGATGTTGGAATCAAGCACGCTCCCCGTTCCCAGCCGCTGCAACAGGTACATCAGATGGGAGGAATAACGGGCAAAGTTGAACGAGCTGCGGTTGATCACGAACCCCATTTCGCCCTCAACGATGCTGACCGTATCCTCGAGCACATCATCGTACATCTGCTGCCAGTACATGGTAACGTCACGTTTTGTTTTGGCGTTGTAGCGGGCGTTGACAAAATGCAGCGCAATGCCGGACGCTTCGTTCTGGTTCAACTGGATGGCAAAGCGCCGCTCGATCTGCTTGAGCGCATAGCGTCCTAGCTTGCCCTCTCTCGGGTACTGCTGCTCCACTTCGTAGATCAGCGGCATTTGAACATAGATATGTTGTTTGGCACGCTGGATACAAAAGTTGATGTGGTCGGCCAGCGTCAGCACGATATTGGGATTAAGCTCATAGTCCAACTCGTTGCGTGCAATATCCACCAGCTTGACCGTGAAATGCAGCACCTTTTCTGGCAGCTCATTAAAGAGCGCCAGATATTTCTGATCCACATCGTAAAAGCGCCGGTCGATCACGGTCGGATCGGTAATCTCATACGGTGTTTTGGGAAAGCCGATGCCCTTTCCGTATGCGATAAACTCCTTCCCATCTCTGTCTACGCAGATTGCAAAATTGTTGTTCAATTTTTTAATCACACGCACTGGCGATTCACCTCAAAAGAAAAAACTCCTCAAGGCATAATACACCTGCTACACAGTGTCATTAGTAATGCCTCAAAGAGTTACAACCTAATTACAGCGTGTATTATAGCAAATTCTCCTAACAGAATCCATCGGCTTTTTGCACAATTTTTATCACTTGCTTTTGAACAAAAAGCCGATTTACCGCTTGCTGCGGTTTACAGTGGAGACAGATCCAGTCATCGGCGTACTCAGTGAGGTACATGGTCACCAGTCTGACGTATTGGTGGAGTATGGTTTAATCATTCAAAGCTTCCGTTTTTATGTAATTCCACAATCTGTTTATAGTCATGACCATACAACAATTTTGCAGAATATTCGTTTTTCATTGCTTTAATTCTGGCCAAATTATCGTAAAATTCTTGTTGCGTTTTATTGATTGATCCGCCGGGCGGTAGCTGTTTTTCATAATTTTCTTCTGTATATATCGTGTCACTTGTTGCTATGATATTGCCCTTTGATTTTGTCGTTAAGATCATTCCCATAACACCAGGTGTATGTGAATTTTGGATAAACAATCTCAAATCATTCGCAAGCGCGGTTTCTTCCTTAATGGCCTTAAATACAATATCGTCCAGATCAAACAGGCTCTTAATATAGGCGCCCTCTTGCCCCGTCATGACACAATAATAAGCATTTTTCAATTCAGCTTCTGAAACCAACACGTTTTTTATTGCCTTCGTTCCATGAAAATAGCGAAGCCCACCTGCATGGTCAAAATGCAGATGAGATAGAATAATCACATCAATATCTGCCGGCGCAAGTCCTTTTTCTCTTAAAGCATCTTCAATAGAAATAAACTCTGGGATGGGATATGTCTCCAAGGTGAATTTTGAATATTCAGATGAATAAAATGGACTATTTCCAGTATCATACAGAATATTTCCAAGTGTAGGGTGCCGAATCAAAATTGCCGAAATTGGCGATTTTATCATTTGATCTTTGTCCTCACACTGAATGAGGTAATCTTTTTTACATTCTATGCGTCCAAGATATAATACATCTATTTTCATATTCGTCACTCACTTTCCCAAATAACCGCCGTCTACCGGAATAATTGCACCCGAAATATAGTTGCTTGCATCACTTGACAGGAAGATAACAGTCCCCTGCAAATCTTCGGCTCTTCCCCATCGATGTGCTGGAATCCGGCGCGTAATTTCTTCATACTGCGCAGGATTTTTCGCTTTCATGTCCGATGTCAGCTTGGTTTCCATATAGCCGGGAGCGATTGCATTCACATTAATGCCTCTTTGCGCCCATTCATTGGAGAGAGCCTTCGTAAGTTGCATAACACCGCCTTTGCTGGCCGAATAAGCAGAAATCATTTCACTGCCAAAGAAAGATGTCATGGAAGCAATATTAATAATCTTGCCACCGCCCTGACGGAGCATGGTTTTTCCAGCAAGCTGCGATAATACAAAAACTGCATTTAAGTTAATATCTATAATTGATTTCCATTTATCTATTGGAAAATGCTCCGCCTCACAGCGATACTGAATTCCTGCATTGTTTACAAGAATATCCAATCTCCCTCCCAACTGATTCAATGCATTCTGATAAATTTTCTCAATTCCTTCCAAATTGCTGAGATCCCCAGCCACATAAGATACCTTCGCGCCTTCATTTCCAAGCTTTTTGGCGGCTTGTTTCAAGCGTTCTTCGTTGGTGGCAATCAGCACAACCTCTACTCCTGCCTTATGCAATCCTTCTGCCATAGAATAACCAAGCCCTCTGGCTCCGCCAGTCACAATGGCTTTTTTCCCTGCCACATGAAATAATTCCTTTGGGTTTTCCATCATGATTCACCTTTTTTCCCTTTCCATATTAAATGTCCAGATGGACTTTTTGTTAAACATTTACAGGCAAGGGGCAAAACAACACCGTCAAAAAGTCATCCTCAAATGGCCAAGTCATCGCTTTGCAACATTGCCGGCCTTTTTCAAATCGTCTTTGCCAAAGCAATGTCGACCCGTCTGACATGGATTGGTACAGAAAGTTGTTGCCATCGGGATTCCTTCCATTTGTCGAAATGTGTTATCCTGCATGGATGGGATGAAATTGACCATCACCTCTACAATATGATGATTGGTCGCACTCGGTGGGATCAAGCCGATAGTGAAAAGTACAACATTTCAAAATCAATCGAATCGTATTCCACCGCAGAAACCCAAGCATTAACTGATGGTGGCAGTGCTTCGAAAATCAAAGCCCTCAGACAATATATTGCCTTTACCAAACGCAATCAAAATCATCCCAAAGTTTGTAGTCTGTGCATTACAGAAAGTCCTGTCTCTCACATGAGAAATATGTACCATCTCGACGTTCATCATGAGCAATGCGTAGATTCCCTGTCTTCACAGGTTAATTCGTGTGAAACATCCGTTTTGCCTTCTTTTGATTCAATATTGTCCACCTTGACATTTTTTCTTTTCTAGGGTACAATGAAAAAATAACAAAGTCAAACTGTATTTTATTGTATTCATTACAATTTTATTTTGTGTTTTGAGGCGAAAAAATTGAATCTGCAAAGCATGGATTATATTATTACAACAGCAAATGAAAGAAGCATATCCAGAGCAGCGGAGATATTGCATATAACGCAACAAACACTTAGCGCACATATTTCCTCAGTAGAACATGAATTGGGCAGTAAATTGTTTATCCGTCATGTGCCACTTGAGATCACCTATGCTGGGAAAGAATTTCTAAAATATGCAGAAGCTATTCAACAGCAGGTAAAGGGACTGAGGCGTACCTTTGCCGAGATTGCAGGAGAAGAAAAAGGACTACTAAAAATCGGTGTAACAGACAACCGGGACAGAATTGTCCTTTTGCCTATCATCGTAAGCTTTCAACAAAAACATCCCAAAATTGAGATCAAAGTCATCGAAAATACGAATGACGTTTTGGTCCAACAATTGGCAAAAGGTGAAATTGATGTCTGCATTTCGGATTTTGCTACCTATCAAAATGGGATCAGACAAGTTGACTTATACCATGAACGAGTTGTATTTGTCGTACGGAAGGAGCTCTTCTTGCAGTTATATCCTAAGCATGTTGATACTGCTATTCAGGCAATCGAGCAAAATGCTGACTACAAATTACTGCAAGATTGTCCATTGCTTGTTGGACACGAGCAGGATATTTCGGGAAAATTTTCCAGAAAATTAATTGAAACATTTGACCATAGACCGACAATCAAAGTGGAAGCTGAAAACATGGCCTTAGTACTAGGATTGTGCGCCGATGGGCTTGGCGGGTGCTTTTGTCCCGAGATAATTGTTAAAAATACACTTACGGAAGAACAGCTCCAGCAGGTCTTTCTGATTACCCTCGGCAAAGAGGCCGAATACAACATAAAACTTGGCTGGAAGAATGAATGGTCTGTCATAGACGCTTTTGTAGAAATCGCGCGCGAACAGGTAAAGAGATTTACAGGACCCATCACAAAATCTGTGTAAACGCTACTTTGAGGGTGCAAAGCAAAGTTTTATAGGGACGGCAGCAGGCCAAACGAGCCGCCGTCTTGTCAACCAGGTAACGCTTGAGGGGCCGGATGTCAAGAACGGCTTGCCCTTGACATCCGGGGCCAGCGGCGTTAGGCGGGCATACGCTCAGCGAAAAACACAGCCAATTGTGCATGAATCCGACTCCAATCCCGCCCACGGCCAGTCCACTTTTTCGTAATGTCAATCATGGCTAGATACAACGTCTTAAGATGGTTAAAAACGCCATCTTTAGAAAAAAGTGGGACGATGGTTTGTGGACGCAAAGCGCCCCGAATAGGTGCGTCAAGATATCAAAATTAAAGTTATATTTTTACGCCTTGAGTTTACAATGTAAATGCAACAAATAAAGAGACAGCTCATAGGGCTCTCCTGTATAATGGTGTTTGCGACAATACCAATAAGGAAAGAGATTACTATGAGCTGTCACAAACATCTTACACTACTTGAAAGAGAAAAGCCAGCCCTTGCTCTGGCCAAAGGCCAAAGAATTTCACATATCGCCAAGGAACTCTGTATCGACAGGTCCACCGTCTACCGCGAACTCAAACGCAATACCAGCCATGGCGAATATTTACCGGCCCTGGCACAGCAGGCATATCAAAAACGCAGACTGCGTTCCCGGCGAAAGAAAATCTTTGCGGATGGTACTCTGTATCTGCACGTCGCACGGCTCTTCCTGGATCTGCAGTGGTCGCCTCAGCAAATTGCAAACCGCCTTCGATTGGAAGGGACGGGACACGTCAGCTACATAACCATCTACCGGGCCATTCATGCTGGTATCTTCGATTCCCTTGTACAGCCTGACGGACATCGCAGCGCAAATCGAAAGCTTCGCCACCGCGGCAAAAGCCGCCACACGAAGAATTACGAGGAAAAGCGAGGTAAAATGAATATCAGCCACTCCATAGAGGAGCGTCCAAGAGAGGCAAACGAGCGGTCGAGAATTGGTGATTGGGAAGCCGATACTGTCATCGGGCAGGCGGGAAAAGCCTGTTTTGTAACACTGGTAGACCGAAAGACGTGGCTCCTGCTTTGCAGGAAGGCGGAGCGGAAAACTGCAGATTGTGTGACGGATGCCATGATCGCGTGCCTACGCAGCATGCCGTTGCACTCCGTTACGCCGGACAGGGGAAAAGAATTTTCAAACCATGCTGCCGTTACGGCCGCACTTGGGGTTGAGTTCTATTTTGCGCTTCCACATCATCCCTGGCAGCGCGGAACCAATGAGAACACAAACGGCCTGCTGCGGAAGTATTTCCCCAAATCCCAGGATTTTTCCGGTCTGTCGGACGCTTACATTCAAGCCCAAGTCGACAAACTGAACCTTCGCCCTCGCAAATGCCTTGGTTATCTTTCTCCCTATGAAGCTCTTTTCTCGAAAGTGTTGCATTTGACTTGACAAATCAAGGACTCTCAGACAATACGATCACATTGTCCGATAAACTCAACGATACCGAACGTTTGTCAACCTTGTCCCATGAGTTGGGACATGCGGTGGCGTTTGCGGCAGATGCTCAAAGAGAGCAGACGCTGCCGTCAGAAGTCCGCGAACTGGAAGCCGACGGTGTAAGTATTATGCTTCAGACGGAGTTCGGGTTTCCTCTCACCCAAAGCCGGATCTCTCACTTTGTGCAGGAATACAGAGCCTGCATGCAAAGGAGCGACTTTTCTTTTGAGAATTTCTTAAAAGGCGTTGATGAAATTTACATTCAGACGTATCAGAAATTGCAACCGTATATTGAAAACGCTTTGCAGATTTTTGAAAAGGAAAAGAAGGACCACCAGGAAGATCAAGCCGTAGCAGCAGAGGTAATGGAAACCGAAAAAGCAGAAAGCCCGGTCCCCGCGGAAACCCTCGCGGCGGCTGCCGGTGTGGGGACCGAAGCAGAGACTGTTCGCGGGATC
>USIA01000051.1 GCA_900554535.1 uncultured Oscillospiraceae bacterium | reverse complement strand
TAAGATGGGGATAAATCTCTCATTTTAACTTGTGCTAATTCTTGACTTAGGACCACGACTTCTCTTTTTTCTTTCTCAATACCGCGCTTGTGCTGAATAAATGCGTAAAGATTCGGCTGGGGGAACACAAAAAGCTGCGCTCGGTTTTCAAAGATCGCGTAAAGATTATTGTTATCTTTAAAATTTTGTTTGCCCGGCGGAGTCTGAAACGTTCCATAAATCTCGCATAGAGCCTTTGAAAGGACAACGATAATAACGTATGGCATAAGCAACCTACCTTTCTGTCATCGAGCTTTTTACGCGGTAGTTTGCTCGAATGAACCTGTAAAACATGAAAAGACACACGGCGAACGGATACTTGAATGGCCAAAATGGACGAAGGCGAAGCAAAGACAAAAAAAGATAGGTGCGACAAGTTGTCGCACCCCTCGTTTTACACAGTAATGAAAAGGTACCGGCAATACCAGAAGTTTGGCATCCGGTGATAAAGTAAAAAGCAATGAAACAAAGAGTTTCCAGAAATCGTCCTTTGAAAATGTATCAGGTCGAGTGAAAAATCACTTAGTGAGTATAAAAAAAGAGCATTTTTATCAAAAAATGCTCAAAAACTTTTGCTCTCCCCATGCCATAAAGGCTTGGCTCTCGCTCTTTTTTGTGGTAGACTTAGGTTAGCAAAAGCATAAAAGCACTCATAGCCTCATGCAGTTTGGCGACTACATGAGGCTTGCGTCACAAGGGTTTCCATAGAACCCTCATGGCTTATGAAATGCAGTTTATGTGGCTTCATAATACCACTTAACTGATACATTTGTCAAGAGCGATTCGCGGGACCCTATCATGTTTCGCGAGTCGCTTTTCCTTTTGCCCTTGAACCTTGACAATCTAAAACTTACTTTGCATCAAAACCTCGCCTGCTGCGGAAACGAAGGCACCGCAAAGCCCGCGGGCCGGCGACGACCTGGACATCCAGTGAGCCGTAAGCCCCGCCAGCTGCCTCGAAAGCAGTGGCCATGACCCCAGGGAGGATAATGATACTTGCGCCTTGAACGCTTCACCGCATTGGACGCGCCGCCGGATGAGCGGCTGTCTGCGAAACCCGCAGCAATGAAAAATGCTTTTTCAGCATTTGTGTAAAGTAAGTTCTCGAAAGTTTATGATAATGTTCCTATCGGTGCTCACAACGCCGATAGGAGTTATCATAAACGAAAAGGCTTAGATTTTTCACTAAGCCCTCTCGTTTATGATAACGGCGGATCGTTATCATATTGCCGCTTTTGACGTGGTGCGCGAGACGGGACTTGAACCCGTACGTCATACAACACACGCCCCTCAAACGTGCCTGTCTGCCAATTCCAGCACTCGCGCATATCAAGCGGCGAATATTATTATAGCACCGAATAGGAAGCCCTGTCAACAATTTTATGCAAAATCAGCGAAAATATTTTATGAGCGGCTATTCTCCAGCGCGGTGGAGGTTCCTTCGGATTTCAAAACGCTGGACTCATTTTCCGGCTGTGTAAAAAGTTTGTTGCACAGGGATGCGAGCGCCGGAAAATCTGTCAAAGCGTTGAGCACCTGCAAAAATGCATTGGCCGATAGATGCGCAGGCAATGCCAATGCCTCCTGTACCGTTCTGCGGCGCGCGGCGCTATCCGGGCCGCCGGAAAGACCCAGGGTATAGAGATCCGCCTTGGTAATGGGGCGTGGATTTGTCTGTGCAGGCTCGCTGGCAACACCCGCGCGCAAAAGTGCCTCGCGCAGCACCGACAGTGGCATCCCCTCAACGCCGAGCTTCCCTTCTTTGCCGGGGGCAGCTTTGCGTTTCTCTTTGCCGAGAATGTCCGGGATATATGCATGACGGATTTTCGATGGATCAATGCTGCCTTTTAAAAAATTCCGTATTTGAAACCCCGCGCCGTCGCTGTCCGTCAGGATCAGAAGGCCGCGGACATCAGCTAGCCGGCGCAACAGCGCCAAAAGCTCCTTATCTCGAAAAATCCCGAAGCCGTGCGTTTCAATAATCAGTCCGTCAATCAAAGCGGAAAGCTTGATCTTGTCATACTTTCCCTCCACGACGACCGCCTCTTTTACCCGCAGCCGCGTCATGCGTCCACCTCCCCACTGGCAATGACCAAAAGCTTTGCCAGCGCCTTTTCCAGCAGGATACGCGGCGCCGTGCGCGAACCTTTGAGCGCGAGGTCGGTTTCCAGGAGGATTTCCAGGCTGTCGCGCAGCTGCTGGGTAGAAAGATGCCGCACATTGTTTTCTGCATTGCGCAGACGGAATTCTCGGCGTTTATACGTATCAAAATGATTGGCTGGCTCCATCGCACTTTCTCCGCTCTGCATGGCGCAGCGCACGCGGTAAAGGTCCAGATATGTGCCGGACAGGACCGCCAGAATATTGATCGGTTCCTCGTTTTGTGCCAGTAAAAGGTCCAATGTCTCATAGGCCTTTGGATACCGTCCGGCGAGCAGGTGCTTACTCAAATCATAGACGCGCGCTTCCAAATTGCGCGTAACCAACCGGTCGATCGTCTCCAGAGAAATCGGTCCCTGTCCGGTAAAGGCGCAGACCTTTTCGAGCTCGTTGAGGAGGGTTTCCAGGTTGTCTCCGCAATAGGAGACGATCCGCTGCGCACCCGTGCGGTCGAGTACACATCCGCGCTTGGAGGCAGTGGAGATCAGCAATTTTTGCAGGTCCGCGGGCTTGCGGCGCGGAAAAGCGACACATTTTCCATGCTGGGTGCATAGCGCATACAGATCTTTCCATTTTTTGTCCTTCTTAAAAGCCGGGCTGCTGGAGGCGAATTGCAGCACCAGCACTGTAGAGTCCGGCGTCTCGCTGATTAGCTGCGCCAACTTTTTTAACTCCGCGGGTGTGCGCCCATCCAACGTCAGATCCCGCACCACCACACACTTGCGTTCGGCCATAAACGGCAGCGCTTCCACAGCATCCCCGACCGCGTCGGGCGAGGCGTCGCCACCAAACTGCTGAAAATTGAAGTCACGGAACGCGTTGCCTGCGGCCTTTTGCGCCAGGCGGCCTGCCCACAGAGCCACCAGGTATTTTTCTTCGCCATACAGCACATACAATCCGGCAAGCGCGTCGGATTCGATCTCCTTGCGCAGCTGGGATTCCGAAATTTCGGGCATCAATCGTTCCTCCTTATTTCCAATTGGCCGGACGTCTGCGACTCCAACACCAAGTCTTCCCCGTTGCCCAGTACGACAGGCGCGCCAAACTGCGCAGCGTCGTAGGTGTCCAGTGAATTGGGATAAATACTCAAACACGTCAGCCGCGGCGAGAGACTTCCAGGATTCTTCGGAAGGTCCGGCCCCACCAGAATGTCCGCGCTTTGAAATACGGACGGCACATAGGACAGGTCTGCCTTCTGGCCATTGAACAGGATCTTCACGCCGTTGACCGAAAGCAGCGCCGATCGGTCGGCATAAGTCAAAAGTGCAGTGTCATCCCACAAAGCGCTCTGCGCCGTAGTGCCGCAAAGAACCACCTGGCCGGCATTGGAAAGCGCCTGTTCCAAATAGATGTCCAGGGCCAGCCCTGCATGCAGCACAATCTGCCTCGGCCGCCATTGTTTCAGCAGTTCTGCCGCGGCCTGGCTTTCCTGTGTATCCTGTGTCAGCAGCACAACGGTATCCAGGCTTTTGGTTTGGACACGGCGCAAAATCCTGTTAACCTGCCAAGCCCCCGCTCCGCAGCCAATCACCACACTGTGCCCCCGGTAGGAGAGCACCGCGCTCACAGCCTCGCCGCTGGCCGCAACGGTCACCCGACAGGCGTCGCGCGCCTGCACTTCATATCCCAGGATGTTGACCAACAACAAAATTACACTCAGCAAAGCTGCTGTCCGTAACGGCGCCTTGCCTCTTCTCCATCCGATCAGACAGGCTATGCCAAATAACAGCAGTGCACAGGCTATCCACAATGTTATAAAACGGTAGTGCGTTTCAATGGTTGCAAACGGCAAATTTGCACAGAGACGTGTCACAAAGAGCAATCCACGCGCCAAAAGATCCGCGCCCTGCCAGCAGCAGGCAGCCAGAAATGGGATGGGCACCACCGTGAAACAGGCCGCGAGCAGCAATGCATACAACAGCCAGGTAGAGGGCAGCAGCACCAACAAATTGGACACCACAGAAACCAGTGACGTGGTGTCAAAAACCAGCAAGCAAAGGGGCAGCGTAAAGATTGTCGCTACCACAGAAGTAGCCACAGTACCGCACACCAGCGTCCATATGCTGCGGAAAATGGGAAGACGTGGCTGGTACCGCTGCAAAACGCGCGTGAAAGGAGGCATACATAGCAGAATGCCAAATGTTGCGGAAAAACTGAGCAGGAATCCGATATCCGCCGCCTCATAAGGGTTGAATGCGCAGAGCAGCAACGCAGCAAGGCCCAGGGAATTGATGCTGTCCGCCCGGCGGGAAAAAAGATGGCCTGCCAGCAGCAACAGATACATTAACCCGCTGCGCAGTACAGAGGGCACAAAGTTGGCGACCGCCATAAACAGCAATACCCCCGCGCACGCGAGTACATACCGCAGCCGCCGGGGAATCGGCATTACCGACAGCAACACCAGCAAAAACTGCGCAACAGCCGCCATATGCACGCCAGAAACCGAAAGAAGATGATATACGCCGGCATCGCGAAAAGCATCCTGAACCTCCGTGGAAATTCCATCAGAACCACCCAGCAGAAGTCCGCGTGCCAAAGCGGACTGCGGTGTATTCAGATGGGTCTCAATGGCCTGCTCCATGGCGGTCCGCAGCTGATAAGGGACTTTTTCCCAGGCCGGAACTTCTGCTGCCCGTACCGCATAAGGCTCATATTCATTGAAAAAACCTTGTAAGATGACCCGGTCAGCCAAAAGCTGGCTGCGCCTGGAAAAGAAGCCGTTGCCTGCGGGTTTATACAGCTTGACTGTCCCCTGGATACGGTCGAACAATTCGGCTGCGAAAGTTTCTCCGGAAGTCAACTGTACTCGAAGTCCAATAAGGCTGCTATCACCTGTACAGGCCTCCACCTCCACTGTGTAATGTGTTTTTCCACCATCGAAGCTGGGCAGTTCACAGACCATCCCGATCAATTCGACGGTACGGCCTCCATTGGTCTGCGCAGCCTTTTCAAGCGGAGCGTTTCCCGCGACGAATGCGCCGCTTGCTACAGCTGCCGCCAGAAAAGCGACCGGCAGCACGAGCAGTGGCTCCCGCCGCCAGGCACGCAGGCACAGCAGAAAAAGCCCCGCCAGCAGGCAGAATAGGCTGAGAAAAAATGCGCCCTTTCCGCCCAGAAAAACAGAAACCGCTTGTGTCAGTAGATATGTAAATCCCACCAACGCAAACGGCCGTTTCATGTTCAATTCCCTTTCCAAACAGGGCCCTTGTTCTTATTTTTGCGGGAACATTGGCAACGGTTCGAGGAATAGAATGTCTTTCCGCGTTGCCGCATCTCCTTCCGCCAAGACAGCGGCACGTCCGACGATATCGCCGCCAAACGCCTCCACCAGCTTTTCCAGTGCACGCAGGGACTCGCCTGTACTGATCACGTCATCCACAATCAGGACGCGTTTGCCGTGCAGGCCCGCATAATCCTCCTCCGAGAGATAAAGCTCTTGCACGTGGTCTGTTGTGATCGATTTGACCGCTACATGGATCGGGTTACGCATATACGCTTTGAGTCCTTTTCTGGCAACAACATAGCGGCCATGCTCCTGGCGCGCCATCTCATGCGCCAGCGGAATCCCCTTCGCCTCAGCGGTGACGATCACATCGTGCGCCGGGCAGCGCGCTAGCAATTCTTTGGCGCTGGCAACAGCAATCTCTGCATCGCCGAGCATCACAAAGCCAGCAATCGACATCGTGTCGCTGATTGGACAGATGGGCAGATCGCGTTCACAGCCCGCAATCGTCATATGGTAGTAGGGCTTACCGTTTTTTGTAATCAACTGGTTCACAATCTTAACCGGCCTTTCTCTGACTAGAATACGGGACGCAAATCAGCCGGGCGGCCACGCCATGGCGCGCCCACCGAGCAGGTGAAAGTGCATATGCATCACGGTCTGTCCGCCATCTTTGCCGACGTTGCTCACAATGCGCCAACCAGCGTCAAGGCCGTTTTCTTTTGCGAGTTTTGCCGCCACCTCAAAGATATGCGCAACAATTTGGCTATTTTCCGGCGTGATCTCTGCCGCGGAGGTAATGTGCTCGCGCGGAATAATCAAAACGTGGAACGGCGCCTGCGGCTCCAAATCTTTGAATGCAACGCAGAGATCGTCCTCATACACGCGGGTGCTGGGGAGCTCGCCCGATGCGATCTTGCAGAAAACACAATCCATGTTTGTCCCTCCCATCTGTTTCCAATCTCTGATTGGTTTTATTATAAACGGATCCTGTAAAAAAGGCAAGTACGGCAGCACGCCAATTCTCAGTGAGAACGCAGGCGGCACATGAAGTCTCTTTCGTATTACATCATGCCACGGATAATCCCCTCGGCAGCTTCGAGGGCCTCATCAAGCTTTGTGAGATCTTTGGCACCAGCCATCGCGAAGTCCGGCTTGCCGCCGCCCTTGCCGTTGGCAATTTTGGCGACCTCACGGACAATTTTTCCCGCATTAAGGCCCTTCTCCTGAGCATTTTTGCTGACACTGACCGCGATGTTTGCCTTGCCATCGTGCGTACCCGCCAACACCGCGACAAGGTTTGGCGCAAATTCGCGCAGCTTGTCGCACACCGTACGCAGACCATCCGGCGACGTAGCGGAGAACATGGCCGTGATAATGCGCACGCCGTTAATCAGCTTGGCATTTTCAAAGATGCCGTGCGCCTGCACATCCGCTAAACGTTCGCGGATCGTAGCGACCATATTTTCCTTTGCTTTGAGCTCTGACATGATCTGGGCGGCTTTTTCAGCGACCCCGGTCAGCGAATTGGCCTTGAGCGCCGCAGCCGTGCTGCCCAGGGCGTGGAGCGTTTCATCCACATAAGCCAATGTATTCAAGCCCGTAACGCCCTCGATACGGCGCACACCCGCAGCCACGCTGCTCTCGGAAACAATCTTGAACATGCCCAGATTGCCCGTGTTCGCCACATGCGTACCGCCGCAGAACTCACGGCTAAAATCATCCACCGAAACCACGCGCACGATGTCGCCGTATTTTTCGCCAAACAGTGCCATGGCCCCGAGCTTTTTGGCTTCTTCGATCGGCATCTCACGCACATCGACCGGTACAGCCGCCATGATTTCCTTATTGACCAGCAACTCCACCTGGTGCAGCTCTGCCTTGGAGAGCGCCTCAAAATGCGTGAAGTCAAAGCGGACCGCCTTGTCGTTAACCAGCTGGCCGGCCTGCTCCACATGGTCGCCCAGCACCTTGCGCAGCGCTGCCTGCAGCAGATGCGCAGCCGTGTGGTTGCGCATGATGGCTTCGCGGCGGTTCCAGTCCGGTTCCACCGAAACCGTGTCTCCCACACGTACGGTGCCCGCTTCCACCACCGCATGGTGAATAAAGTTCTTGGCGTGATTCTTTGTGGTATCGTTCACCACCAACATGCATTCGTCTCCAGAAATCGAACCAGTGTCCCCCACTTGTCCGCCGCTTTCCGCATAAAATGTGGTTTGATCCAACACCAGTCCAATTTCTTCCCCCACATCGGCGCTGTCTGCGCGTGCACCATCCTTGAGGATCGCCAGCACCTTGGCCTGGGTGCTCTGCTCGAGATAGCCGAGGAATTTTGTCTCTGGCACGCCCTCCAGCAGGTCGTTCTCACCCGCCCAGGCGTCGATGTCCGCTTCTTTGCGGGCGTTGCGTGCGCGAATCTTTTGCTCCTGCATCAGTTTGCGGAAAGATTCTTCGTCCACAGTCATGCCATGTTCGGCCGCGATCTCTTTAGTCAGGTCGATCGGGAAACCATACGTGTCGCTGAGTTTAAATGCGTCCGCACCGCTAATCACCTTGCCTGCGCTCTTTTCAATGATGCTGTCCAAAAGCTGCGAGCCTTGGTCAATCGTGCGGGCAAAGCTATCCTCTTCGACAGAAATCAGTTTGAGAATAAGCGTCTGCTTTTCGGCAAGCTCCGGGTAAGCGCCTTCGCTCTCGTGAATCGCGACCTTAGCAATCTCGGTCAAGAACGGGTGGTCAATGCCCAGCAACCGGCCGTGACGCGCCGCACGGCGCAGAAGGCGGCGCAACACATAGCCGCGGCCTTCATTCGAGGGCATTACGCCGTCTGCAATCATAAAGACGGTGGAGCGGATATGGTCGGTGATCACGCGCAGAGAGATATCCGCCTTTTTATCCGTGCCATAGGCGATACCCGCTACGCGGGAAACATCCTTCATGATATTTTGGATCGTATCGACCAAAAACAGGTTATCCACGTTCTGCATCACGCAGGCCAAGCGCTCCAGGCCCATGCCCGTATCGATATTCGGATGCTCCAAGGGCGGATAATGGCCCTCGCCGTCGCTGTTAAACTGCGAGAACACAATGTTCCAGAACTCAACATAGCGGTCGCAATCGCAGCCTGGGCCACAGGTGGGTTTGCCGCAGCCATGCTCAATTCCGCGGTCAAAGTAGATTTCCGAACAGGGGCCGCAAGCGCCGGGGCCATGCTCCCAGAAGTTGTCCTCCTTGCCCAGGCGGACGATATGGCTCGGATCCACGCCGACTTCTTTGGTCCAGATATCAAACGCTTCGTCGTCGTCTTGATAGATCGTGACCCACAGCTTGTCGACCGGCATTTCCATGACCTTTGTGCAGAATTCCCAAGCCCAGGCTGTCGCCTCGTGCTTAAAATAATCGCCAAAAGAGAAGTTGCCCAGCATTTCAAAGAAGGTGCCGTGGCGGTCAGTGATGCCGACGTTGTCGATGTCGCCGGTGCGGATGCACTTCTGGCAGGTCGTCACGCGCGTGCGCGGGGGCGTAACCTCGCCGGTGAAATATTTCTTCATGGGTGCCATGCCGCTGTTAATGAGCAACAGGGAATTATCGTCTTTCGGAATCAGCGAAAAGCTTGGCAGCCGCAGGTGCCCTTTGCCCTCAAAAAACTCCAGAAATTTCTCGCGGATCTCATTGAGTCCCATCCACTGCATGTGTTGATCTCCATCCTTCTTCATAAAATTCGAGTCCAGCCGCAAAAAATAAGGTGTTCCCGTCCGCAATGGGACGGGAACACCCGTGGTACCACCCAAATTGCGCCAAAAGGCGCCGCTCTTACTCCTTAACGCGGGAGAAACGCCGCCGCTCGTCGCGCGGAACTCCAGGCCGGCCGGCACGCCAAGGCGACCGGGTTCTCATCTTTTTCCCGGCTCTCTGGGCGCTTTTGCTTGCGTGCCTTTTGCCCTTCTTCGTTTTTTACAAATATTGTCTTTTTCGCAGGCTTCTGTATCTTATTATAGGCGCATCGACCGGACTTGTCAATTGCTTTTTGGATATAGTGTATCTGCAATCTGCCGGAAAACCGGGCCGCAGACCTTGCCGCCGCTTGCACCGCCCTCGGACATCACAGCCACCACGTAACGCGGCTGCTCCGCCGGGAAGAAGCCCGCATACCAGCAAATGTTTTCCTCTTGCCCATTCTGGATGCGTCCGGTCTGCGCTGTAGCGGTTTTGGCTGCGGCCGTTACATGGGCTGGTTTGCCATCCTTGCCGGTGCCGGTCTCCACGCAGTCGCGCATATATGAAGTTAACAGCGAGGCTGTTTTCTGGCTGATCGCCGCGTGTGATTCCGGTTTCGCGGCCGCATCTACCTTGCCCGTTTGCACGTCTCTCTCCCCCACTACTATAGAAGGCGTGGTATACATGCCGCCAGATGCCACAGCGTTGACCATGGCCGCCACCTGAAGGGGCGTAGCCGTCAGCACACCTTGTCCAAAGGAAAAATTGGCCAATGCCTGCTTGGAGGCCAAAGAACGAAGCGTGGGCAGCTCACCGGCCGCTGCGGCAAAGCCGGGCGCGAGTGTGTCTTTTTCGCCGAATCCCAAAAGCTGTGCCATATGCAAGAAGGAAGCCGGCTGCACGCTCTGCATCAAATGGACAAAATAGCTGTTGCAGGATTGGGCAATGGCCTGTCGCATGGTCACAACGCCATGCGCCTCGGGCAGCGGC
>USIA01000050.1 GCA_900554535.1 uncultured Oscillospiraceae bacterium | reverse complement strand
TAAACGCCTGCAGGAGAGATGGATAAGCTTTGCCAAGCTCGTTACCCTGGACTATAAATTATCAAAGTTTATGATAATGTTCCTGCTGGTGTTCCCAGCGCCGGCAGGAGTTATCATAAACGGAAACGCTTAGAATTTTAATTGCATAAACGTAAACGCTTCCGTTTATGATAACAAGGTGAGACTTTCACCTCATTATCACATTTGTATGGAGCTACTGGACAGACTCGAACTGTCGACCTGCTGATTACGAATCAGCTGCTCTACCAACTGAGCCACAGTAGCATTTTATTTGCACATCCTCCGCTGATCTGCCTCAGATGCAGCTTTATTATTATACGCTAGCATGCGCGTTTCGTCAAGTGTTTTTTTGCTGATCCTACATAGTTTTTATGTGAAAAATACACACATGTGAAAAGTATACACAAATCCCCAAATTTCATGTTCAACCTTATATAATAAAAGCAATTGAGTTTGGACTCTTTATGATTTCGCGGGTACGGCCTTGCGCAGGGAGGTTGGACGGACAATTGCAAGAGGGACTTACACTTGGCGAAAAGCTGCGCATTTTGCGAAAAAAGATGGGCTTGACGCAGCAAGAAATCTCTGATCTGTTGCGCTTAGACCGCTCCACCTATACCTATTATGAATGCGATACCACGAAACCGCGGCTTGAAACATTGCAGCAGATTGCGCACTTATTCGGCGTGCCGGTGGATTCGCTGTTGGCAGATGTCCGGCCGCCGCAGGCAACGCACTCCGAACTCGCCGACGAATTCTGGGCCAAGATGAGGGATATGCCGCTTCCCAAGCCGCCAGAGGAGCCCGTCGCATTGCTGCCCGTGGCCCCATCTGAGCGGCAGTTGTTGCGTCTATTCCGTGCGGCAAGTTCCGAAACGCAGGAAAAAGTAATCCACTATTTGTGGCGGCAATATGCGCATCGGACCCTGCACGAGGCAGATACCCCTGAAAAAAAGCCGGACCATTCCAAAAAGGGCAACAATCCGTAACGGCAGTTCTCCCGTTTTCGCCTTGCACCCCCGCCCGGGCGTGTGCTACAATAAGAGCGGAAACGGAGGGGATTGCGCGATGTCAAATGATGCATTTACGGCGGGGATCGAACCCGGCGGCCTGCGCAGCAAAGATGAGATCCGCATTTTGTTGTGCTATTTACTCAGCAGCGTAGGCGCTCCGTTGACACGTGACGCAATTTTGCAGAGCGTACAGGAAAACGGATTGGCCAATTATTTTGAGGTCACGGATGCGCTCGAAGAGTTGACAGCCAACGGGAACTTGTTGTTGGAAGAATCAGGCTACCGCGCCAGCAGACAAGCCCAGCAAATTGCCCGTCAGCTCGATACTGCCCTCCCCTATTCGGTGCGCACCAAGGCGCTGCAGGCTGCTTTGCGCCTGCTGGCCCAGGCGCGGCGCGAGCGTGAAAATGCCGTGGAGATCGATTCAACCGGCGCAGGCGTCCGGGTGACGTGCCATATTTCCGGCGGTCCCGCGCGCGATGACCTGATGACGCTTGCGCTGATGGTCCCGGACATGCAGCAAGCCGCATTGGTCAAGCGGGCATTTCAGCAAGCACCCGACCGCATCTACCAAGTGCTGCTGGCATTGCTGACAGGCGAGCCGGAAGTTGCGGCGGGGTTTTTGCAGGCAGAACAGGCGCACCGCTCAAAAAAACAGACTGAGCAGCAGCGTTAAAATCACGCCTGGGATTCCCAAAAAGGCGGCCGCGCCCACAGCCAATGGGCTGATGGGGATGGTGACGCCGGTCAATCCGCCAAACAGGTTGACCACAAATAGTGCAAGCAATCCGGCCATAACGCTGCCCGCTGCGCACAAAAAGGGTCTGCGGCAGCCGCCAGCCTTTCGCAGGGCGGCGCAAAACGCAAAGGCCGCCACTAAAATACAGATAAACAGAATGTCCCTCACCCCCTCGCTTCATTCTATGGGGGTGGGGGATCTTTTTATGCCAAGCTGTCCATGATACGATTTGTATCAAAAGAAAATCGGCAACGCCCGGCTGATAAAGCCGTTTCCACTTGTTTATACGTCCAAGCCGAATTCAATAAAGAAAAGGCTCCCGCAGCGCAATAAAAAACAGCAAGCGCCGCCTGCTGTTTCCGTTCGGATCGTGTTGTAAGCTTTACTTGTCCTCCTGCGCAGGCACAAAATCGATGCGGCCGCTGGAAACATCCGCAGCGGCGCTGCGCACGCGCAGCACGTCGCCGATCGTCAGGCGCTCCTTTGTCACCGCATCCACCTGCGACACCTGGCCGTCAAATTCATAGTGCTTATCCTCAAATGCGGCAACCGGCACAAAGCCCTCTACCGTGTTCGGCAACTGCACAAAAACGCCGCGCATGGTCACGCCGCTGATGACGCCCTCGTATTCTTCGCCCAGATGCTGCGCCATATATTCGGCCGCATAGCAGTCATCCGCGCTGCGCTCGCAGTTCATGGCCTTGATCTCGCGCTCGCTCGAATGCTTGGCGCTCTCCGCCGCAAAACTGCCAAATTTCTTTTCCAATGTTTCCTGGCTCTCACCCGCCAAAAATGCGCTCATGATTCGGTGGATGGATGTGTCTGGATAGCGGCGGATCGGCGACGTGAAGTGGCAATAATCCGCCAGCGCCAGGCCGAAATGGCCGACCGGTTTGGTGTCATAGCGCGCCTTGGCCATGGTGCGCAGCAGCTGATGCGACACAACCTTTTCCTTCGGCGTACCGGCCGCCTGCGCCATCACAGCGGCGAAGTCCTTGGCTGTCACATCGCCTGTATGTTTCATACAAGCCGGGTTCAGGCCAATCGCCACCAAAAGTTCGCGCAGGGAATCCACACGGTCCGGGTCCGGCTGCTCGTGGATACGGTAGACAAACGGCAGCTTATTCGCCTTGCCGAGCTTGGCAGCGGCCTGGTTGGCCGCAATCATCAGCTGCTCAATCATCTGCTCGGACGGCCCGCTGTGGCGCGGCATCACGTCAATGCATCGGCCCTCCTCGTCCAGGACAAATTCACTTTCCGAGCTGTCAATATCGAAGTTTCCGGCGCGGCGGGCATTCTCCTTCAGGATACCGGCCAGCTCCCGCGCGGCCAGCAGGCTCTCCATAACCGGCGCATATTTATCCAGCAGCTCTGGTCCGGCCGTGCCGGCAAAAATCGCGTTGACCTCGTCATAGACGCCGCGCACCTTGCTGTCAATGACCGATTTGTGAAATTCATAATGCGTCATGGTGCCCGCGCGGTCGAAGTCCATCACCGCAGAAAAAGTCAGCTTGTCCGTGCCCGCATTCAGCGAACAGACGCCGTTGCTGATCTCCTCCGCCAGCATCGGCACCACGCGGCCCGGCAGATAAACCGAAGTCGCCCGCAGCATGGCCTCGTCGTCGAGCGCAGTACCGGGGCGCACATAATGCGATACGTCCGCGATATGCACGCCCAGGCGGTAGCCGGTTTCCGTGCGCACCACACTGATGGCGTCGTCGAGGTCTTTGGCGCTCGCGCTGTCGATCGTACAGATCGGCCAGTCGCGGTAATCGGCCCGGCCCTCTAGATCCTCCGGCTGCACGCCGCGCGCGCCGATGGCTTCAGCCTCTGCCTTTGCCTCCTCCGGGAATGGGACGTGCACGCCGTTCGCGTCCAAAATGGCGTCTGTGCAGATAGACGCGCAATCCGACCGGCCATAGCGCTTGAGCACTTTGGCCAAAAAGCGCGACGAATGTGGGAGGCGGTGCACGCTTGTCCGCACCTTATCGCCGATTTTTGCCCCACAGTGCGGGTAGTCCTCGATGGGGATATTGAACCGGATCGCGGCGTCGGGCTTGAGTTCCGCTGCATTGCGCTCCCCAAGTACAATGGTCCCGTTGACCTGCGTACCCGCACGCTCGGTGATCTCCATCACTTCGCAGCTCGGACCCTTGGGGCCCTGACGGATGTTCCCCAGCTCCACGGTGTCTCCCAGGAAGGCGTCGTGCAGACTCTCAGCGCGCAGGAACATATCGTCGCCGCCATCGAGCGGCCTTGCAAACGCGAATCCGCGCGACAAAGAGATAATCGTCGCCGGAATTTTTTTGCTGTTGTCGCCAGCCAGACGCACCATGTGGCGGCTGTTGACGCTGAGTTTATTTTCGCGACGCAACTGGTTGAGCGCCTGATAAAAGGTACTGCTGTATTTCTCGGGAATTCCGAGTTTGCGCATCAAAAAACGGGAAGACAGATCCTGGCCTGCGTCTTGCAGTACCTCTAAAATACTTTGTTTGATATCGTCGATCATGGTATCTCCTTCCGAGAATCAGGCCCGCAGGCCCATTTTTAGATTATTCTATGCACAAAAAGGCCCCGCACAAAAGCGGGGCCCTGCTGTTTCTCATTTCTTCAGGAACATGAAGATATTTGTCACAATGACCAGCGCAAAGAAGCCAACCGCAATGATCTTGGTCCAGCGCGCCAGGAATGCATCGATGGATCGTGAAGAGTTTTGGCTCAGGAATGTGTCCGCGCCGCCATTGACCACGCCGACATTCTTTTCGTGGCCCTCCTGCAACAGCACGACTACGATAATAGCCACGCAGAACACCAGCAAAATGATTCCAAAAACAATTTCAGGCACTGACATAATTAGGATTCCTCCGCATCTGTTACAAACCCGGGTCCGCGCAAAGCGTCATAAACCCGCATATACTTTTTATAGTTTACCATGTATGCGCCGAAAATGCAAGAATTATTTCTGCGAGGCAATTCCGGCCAGGCGTGCACCTTTCTGCGCGCTTATTCCAGTTTCATCTGCTCGCCCTGCAGCTCTTCGGCAGAGGGCAGCGCCCCTGCCGCGGGGATTGCCTTTCGATACCGGTCCGGCTTCTCCAGCATCCCCTCGCGGTACTGCTGGGCTTCCATCAAAAGCCCGTTTTTGCGCAGGGTCATCACCTGAACGCCCTGCGTACTGCGCGTGGCCTTGGCCGGGATGTCCTTTGTGTTCACCAAAAGCCGCCTGCCCTGGTTATTCAAAAACAGCACTTCGCTATCTTCCGGCAGCTGCAAGATACAGGATAATGGGCTCTTGTCGCTGTATGCGCCCAAAAGCCGCTTACGGTTTGTCTTCGTTGCATAAGCGGAAAGCTCCACCTTTGCAACCTTGCCATTGGTAAAGCAGAAAAGCAAAAAGCCGCTGTAGTCGCGCGTGACCGCCATAAAGCGTGCGGATTCGCCCTCCTCCATGCCGAGTTTCGCCGGAATATAGTCCCCCAGGACGCTGGCCTTTGTGTCGCCAAAATCCGCGGCCTTGGCCTTATACACCTTCTGCTGGTCCGTAAAGAAAAGCAGGTCCACATTATTCGTCGTCTCGATATGCTGGCGCACCTCATCGCCTTCTTTGAGCTTTTGCTCGCCGCTCATGCGCAGCGAATGAGGCGTGATTTTCTTGAAATACCCGTCTTTTGTAAAGAAAAGATGCACCGGATAATCCGGAATTTCCGTCTCTTCCTGTGCATCGGAGAATTCGTCCTGATACAGCAGGATACTGCGGCGCGGCTGACCGTATTTTTCCGCGATCTCGTGCAGCTCACGCACAATGATTTTGCGGATTTCGCTTTCATCATCCAAAATGGCGTTGAGCCGGGCGATGTCCTTTTGCAGCTGGGCAATCTCCTCGGTACGCTTAAGGATATACTCGCGGTTGAGATGGCGCAGCTTGATCTCCGCGACATACTCGGCCTGCTCTTCATCGATGCCAAAGCCGCTCATCAGATTTGGCACCACCTCGGCTTCCTCCGCTGTCTCGCGCACAATGCGCACTGCCTTGTCGATATCCAGCAGAATTGCCTCCAGGCCCTTGAGCAGGTGCAGCTTGTCGCTTTTTTTCCGAAGATCGAACGCTGTGCGGCGGCGCACGCAGCGGATGCGGAAGCGGGTCCATTCATCGAGCAGGGCGCCCACGCCCAAAACACGCGGCACGCCGTCAATCAAGATATTAAAGTTACAGGAAAAGGAGTCCTCCAGCGGCGTCAAACGGAACAGCCGGCCCATCAGATGGTGCGGATCCGCGCCGCGCTTGAGGTCAATCGTGATCTTCAGGCCTGCCAGCCCGGTCTCGTCGCGGATGTCGGCGACCTCGCGGATCTTACCGGCCTTGACCAGGTCGATGACCTTTTCGACGATCGCCTCCACGGTCGTGGTGGGCGGAATCTGGGTGATGTCGATGCAATTGGCCGACTTGTCGTAGGCCCACCGGCAGCGCACGCGCACGCTGCCGCGGCCTGTGGCATAGATCTGCTCCATCTGTTTTCGATCATAGAGGATCTGCCCGCCGCCGGGAAAATCCGGGGCTTGCAGCGTGCGCAAAAGGTCATGCTGCGGGTTCTCGATACGCGCGGCCGCCGTCTCACAGACCTCCCGCAGGTTGAAGGAGCAGACATTGCTGGCCATGCCCACGGCGATGCCGGTATTTGCGTTGACGAGTACGCTCGGAAACATAGCGGGCAAGAGCGTAGGCTCCTTCATGGTGCTGTCGTAGTTGTCGACGAAGTCCACGGTATCCTTATCGATATCATGGAAAAGCGCATTGCACAGCGGATCGAGCTTGGCCTCGGTATAACGCGAGGCAGCCCACGCCATATCGCGGCTATAAAATTTTCCGAAATTGCCCTTGCTGTCCACATAAGGATGCAAAAGCGCCTCATACCCGCGCGACAGGCGGACCATCGTGTCATAGATGGCGGCGTCGCCGTGCGGGTTCAGCCGCATGGTTTGGCCGACGATATTGGCGCTTTTCGTGCGTGTGGGGCCCAAAAGGCCCATCTGATACATCGTATAGAGCAGCTTGCGGTGGCTGGGTTTGAAGCCGTCGATCTCCGGAATCGCGCGGCTGAGGATCACGCTCATCGCATAGGGCATGTAGTTCTTTTCGAGGGTATCGACAATCGGCTGTTCAATGACGCTGCCCGCGCCCTCGATCACGCCGTGAACGCGCGGTGTGGGCGCCTTTGGCGGCTCTTTTCTGCGTTTTGGCATACACAAATCACCTGCTTTGTACAAAGTGTATGGTCCAGAAAATTCTGGTTTTGCGTCAGGCAAAGCACCCGATGGGTACGAAAGATTCCGGCGGCCGCCTAACTGACGTCCAGCTCGTCAATATATTCCCGTCCGTGCGCTGCAATAAACGCCTTGCGCCCGGCCAGATTGTCCCCCAAAAGCAGATCGAACACCTCTGCCGTGCGCGCCGCATCCGCGGGCGTTATCTGGATCAGACGCCGTGTGGCCGGATTCATGGTCGTCAGATTCATCATGTCCGGCTCATTTTCGCCAAGCCCCTTGCTGCGCTGAATCGTATATTTCTTTCCCTTCAGTTGCTTTTGAAACTTCGCCTTTTCCGTTTCGTCGTACGCAAAATACGTCTCGTCCTTGCACCGCAGCTCATACAGGGGGCTTTCCGCGATAAAGACCTTGCCCGCCGAAATCAGCTCCGGCGTCAGGCGGTACAACATGGTCAGCAGCAGCGTGCGGATCTGAAATCCGTCCACGTCCGCATCTGTGCACAGGATGACCTTGCTCCAGCGCAGGTTGTCCATATCAAACGAGGACAGGTCTTTATTCGCCTTGCTCTTGACCTGCACACCGCAGCCCAGCACCTTGATCAAGTCCGTAATGACGTCGCTTTTGAAAATTTTATCGTAGTCTGCTTTTAAGCAGTTGAGAATTTTGCCTCGGATGGGCATGATCGCCTGGAAATCTGGGTCACGGGCCTGCTTGCACGCGCCCAAAGCCGAGTCGCCCTCCACGATAAAAATTTCGCGCTGGGACACATCCTTGCTGCGGCAATCCACAAACTTCGCCACACGGCTGGTGATGTCCATGTTGGAAGTCAGCTTCTTTTTGAGATTTAACCGCGTCTTTTCGGCATCCTCACGGCTGCGCTTGTTGACCAGCACCTGTGCCGCAATGCGATCTGCCTCGATCGGATTCTCAATGAAATAGATCTCCAGGTGATGCCTGAGCATCTCCGTCATGGCCTCCTGGATACCCTTATTCGTGATGGCCTTCTTCGTCTGGTTTTCGTAAGACGTGCGGTTGGAAAACGACGAAATGACCAGGATCAGGCAGTCCTCGACATCCCCAAACGTAATGCGGCTCTCGTTTTTATTATACTTGCTGTTCTGCTTGAGGTAGGCGTCAATCTGATAGACAAAGGCATTGCGGGCCGCTTTATCCGGTGCGCCGCCATGCTCAAGCCAGCTGGAATTGTGGTAATATTCGACCAGATGATTGCGGTTGGAAAATGCCAGCGCCACATTGATCTTGACCTTATACTCCGGTTTATCCGCGCGGTCGCGGACCTTTTTCTCTGCATGCCAAAACTGCACAGGCGTCAAAGCGTCGTCTCCCGCAATCTCGCGCACATGATCCGCGATGCCATTTTCATAAAAAAATTCCTGCGTTTCAAAGCCGTGGTCCGTCTCATTCTGCAGGATAAACCGCAGCCCGTCGTTGACGATGGCCTGGCGGCGCAGGGTATCGACGTAGTATTCCAGCGGGACATTGATATCGGTAAAGACCTGTAAATCCGGCTTCCAGCGGATTTTGGTTCCGCTTTTGGCCTTGCTCGGCTCTTTATGCAGGCCGCCAACATTTTGACCGTGCTCAAAGTGCAGGGTGTACTTCGTGTCGCCGGTATGGATCTCGACGTCCATATATTCGCTGGCGTACTGCGTGGCGCAAAGGCCCAGGCCATTCAGGCCCAGACTGTACTCATAACTGCCATCCTCGTCGTTATGGTACTTGCCGCCCGCATACATTTCACAAAAGACGAGTTCCCAATTATACCGTTTTTCCTTGGGATTATAATCGACCGGGCAGCCGCGCCCGTGATCCTCGACCTGCACGGATTGATCTGCAAATCGGGTGATGGTGATCTCCTTGCCATAGCCCTCGCGGGCCTCGTCGATGGAATTGGAGAGAATCTCAAAGATAGAATGCTCGCACCCCTCGATACCGTCAGAACCAAAAATGACGGCCGGACGCAAACGGACGCGGTCCGCGCCCTTGAGCATGGAAATGCTTTCGTTGTTATAATTTTTTGCCATGGTACCTCCCATCAGCCTAAAACCGGATAAGACCCACAAGCGTGGCGCCTGCCCTTTTCAGCCACACTCTTCCCATTTTCCGTTTGGAAAAATGCAGGGCGCCGGCGTTTATTTCGCACCTGGGGCAAAGCCGCACCCAACGCGGCAATTAAGAAAGGGGAATGCCACCATTCCCCTTTCTGCCAAAGCTTTTTTATTTCATTATGCCTCTGGCACAGGCGTCGCGCCAACTGGCAGGGAGGGATCCGGCTTGTCGCCGCCGTCGAGGCGGTTGCCGTTGCTGTCCAGCTTGCCCTCCATCAAAAGCTTGAAATCCTCGCCGCCCATTTTCTCAAACTGGAACAGATAGTGTGCCACCGCGTCCAGCTTGTCGCGATGCGTATGCAGGATATTCTCCGTGCGATCATAGGCATTGGTCATGATGCACTTGATCTCCTTGTCGATCGCCGCGGCCGTCTCTTCGGAATAATCGCGAATATGCCCCATGTCGCGGCCCAGGAACGGCTCGCTTTCGTCACGGCCGCCTCGACGTCGCGCGGGCCGTACGTGATCGGGCCCAGCGCCGTGGACATGCCGTATTTCGTAACCATTGCGCGGGCCAGTTTCGTCGCGCGCTCAATGTCGTTGGAAGCGCCTGTGGAGATATCGTCGAGCGTCAGCGCCTCCGCGACGCGACCGCCCAGCATCACAACCAGGTCTTCCTCCATCTCCTTCTTGGATTTATAGGAGCGATCCTCCATGGGCACCTGCATCGTATAACCGCCGGCCATCCCGCGCGGGATGATGCTGATCTGATGGACCGGGTCCTGTGTCGGGCAGTAATATGTGGCCACAGCATGGCCGCCCTCGTGGTAGGCCGTCAGCTTCTTTTCCTTGTCCGTCATAACGTGGCTCTTCTTCTCGGTGCCGACCACGACTTTGATCGTGGCCTCTTCAATTTCCGCCATCGTGATGGCCTTCAAGTTTTTGCGCGCCGCCAATAGTGCCGCCTCATTGAGCAGGTTTTCCAGATCCGCGCCCGTAAAGCCCGCGGTCGAACCGGCGATGGTCTTGAGATCCACATCCGGGGCCAGCGGCTTGCCGCGCGCATGCACCTTCAGGATCGCCTCGCGGCCCTTGATGT
>USIA01000049.1 GCA_900554535.1 uncultured Oscillospiraceae bacterium | reverse complement strand
CACCCGGCGCTGGGCGCAGCGGATTACAAACTGGTGGCTCACCTGCCGGATGGCCGGGGGGTCTATACGTTTTGCATGTGCCCGGGCGGCACAGTTGTCCCCGCTGCCAGCGAAGAGGGCCGCGTCGTGACGAATGGGATGAGCAATTTTGCGCGTGATGGCAAAAACGCAAACGCCGCGCTGCTGGTGGGCTTGACGCCGCAGGATTTTGGCGGCAGCCATCCCTTGGCCGGCATTCGTTTGCAACGAGAGCTGGAATCTGCCGCGTTCGCAGCAGGCGGCGGCAACTTTATTGCGCCCGTGCAGCGCGTAGGCGATTTTTTGGAAGGCCGCGCCAGTTCACGACTGGGTTCGGTCACGCCAACCTACTGCCGCGGCGTGCGTCCATGCGACCTGCATGCCTGTCTGCCGGACTTTCTGACCCGTGCTTTGGCGGACGGCATCCGTCAAATGGGGCACCGTCTGCACGGATTTGACCAGCCGGATGCCGTCCTGACAGCCGTCGAAAGCCGCTCTTCCTCTCCGGTACGCATTGTGCGCGGGCAGGACTGTGCAGCAGTGGGACACCAGGGCATTTATCCCTGCGGAGAAGGCGCCGGGTATGCGGGCGGCATCACCTCGGCAGCAGTGGACGGGATTCGCTGTGCAGAGGCAATTTTATCTGCTTCCTGTGCCAGGTAAAAAAAATAAAATTTTTTGCGCGAAACGCTTGACATTTTCTAGGATTTTGATATAATTAATTTTGCTGGTTCGCTTCAGACCAGCGTTGATGCGGAATTGTGTAAGGGTAGCACGACAGACTCTGACTCTGTTTGTGAGGGTTCGAATCCTTCTTCCGCAGCCAAAGTGCCCCGCGTGGGGCATTTCTTTTCGAGGTGTGGCTCAGCTTGGTAGAGCGCTACGTTCGGGACGTAGAAGTCGCAGGTTCAAATCCTGTCACCTCGACCATATTTTTGTCCGGAAAGTCGCATGAGAATGCGGTTTTCCGGATTTTTTATTTTCTCAAAAAATGCGTTTGGTTCTTATTTGTGCATGAACCTCATTCTGCCAGAGATTTAAAACCAGGTCTTTTTTGCGGAACTGATTGCATCCTCTCATCTCCATTTTCCCAGGAAATTGCAATACAAAAAGACCTGCCGCTTGAAAAACGACAGGTCCTTAAAATTGTCTTGCAAGATTGAGTCAGAAATTGCTGCCGGAAAAGCCCCAGTACGTGCATTCTTCATATTTGACATAGATACGGCTTGCGGGAAGCCCAAGCGTTTGGGACAGAATATCCGTAATCTGGCCGGTTAGCTTGTCATAGGCCGAGGCATCCGCTTTGCCATAGAGCTTTACCTCTGCAATCGCACAAGGAGAATCCGTGCCCTGGAACCACATATGGCAGCCGCCCTCAAAGCGGAGCATCAGCCAGCCCTCACTTTTGCCGAGTGTGCCGATGGCATTGCCGAATTGTTCCTTCAGGGACTGCTCCTGTATTTCGGTGATCGGAAGATTGGTCTTTGTCTCAATAAACGGCATCGATACATTCTCCTTCAGCAGGTGGATTTCTTTTTCTCTGTGCCCGATTTGTCTGTGTCCAGGGCCTCCTCCAGCGTATGCCAGCCCAGCACCGCGCACTTGACACGGGCAGGCATGTGGGCAATGTCGCGGAACGCCTGCGCGTCCTCCAATTCGTCAAGCGCGCTCTCATCCACCTCGCCCTTGATCATCTTAAGGAACAGCTGTGCAAGGTGCTCTGCCTCTTTGACAGGCTTACCCTCAATCAGGCCGCACATAATAGACGCGGAGGCCTGGGAAATCGCACAGCCATCCCCCACGAACGCCGCCTCCTCGATCACGCCGTCCTTGACGCGCAATTGCAGTGCGATCTCATCGCCGCAAGAGGGATTGACGCCTTTGACAACCGCAGTCGCACCCTCAACTGGATGCTTATATTCCTTGGAGCGGCTGTTTTCCGTAATAATCTGTGTATAAATCGACTCAAGCCCCATAGCCGAGCCACCCCCTTACTTTCTTCAGGCTGGCAATCAACGCATCGACGTCCGCCCGGTTGTTATAAACGGCAAAACTGGCGCGTGCGCAGGCGCGCAGACCCAGATGATGCAGCAGTGGCTGGGCGCAGTGATGGCCGGCGCGCACGCAGACATTGTCCGCGTCCAAAATGCTCGCCACATCATGCGGATGCACGTCCTCCACATTAAACGCAATGGAACCGTGCCGCTTGGCAGTCGGATCGCCGTACACCACAATATGCGGGCAATGCAGCATCTGATCGAGTGCATAATCCATCACATCTGCCTCACGACGTTCGATTTGATCCATTCCGATTTTTTCCATCCAATCGATTGCAGCCGCCAGGCCAATCGCGCCACCGGCATTCTGCGTACCGGCCTCAAACTTTTGCGGAAGTGGCGCCCAAGTGGCCTCCTGTTCGCTGACATCCTCGATCATCTCGCCGCCAGTCAGGAAAGGCGGCATGGCTTCGAGCAGCTCCCGGCGGCCCCAAAGCACGCCGATGCCCATAGGCGCATAGAGTTTGTGGCCGGAAAAGGCCAGGAAGTCCGCCCCCAGCTTCTGCACATCCACGCGCATATGGGGGACGCTCTGGGCGCCGTCCACTGCGCAGAGCGCGCCGACTGCATGCGCCCGTGCGATCACCTTTTCCACTGGGGACAAAAGGCCCAGCACATTGGAGACATGCGTGATGGAGACCATCTTGACCCCTTTGGTGATCTTCTTCTCGATCTCCGAATCCGGCAGTATGCCGTCCTGGTCGGTATACAGGTATTCCAGCTTCGCGCCAGTCGCCCGGCAAACCTGCTGCCAAGGTACCAAATTGCTGTGATGCTCCAAAATGGAGATGACCACGCGGTCGCCGGCATGCAGGTTTGCCATGCCCCAACTGTAGGCCAGAAGGTTCAACGATTCGCTCGCATTGCGCGTGAAAATGACCTCCTCCGGCGGCGCATTAAGAAACTGCGCAATCCGCTTGCGCGCGGCTTCATAAGCATCCGTCGCACGCAGGGCCAGATCATACAGACCGCGATGCGGGTTGGCGTTTTCCGTTTGGTAAAAGGCCTCTACTGCGTCCAAAACAGCCTGTGGGCGCTGCGCGGTAGCCGCGCTGTCGAGATAAACCAGCGGCTTGCCGTTGATCGGTTTTTGCAGCAAAGGGAACTGCTCCCGGATTTCATCAGACAAACTGCATCCTCCTCTCAAGATATTCATCAATCTGATCGCGCAGGGATTTGTCCGGCACTTCGGCAAAAACCGGCGCAAACTGCGCCAGCACGACCAAATGCTTGGCCTCCGCTTCGCTCAGGCCGCGCGACTGCAAATAATACATCCGCTGCGCATTGATCTTGCCGATTGTAGCCGCATGCTGTCCTTCCACATCCTCTTCGGTGCAGAGGATTAACGGCACGGTGCGGTTGCGCGCTTCGGGGCTAAACAGCAGCGTATCCTCCGACTCATGTCCAGTCGAGCGCGCCGCCCCTTTCCGAAAGTCGATCGTTCCGCGGAAAACCTTTTCGCTCCGGCCGAACAACGCGCCCGCCGCATGTATCTCGCTGTTCGTCTTGCGGCCGGTCTGGCGCGCAACATAGTTAAAATCAAGTTTGCGGCTGTTATCGCCCAGATAGGCAGTCTTGATATCGAATTTAGACTGGTATCCCTGCAGCGCGCCCAGGCAGCCTGCAAAGGCCTGCGCACCGCCCAATTCGACCTGTACAAGCTCGACGGTTGCGTCGTCGCCGATTTGCGCGCCAACATCGTCAAAGTGTGTGGAAGCGTCATTGAGCAACTGTACCTGCACCAGGCGCACATGCGCGCCTTTTTCGGCGATGATCTGCGTCAGACCGCCGTGAAAGCAGGCACTGTCGTCGCCCGCGACATAGGACTGTACCACGGTGATTGAGCTGCCCGCCTTGGCGCGAATGCAGGTGCGGTCTACCAAGCCCTGGCCCGCTGTGAGCGTATATTGCTGCATATAAGGCGTCTCCGCCTCACTGCCAGCGCTCTCATAGACATGGCATTCGGTGCAGTTTTGCGCGACAAATGCGACGGTTTCCGCGCCCATCCCCGTCTCCACAGCCGCCACATCCTCCGGCGCCTGCGGCACAGAAGCAGGCTGCACATGGGCCTCGGCCTGCAGCGATGCGCTGTTGACCCCCAGCCGGTTCCATGTCAGCACCGGCAGGGGATTGATGCTTTTTAAATTGACTTGCATATTCCTTCCTCCTTATCCGATGCTTCCGTTCATTTCAAGCGTAATGAGGTTATTCATCTCGACCGCATATTCCACTGGCAGCTCCTTGGCGATTGGATCCGCAAAGCCGCTGACAATCATGGCGCGGGCATCTTCTTCCTTAATGCCGCGGCTCATCAGATAAAAGATCGCGTCATCGCTGATGCGCCCGATCTTTGCCTCATGCCCAACGTCTGACTCGTCGTTGCGCACATCCATCGCAGGAATGGTGTCAGAGCGCGAGCGGCTGTCGAGCATCAGGGATTCACAGGAGACGGCGGACTTGCTGCCCACAGCCTCCTTCTGGATGGTCACTGCGCTGCGGTAGATACAGGCGCCGCCGTCTTTGGAGATGGACTTGGTGCTGATATGCGAAGTGGTGTGCGGTGCAGCGTGAACCACCTTGGCGCCGGTGTCCAGCTCCTGGCCCTTGCCGGCAAAAGTAATGCCGGTGAATTCCATGTGGGCGTTTTCGCCTTGGAGAATGCTCATCGGGTACAGATAAGACGTGTGCGAACCGAAGGAGCCGGACACCCACTCGACAGTACCGCCCTTTTTGACCAACGCACGCTTTGTGTTGAGGTTATACATATTCTTGGACCAGTTCTCGATTGTGGAATAGCGCAGGCGTGCGCCCTCCTCGACAAAAAGCTCCACGCAGCCGGCGTGAAGGTTTGCAATATTGTATTTCGGAGCTGAGCAGCCCTCGATAAAGTGCAGATAGGCGCCCTTGTCCACAATAATCAGCGTGTGCTCAAACTGGCCCGCACCCGGTGCATTCAGGCGGAAATAGGATTGCAGCGGGATCTCAACAGAAACGCCCGGCGGCACATAGACAAAGGAACCGCCCGACCAGACAGCCCCGTGCAGGGCAGCGAACTTGTGGTCGGTTGGCGGCACCAGCTTCATAAAATGCTCGCGGACCATTTCTGCATATTCGCCCTTGAGCGCGCTCTCCATATCGGTATAAACGACGCCCTGGGCCGCCACCTCGGCGCGGACGTTGTGATAGACAACCTCGCTGTCATACTGCGCGCCGACGCCCGCCAGGGACTTGCGTTCTGCTTCCGGGATGCCCAGACGTTCAAACGTATTTTTGATGTCCTCCGGCACCTCGCTCCACTTGGCGCGCATCGGGGTATTCGGGCGCACATAGGCGACAATGTTATTCATATTCAGCCCGTCAATCGGCGGGCCCCAGTTCGGAACCTGCAGTTTATTATAAATTTCCAGAGATTTTAACCGAAATGCGCGCATCCACTCGGGATCGCCCTTTTCTTCACTGATCTTTTCGACAATCTCCGGAGTTAGGCCCGCCTGCGTCTCAAAGGAAGGATTCACCTTATCCTTGATATCATATACGCTGCGGTCGATGTCCGCAACCTGTGTTTTTTCCTTCTCATCCTTCAAGCTTGTTCACCCTCTTCCAACGGCCGGAAGCCTTCGTTTGTAATCTCATCCACCAGTTCCGCGCCGCCATTGCGCAGGATAGCGCCATCAACCAATACATGCACATAGTCGACGGTAAGGCCTTCCAAAATTTTGGCGTTATGTGTAATAATCAACAATGCATTTTTGTCGTTTTTATACTGCCGGATGCCCTGGGATACCACCTTGACCGCATCGACATCCAGTCCAGAGTCCGTCTCGTCGAGCAGCGCCAGCTTCGGCTGCAGCATCAGCATCTGCAGAATCTCGGACTTTTTCTTTTCACCGCCGGAAAAACCGACATTCAGGCTGCGCTGCGCGTAGGAAAGGTCCATATCCAACGCTTCCATTTGTTTGTGCAGTTCCTTTTGAAAGGCAAAAATCTTCAACGGTTTGCCCGTGATTGCCGCCTTGCTCGCGCGCAGGAAATCCTCCAGCGTGATGCCAGGCACTTCCTCCGGGCTCTGGAAAGACATGAAAAGGCCTGCACGCGCGCGCGCATCCACCGTGGCGTGGGTCAGGTCCTCCCCGTCGACCAAGATCTGGCCGCTTTCCACCTTATATTCCGGGCTGCCCATAAGCACGTTCATCAACGTGGACTTGCCCGCACCGTTCGGACCCATCAGGACGTGGGTTTCACCGGGATAAATCGTTAAATTTACATTGTGCAGAATTGGCTCGCCCGCCGCACTGACAGAGAGGTTCTTCACTTCTAGAATTGCTTTTGGCATACCGATACTCCTTCTGCTTCCGCCCAGGCGCGGAGGCTTTTTAAGCATGAATGTTTACTAAATTTGTGCTCTTTTATTGTAGTCCATTTTTCAAAAAAATCAAGCATTTTGCATGCTTTTATAAAAAGTTTGCCTCTTTTTTGCAAAACCATCCCGTGAGGACAAGTTTTTCTTGCGCTTTTTAGAAATTCGGTATATAATAGCCCCATATTAGGTATGCCTAAAGGCGTCCCTATTCCGGAGGAATAGACATGACATCCAACAAAGAAGATTATTTAAAGGAAATTTATCATATGGGCGGCTTGCGGCAGAATGTCAGCAACAAGGCCCTGGCGGAACGACTCCATGTTTCTCCCGCTTCGGTCAGCGAGATGCTGGTCAAACTGCGGCGGGAAGGCTATATTGTCTACGAACCCTATGCAGGCAGCCGTCTGCCCGGGGCGGGCATTGCCGCCGCCGCACCGTTGCTGCGCGCCCATCAACTTTGGGAGGTCTTTCTCCGCAGATATTTGCACTATCGTTGGAGCGAGGTGCACGCAGACGCTGAGTTGCTGGAACACGCAACCTCCCCCCGTCTGCAAAAACGTCTGGCTGATTTTCTCGGCCACCCGGACTGCTGCCCGCATGGCACGCCGATTCCGGACGAACAGGGGGATCTGCATGCCTCTGCCATTCGCCCGCTCTCTTCGGTGGCGCCGGGTGAAGTCGTCACGCTGCGGCAGGTGCGGGAGGATCCGGCGCTGCTGGACTATCTGGAGACGCTGAACCTGCAACTTGGCAGCGAGATTAAAGTGGATGCTGTGGGCGAATACGAAGGCCCTCTGACATTGGAAACGGCCGGCAGAAAACTGGAAATGAGCTACAAGGCAGCCAGCCAGGTGTTTGTAGATGCGGATACCGTGGACCCGGACCATATCACCAACCCCGATGATCCCCTCTAAAAAGCGTACGAAAGAAAGGGCCCTCTGCTTGCGAGCAGGGGTCCTTTTGATTCTCTATTTTATTAATAAGCCGCACTCAGCGGGTTAATCACGCCGTATTCTTTATTCTCCGCATCGTCAATGAATTGAATGGCCTTTCCAGCGCCTAAAGCGACACAGATATCCGCGTCATCCGCAACATGGACCGGCATTTTAACCTTATTGGAAATAAAATCATCCAAGCCATAAAGCTGAGCCGAACCGCCGGTCATCACAATCCCGTCCACATAAATATCGCCCAGCAGCTCCGGCGGCGTCTTTTCCAGCATTTCCTGCAGCACGCGCACAATCTCGCTGGCCGGATCGAGCAGAGGCTCCACCAGCTCTGTGCTCTTCAGGTCCACATACGAGGGCAGGCCCGTGTTGGCATCGCGGCCCTTCACACGGTAAACGACCTCTTCCGGGCGCTGCATCACGCCGCCGATGGCGATTTTGCAGTCTTCTGCCATACGCTCGCCGATGATGAGGTCATAGGTGCGCTTTGTATAGCGGATAATGGCGTCATCGAACGCGAGGCCCGCGATTTTGAGCGAGCGGGAAATGGACAGACCGCTCAGCGAGATTACGCCCATATCTGTTGTGCCCCCTCCCACATCGATCACCAGCGTGCCGTGCGGTGTGCTGACGTCCACACCCGCGCCCATTGCCGCAGCAACCGGCTCGACAATGGGGCAGATTTTCCGCACGCCTGCGCTGCTGATGGCGTTGACAACAGCGCGTTTTTCCACTTCTGTAATCTGACAGGGAATACTGACCACCACACGCGGCATAATCATGCGTGTGCCGCCGAGTTGGCGAATATAACGGTCAACCATATAGCGGGCCAGATCAAAGTTGGAGATGACGCCGTTTACGAGCGGGCGAATGACCTTGACGCGATCGCTGGTGCGCCCCAGCATCGCATACGCTTCAGAGCCGATGGCCAACACTTCTTCATCTTCCGCGCGGACCGCAACCACAGCAGGCTCGTTGACAACAATTCCTTTGCCGTCCACATAGATTTTAATGGCATATGTACCAAGATCAATCGCAATATCGGTACCGAGCACAGAATCACATCCCATCTATTTCCAATCGCAAAGCTTGTTTTCGATTTTTGGTTCTTTAAATTATACTATACTTCCCGGTCGCTTTCAATCCTTATCTGTCGACAGGCTGCGGTGTGGCCACCGCGGCGCAGCAAATGCTTTTTGCGCCCGCCTGCAAAAGTGCCCGTCCGCAGTCCTGCATGGTAGCGCCCGTCGTGACAATATCATCGATCAGCAGGATTGCATGTCCGTCCGCTTCCGGCCGCGCATCAAATACGTCCGCTACATTTTTCCAGCGCGCATCCACTGTCAGCCGGTGCTGCCGCCGGTTGAGGCGGTGCTTTTCAAGCAATGGCCTTGCAGGCCTCCGCAAAAATTGAGCTGCCACCTTTGCCAGCAGCATACTCTGGTTATACCCGCGCCGCATCTGCCGCCAGCGAGACATGGGCACCCACGTCAGCACATCAAACTGCCATTCTGTCTGGCGCACCACGTCGGCGAGGATTTTTCCATAAAACTTGGCTAATTCCGGCTCTCCTTCAAACTTAAACCGGTGCATGGCATCGCGGATCGGCGGCCGATAGGGATAGGCCGCGATACAAGGCGCAGGTTCGGCGTCTTGCATCGGGATCCAGCGCTGGATGGGCGTGGGTTCGATATCCGCGCAGCGCGGGCAGACGCGCGTACCGATGCGGATCACTTCTCCACAATAGGGGCAGCGGGGCGGAAAGAAGAGGTCCAGCGTCCGTTCGCCGAGCCAATTGGCGTCATGCTTCATCTGCAATCACCTCACCGGTCAAAAAAGCGCTCAGGCCGGTATAGCGCTTTGTGCGCCTGTCGTTCTCCACCATTGTGCGCACGGTCTGCTGCAGGCCCACAAGCACCAGCAGCCTGCGCGCCCGCGTGACCGCTGTGTAAAATAAATTGCGGTAATACAGTGGCCGAGGGCCTGGATACATGGGCATGACTACAGCCGGGAACTCACTGCCCTGGCTTTTGTGCACCGTCATCGCATAGGCAAGCTCCAGTTCTTCCGCCGTTTCCGTTTCATACGTGACGCGCTTGCCGTCCATCTCTACCTGCAGCAGGCCCGCCGCCCGGTCAATGGCGACCAGCGTTCCAATGTCGCCATTATAGACGCCCTCCCCCATCGTCCCGTCATCCTTTTCCCAAGAGAGCGTATAGTTGTTTTTCACCTGCATGACCTTGTCGCCGACGCGAAACACACGTCCATTGACCTTGCATTGGCGCTTTCCATTGTCCGGGGGATTCAGGCATTCCTGCAGCTGGCGATTGAGTTCTATGACTCCCAGCTCGCCCTTGCGGCCCGGAGAAAGCACCTGAATATCCGTCACGGCGGAAAAACCATAGCTGGCAGGCAATCGCTTGCTGCACAGTTCCAAAATCGTCTGCGTGATCTCCTCCGGTGAGGAACGCTGCAGAAAGAAGAAATCCCCGCGATTATCGCTCAACACCGGCATTTCCCCGGCAATAATCTTGTGCGCATTTGTGACAATGCGGCTCTGGCGCGACTGGCGGAACACATGGGCCAGCTGCACGACAGGCAGCATGCCGGAAGCAATAAGATCATTCAAGACACTGCCGGGGCCCACACTGGGCAGCTGGTCGCAGTCGCCAACCAGAATTAGACGGCAGCCCATAGGCAGCGCGCGCAAGACGGCCTCAAACAGCTGCGCATCCACCATGGACAGCTCGTCGATAATCAGCGCATCGCAAGCGAGCGGGTTCTGTTCATTGCGTGCAAAGGCCGGGCTCCCGCCGCCGTCCCATTCCACCTGCAGCAACCGGTGCAGGGTTTTTGCCTCCTCGCCGGTCAGTTCGCTCATCCGCTTGGCTGCGCGGCCGGTCGGCGCAGCCAAAAAGACTTTCTCACCCTTTTCCCGCAAGATGTGGAGAATGGCATCCAGAGTGGTGGTTTTGCCGGTACCGGGGCCGCCT
>USIA01000048.1 GCA_900554535.1 uncultured Oscillospiraceae bacterium | reverse complement strand
ATGGCCAGCCACCGGGCAAAGCGGCTCGAACAGCCATTCAAGCGCCGGGCAGGCTGGAATGATCACCGGGCCGCCTGCACAAAATGTGGTCTGAAGTTTTTGAAGATCGATGCCGGCTTTGCGCAGAACCGCTGGGCAATCTGATGCCAAGCGTTCCAGATCCATTGAGATGGAAATCCCCTCAGCATACCGCAGCGGAAACATCATTGCAGATTCGGCGCAGCAGGCGGCGCTATGCACAGTCATATCGCCAGTACCCAGATAGACTGCTGTGCCGCCCTGCATATTCCAGCCGACCCGACCGCTATGGCAGTAAAACGCTTCCAACACAGAGGTCGTTGACGCATGATGGACGTTCAGTGTCGAAGCGAGCACGGCATCGAACGACACCTCAATGCCGGGGAAAACGGTGTAGGTTTCCCGTTTTCCCTTCCCATTTATCCTGGCCTGTAAATGCCCAGCCGGCAGGGTGCTGTTCTGTGTGGGATTTGCGGGATGTACCAGCGCAAGCGTATTTGATGCTACATCCTGTAATAGGCTCTCTATATGCGCCAGCTCCTCACGTTTCATGGACAGAATCCTTCCTGTATTGTGTTTCCTGCGGCCATTTGTGCCTTACTGGATCAACTTATCGAGCAGTTCCAACGCCTCTTCCAACTTGGGGTTTGGCTCGTCGGTATGAAGGCCCTCCCGGACACAACCGCGGATATGGGCGTGCATAATTTCTCGATTGACCCGTTTCAAGATGGCCTGCGTTGCCAACAGCTGATTGAAGATGTCCACACAGTAGCGGTCCTCCTCAATCATGCGCAGGACGCCGTCTAACTGACCCCGGGCGATCTTAATAGAACGGGTCACGCTTTTCTTATCAGCCTGCATTTTGAATCCCGGTCACTTCATAGCCGGCGTCCGCTACCGCAGCCTTCAAAGCATCGTCAGTCACAGCTTCCGGAACGGATACCGTGGCTTTCTTGTCCTCCAAGCTGACGTCAACGTCAGTTGCACCAGGGATGCCTTCCAGCGCGCGGGTTACGTGCTTGACGCAGTTTTGGCACATCATGCCTTCGATTGAAAGTTCCTTTTTCATGGAAATACCTCCTGTTGTTTGGTTGGATTGCGTTTGGCAGGGGCACGCCGCCGCAGGGGCAGGTTCGGCTGCCGGGGTGATTATCGCATGTTCCGAGGTAGCGGCAGTTTCTTTTCCTTTTTTTGCCGCTGCTGCGGAACCATGTTTCGGTTTGAAGAAACGCAGACGCAGGGCGTTGCTCACCACGAATACTGAGCTGAAACTCATGGCCAGAGCCGCAATCATCGGGCTCAGCTTGAGGCCAAAGGCGGCGTAATAGCAACCGGCCGCGATGGGGATGCCGATGATATTGTAGAAGAAGGCCCAGAACAGATTCTCCTTGATGTTGCGGATGGTGGCCTTGCTCAGCTCAATGGCACCGGCCACATCCAGCAGATCGTTCTTCATCAGCACGATGTCGGCGGATTCCATGGCCACGTCGGTGCCGGCGCCGATAGCAATGCCCACGTCGGCCCGGGCCAGGGCGGGAGCGTCGTTGATGCCGTCACCCACCATGGCTACCTTCTTGCCGCTCTCTTGGAGTTTGCGGATCTCCCGCTCCTTGTCCTGGGGCAGCACTTCGGCCACTACCCGGTCCACGCCCACCTGTTTGCGAATGGCCTCAGCGGTCTTTTTGTGATCGCCAGTGAGCATGACCACCTGGATGCCCATGGCCTGCAAATCGGCGATAGCCTGCTTGCTGGTGGGTTTGACCACGTCGGCCACGGCGATCATACCGATGAGCTTGCCCGCCGCAGCAAAGAACAAGGGCGTCTTACCCTGGTCCGCCATGCGGTCCTGCATCTGTTCCAGCGCGGCGTCGTGCACGCCAAAGGCGTCCATCATCTTCTGATTGCCGGCCAGGCATTCCTGTCCGTCGATCGTGCCGCGGATGCCCTGGCCGGGGATCTGCTCAAAATCAGAGACCGGAAGGAACGGGATCTGCTGCCGCTGTGCCTCCGCCACAATGGCCCGCGCCAGCGGATGTTCAGACAACTTTTCCAGCGAGGCAGCCACCTGCAAAAGCGACTGCTGCGAGACGCCGTTCTGACAGGCTAGGTCGTTGACCACCGGCTTGCCCTGGGTGATGGTGCCGGTTTTGTCCAGCACCACCACATTGACACTGTGCGCTGTTTCCAGTGCCTCGGCGGATTTGATCAGGATACCGTTGCTGGCGCCACGTCCGGTGCCCACCATGATGGCGGTGGGGGTGGCCAGGCCCAAAGCGCAGGGGCAGGAGACCACCAGTACCGACACGGCGATGCTCAGTGCAAACTCAAAGGTCGCGCCGCAGAGCAGCCACACCACCGCGGCCACCAGCGCAACACCGATGACCACCGGCACAAACACACCGGCCACTTTGTCCGCCATTTTGGCGATAGGGGCCTTAGAACTGGTGGCCTCATCCACCAGGCGGATGATCTGGGAGAGGGTGGTCTCGTCGCCCACCTTGTCGGCCCGCATCTGGAAATAGCCGCTCTGGTTGATGGTGGCGCCGATTACCTTATCTCCGGTTTGCTTGTCGACTGGGATACTCTCGCCGGTGATGGCGGACTCATCCACCGAGGCGGTGCCCTGAAGCAGCACGCCGTCCACGGGAATGGACTCCCCGGCTTTGACGATCAGAATATCGCCCTTTACCACATCTTCCGCGGGGATCACCGTTTCCTTGCCGTCCCGCAGGACGGTGGCCGTCTTGGGAGCCAGATTCAAGAGCTTATTGATGGCGTCGGAGGTGCGGCCCTTGGCCCTGGCCTCAAAGAATTTGCCTAACGTAATTAAGGTCAGAATCGTGCCCGCACCGTCAAAGTACAGGTCACTGGTGAACTGGTCCACCATGGCCAGATCCCCGTGACCGAAGCCAAAGGCGATTTTGTACAGAGCATAGACTCCGTAAACCAGGGATGCTCCGGACCCCAATGCAATCAGCGAGTCCATATTAGGCGAGCCGTGCAGCAAGGTCTTGAAGCCCTGCCGGTAGTATTTTTTGTTGATGATGGCCACTGGCAGCACCAGCAAAAATAGGGTCAGGGCATAGATCATGGCGTTTTGGGTGCCAAGGAAAAACCCCGGCAGCGGCCAGCCCATCATGTGGCCCATTGAGATATAAAACAGTGGGACAGTAAAGACGAAGGACCAGATCACCCGGCGCTTCATGACCTGGTATTCTTGTTTAGCTGTATCGACAGGCGAGGCCTGTGCCTTGCTGGCAGTCCCTTTGCCATTGGTTTGCAGCGAAGCGCCATATCCGGCTTTTTCCACCGCTTGAATGATTTGTGCGCTGCTCAGCGCTTGGCCGTCATAGTTGACTACCATGCTGTTTTTGAGCAGATTGACCGAACATTCCTTCATGCCGGGCAGTGCCGACACACTTTTTTCCACGCGGGCCGAGCAGGCCGCGCAGCTCATGCCGGTCACATCATATTTCTCCTGCATGGTATTCCTCCTTTCTTAACCCCTACACGGGGTGGGGGTATCTTTTGACTTTATTGTAATCGAAGTCCCGGGCCTTGTATCGCCCGTTTGGTAGGAATTTGGGCCCAAATAGAAAAATTTTTGTGGCACTGGTGAAATCGAGAATCGCCTGCATGGCTGGGCCAGATAAAATATTGTATGTCGTTTCCCCTCGGAAGATGAGGTACCGCCGCATTCTTTTAGAACTGTTCACGCGGGATCGACAGCGTTTTTTTGGTGGAGCCGGTGGTAATCGGAAACGATGTTCTCAAGCGTAATGCCCGCTAAACTTTTTTTCAAATCGTTTTTAATTTTTCCATAAGAACAATCCAATACATCGTGGATGCTATTTCCTATCGGACATAATGCTGCTGGCGAAGGGTGGATTCCGATCAGTTTGGATAGAAAATCCGGTTCCAAAGCCATACAGACGCGGTAGAGATTGATTTCATGCAAAGGGCACCGGATTTTTGCGCCGCCTGTCCCGGATCGTATCGACACGATGCCATCTTTTTTCAAAGCACTGAGAATGTTCCGGATTGTAACCGGATTGACGCCCGTGGAACGGGATAATAAATCACTGGTCACTTTGACTTTGTCACCATACTCATGAATGAATACAAGACAATGGATGGCCACAGAGCACCTTGTACTGATATGCATCACGATCCTCCCCCTTTTGCTATCATTATAATGCAAATTTCCCGTCCTGTAAATGTTGACATTACATCTTGCATGGAGTACAATCGTTATAAATCTAAATATTACAGGAGGAAGACGTATGCATACAGTTCAAATTGTTTTCAGTCCCACCGGCGGAACCCAGAAAGTCCTTGACACGATCACTTCAGAATGGAAACAACCTGTCAAAACAGTGGACCTATCTGACGCAGCTTTCAATTTTTCAAACCTTGGTTTAGCGCAGGACGATCTTGCAGTGATCGCTGTTCCCTCTTTTGGAGGGCGCGTTCCGGCCCTCGCCGCGCAGAGGCTGGGTGAGATTCAGGGCAATCAGGCTCTGTGTGTGGTCGTCTGCGTTTATGGCAACCGGGCATACGAAGACACACTCATTGAACTGAGCGACGTCGCGGAGAAAAGCGGTTTTAGGGTGATCGCCAGCATTGCCGCCATTGCGGAGCACTCCATCATGCACGAATATGCCACGGGCAGGCCAGATGAACAAGATAAAAGTGAACTGCGAGACTTTGCCCATAAGATTCTCGAAAAAATCAATGGTAATGCCAATCTCTCCACCCCTCAAATTCCAGGAAATCGGCCCTACAAAAAAGCGGGAGGGGTGGGCTTGGTTCCGAAGGCAGACCGTAAGTGCAACGCCTGCGGCCTTTGCGCTGAAAAATGCCCTGCACAGGCGATCAGCAAGGAAAATCCCAAGGAAACGGACAGCAAGAAATGTATTTCGTGCATGCGCTGCGTGTCGATCTGTCCGCAGTCGGCCCGCAAAGTGAATGCCGCTATGGTATCTGTTGCGGCGCTGGCAATCAAAAAGGCTTGTTCGGAAAGAAAAAAGAATGAACTTTTCTGCTAATTTAAGAAGGGCAAGCAAAAGCAATGGATTTATTACAGGCAATTCAAGAAAGGCACTCCGTAAGAGCCTATACCGGTCAGAAAATCGAGACGGAAAAGCGGCAGAAACTCGATGCATTGGTGAAAGAGTGCAATGAAAAAAGCGGACTGCATATTCAGATACGCTATGACGATCCGTTCGGATTTGATTCAACCCTGGCCCATTACGGCAAATTCCGCAATGTGAAGAATTATCTTATTCTGGCGGGAAAGCCGTCAAATGATCTGCAGGAAAGATGCGGCTACTACGGAGAGAAGATCGTTCTGGAAGCGCAGAGGATGGGGTTGAATACCTGCTGGGTGGCGTTATCTTTTAATAAATCTGCTGTAAAAAAACTGATCCCAGCAGGCGAAAAAATGGTGCTGGTCATCGCCATAGGGTACGGCCAAACACAGGGAACGGCTCATAAGAACCGGCCACTTGAAAGAATTGTGGATACGAAAGCTGAAATGCCGGACTGGTTCCGGAAAGGAGTCGAGGCCGCTCTCCTGGCGCCAACCGCAATCAACCAACAGAAATTCAAAATTGAGCTGAAAGACGGGGAGCCTGTTATCCGCATAGCGGGTATGGGACCTTATACGAAAATTGACCTTGGAATTGTGAAATATCATTTCGAGGTAGCGTCCGGACATAAAACGCGCCACACATAATCTGGGAATAGCATAGGCGCGTCGCAGACCCACGTGCAACAAAATAACGAGGTTAGGGAACTCTTTTGGGCCCTAACCTCGTTATTTGTTGGATTCAATTTTTCGGCAATTGCGCCCGTTTGTGCGCATAAAATGCTTCCCGCGTGCAGACGAGCAGCCCGCTGTCTGTGCGGACGAATCCCTCACGGGCAAAAACCGCTTCCGCTTGTAAGCGCGTAGCGGGAAAATCATCGTATACCGCTTTTTGACGCTGAACGCAAAAGGCATATTCCAAGAGCTGCTGCAGCGCCGCAAGGCCGTACCCCTGTCCGCGGTAGCGTGCCTCAATTAAGACGTTTACCATTGGCTGCTCCGATGCCCCGCTCAGAGCCACTTCGCCGACCGGCCGCTGGTCCACTGCGCGCAGAATATAAGCGTAAAAATTTTTGGAACCATGGTTCCACTTCTGGTACCAGCACCGGACTTCTTCAGGCGTGCGGCGGTATGTGCAGCCACCATGGTCGCCAAAGCCCAAATTATAGGCCATCGTCGCTTCGTCGGCGATCAGAAAACGGCGGTAGGAGAGCTCCGATTCAGACGGCATATGCAGGAAAATTGCCATCGGCGGTTTCTCCTTTCATTCGCAGCGTCGCTCGGGCAGGCCTTCTTTCAAGCCAAACAGGGTTTCTGCGTTGCGCCTGCCGAGATTCAAAACCTCCTGTGCGGTGATGCCGCGCGCGGCAGCGATTACTTCCGCGCTATAGGGGATCATCGTGGAATCACACCGCTTGCCGCGCAGCGGGACCGGCGCCATATAGGGGCAGTCCGTCTCATTGAGCAGCCGGTCCGCAGGCACAGCCGCGGCGACGCGCACCGGCATTTTGGCATTTTTGAACGTTACCGCACCGCCCAGGCCAATATAGAGACCCAGCTTGACCACCTCGCGCATCATTTCCACACTGCCGGAAAAACAGTGTAAAACGCCGCGCGGTTTATATTTTTGCAGCAACGTCAGGGTGTCCGCATGCGCGTCCCGGTCGTGGACAATGACCGGTAGATCGTATGCCGCGGCCAGTTCCAACTGTGCGGCAAAGGCCGCCTGCTGCGTCTGACGCGGGGCATTTTCTTTAAAATGGTAGTCCAACCCGATCTCGCCGACCGCCACAATGCGGTTTTCTGCCGCCTGGTCAAGCATGGCTTTGAGCGCATCCAGCCAGTCTGTTGGCGCATGCGCGACCTCCTCTGGGTGCAGACCCACAGCCGCATGCAGATAGGAATACTGCCCCGCCAATTCGATCGCCTTGCGGCTCGATTCCAGGTTGGAGCCGCAATCAATGATATGGCACACACCCTTTTCCGGCAGGCTTTTTAGCAGTGCATCGCGGTCCGTATCAAAGGCCGCGTCGTCGTAATGGGCGTGGCTGTCGAAGATGTTTTCGTATTGCATAAAATGGGTTCCTCCGGCGGTGGGGGGGGAGTGCCCCGCGCGCTATGCCGGTCTATTGACCGAAAAGCTTTGTGTCCTGTTTGGATTATCGAATCTTGCTGCCTGCCGGTACGCCGTCGAGGAAAACGACCTTCACGTCGTTTTCGCCTGCATCCGCGGCCAGAATCATGCCCTGGCTCTCCACGCCGCAGAGCTTTGCGGGCGCGAGGTTCGCCACCACAACAACCGTCTTGCCGATCAGATCCTCCGGTTTGTACCACTGCGCAATGCCGCTGCAGACTGTGCGCGGCTCGCCAGTGCCGTCGTCAAGCGTCAACTTCAAAAGCTTTTTGGCGCGCTTGATTTTTTCGCAGTTCATTACCTTGGCGGCGCGCAACTCCACCTTTGCGAAATCGTCAATATTGATCTGCGCGACACCCGCCAGTTCTTCCTTGACCTTTTTTTGAGACTCGTTTGCAGCTCCAGGTGTTGGAATCAGTTCGTTGAGCGCCTCGATCTCTTTTTCTACATCGATGCGCGGGAAGAGCGACTCGCCTTTTTGCACCGTGCAGCCGGCCGGAAAATGGCCGAAGCTCCCCGCGCGTTCATACGTGCAGTCCGCCGGGTCGAGACCCAGTTGTGCTTGAATTTTCGGCGTTGTATTTGGCATAAAGGGCGTCAGCAGAATGGACACCAGCCGAAGCGCTTCGCATAGGTGATCCATCACAGCAGCCAGGCGTGCACGTTTTGTTTCGTCCTTGCCGAGCGCCCAGGGCATAGTCTCGTCGATGTATTTGTTTGTGCGCGCGATGAATTTCCAAATTTCCTCCAGCGCGCGGCTAAACTGGTACTTGTCAATGGCCTCGTCGCATTGCCGGCGCAACGCATTGCCCAGCATCTCCAGCGATGCGTCTTCCTCGCCCGCTTCCTGTTCCTGGGGAATCTTGCCGCCGAAGTATTTTTGAACCATGGCAGTTGTGCGGGAGAGCAGGTTGCCCAGATCGTTCGCCAGGTCGGAATTGATGCGGTTGATCAGTGCCTCATTCGTGAACAGGCCGTCGCTGCCGAACGGAATTTCGCGCAGCAGAAAATAGCGGATCGCATCCACGCCGTAGCGCTCGCAGAGGACATAGGGATCGACCACGTTGCCCTTGCTTTTGCTCATCTTGCTGCCGTCGCCGAAGAGCAGCCAGCCGTGGCCATACACCTGCTTTGGCAGCGGTAAGCCGAGCGCCATCAGAATCGCAGGCCAGATGATCGTGTGGAAGCGAACGATTTCTTTACCGACAAAGTGTACGTCCGCCGGCCAGTATTTTTTGAAGTCGCTTTCATCGTCGCTGCCATAGCCCAAGGCCGTGATATAGTTCGGCAGCGCATCAATCCAGACATAGACCACATGCTTGGGATCAAAATCAACCGGCACGCCCCACGTGAAACTGGTGCGGGAGACGCACAGATCCTGCAGGCCTTGTTTGATGAAGGCGATCATCTCGTTTTTGCGGCTTTCGGGCTGAATGAACTCCGGATGTTCGTCATAAAGCTGCAGCAGCTTGTCCGCATATTTGGAGAGGCGGAAAAAGTAGGCTTCTTCCTCGGCCCATTTGACTTCACGGCCGCAGTCCGGGCATTTGCCGTCTTTGAGCTGCGTTTCGGTCCAGAAGGATTCGCACGGCGTGCAATACCAACCCTTGTATTTGCCCTTATAGATTTCGCCTTTGTCGTGGAGCTGGCGGAAAATCTTCTGCACGCCCCGAATGTGGTAGTCGTCTGTGGTGCGTATAAAGCGGTCGTTGCTGATGTCCAGAAGTTTCCACAGGTCGCGGAATACCTTGCTGGTGCCGTCGACGTAGGCCTGCGGGGTGATACCCGCTTCTTCGGCCTTTTGCTCGATTTTCAGGCCATGCTCATCGGTGCCGGTGAGAAACATCACGTCGTAGCCCTGCATTCGCTTGTAACGCGCAATGGCGTCGCTGGCCACGGTGCAGTAGCTGTGGCCAATGTGCGGCTTGCCCGAAGGGTAATAGATGGGCGTGGTGATATAAAACGTCTTTTTCTCCATGATCTTTCCTCCAGCTTCTTTTCGCCCGGTGAACAGGCATTACTATTTATATTATACCGCACTTTGGCCGGGGATTACAATGCCCTGCGGCAAGAAAAGGTATTTGAGATGGAAAAACGGGGCGAGCATAAAACGCCCATCGGTTTTCCGGGGGAATGAAAAAATAGCGTTCCTGGCCGATTTCACCGTCAGGAACGCTATTTTGCGCGCGATGTTTGCTCAAAAAGGAATTTTTGCAGCGTGCCGCCCTTTTACTCGGTAGAGCTGTCCTCATAAATGAATTCGCGCAAAAGTTTGCAGTTAGTCTCCAAATCTGGCACCAGCGTGGCGCCAACGCCTGAGATGGTTTTGCTCTGGAACGTGTTGTTCGCAGGAATCTGCTGGGTCTTTTGACCCGCCAGCGCAACCGGGAATCCGGTTAAGGCGATTCCCGTCATTTCGATAGCCGGGATGTTTGTCCAAAGCTTTGGCATGATTTCACTGAGCACTTTGTTAAGCTTGAAGGGGCCAAGTCCGGCCAGCTTTTTGATCAGCTGGCCCATGACCTCGCGCTGCCGTTCGGTGCGGCCATAGTCATTGCCCACGTTGCGGATGCGCGTGTAGTAAAGGGCGACCACACCGGTCAGCGTATGCTTGCCGGGCTGCATGTATTGGCCAATGCCCTTTGCAAATTCATTGCACAGCGCCTGATCGAGCGTCACATCAATGCCGCCGACGGCGTCGACGATTGCCTCAAAGCTGTCAAAGCCAACTGCCAGATATTTGTCGATTTTGATCCGGTAGTTGTTTTCGAGCGTCTGCATGGTCAGCGCCGGACCGCCATACGCAAATGCGGCGTTGAGCTTTTGCTTGCCATGCCCGGGAATTTGCACATAGGTGTCGCGCAGAAAAGAAGTCATCTTCATTTTCATATGGATTCGGTCAATGGAGAGCAGCATGATGCTGTCACTGCGGGGGCTGCCGCCGTCCTGATTTTCCATACCGATCAGGAGGATATTGGTCACGAGTGGATTGGATTTGATGGCCCAGGTCGGCGCGCTTTCCGGCTGCTGCACGTATTGGCTCATGTCGGAATTGTGCGTGCGGTCCATTTTCGTAAAGAGTATGGTCAACCACGCAAACACCACGATGACAATCGCCAGCAGCACGCACAGGATATTGCGTGCAATATGTCGCTTGCGCCTGCGGCGGGCAGGCACTTTGCCGCGGCTATAATATCCT
>USIA01000047.1 GCA_900554535.1 uncultured Oscillospiraceae bacterium | reverse complement strand
AGCAGCACGCCCTGGCGAGGACCTCGGCTACGGCTCCCAGACGATGGTCGAAGACGGGCTTTTGGAGGACCCGAAGGTGAACGCGGCGTTTGGCCTGCACATCATGTCCACCGTGCCCATCGGCAAGGTGCGCTACACGTCCGGGGTCACGAGCGCGTCGCTCGACACATTCTCCCTGAAAATCCAGGGAAAAGGCGGGCACACGTCCGCACCGCAGGATTGCATCGACCCCTTAATGATCGCAAACCAGGTCTACACGGCCGTGAATCTTTTAATGACGCGCGAAGTCGACCCGCAGGCAGCGGCAACGCTCTCGTGCGGCACGATGCATGCGGGCACGGCCTCCAATATTCTGCCAGACACGGCTCAGATGCAGTTCGGCCTTCGCACATACGACATCGAAGCCCGCGAGCATATCCTGCAGCGCGTACCGGAACTCGTAGACGCCTACGTCAAGGCTTGGCGCGGGACGTATCAGCTCGACGAATTTCACTGCCCGTCCACGTTTACGAACGAGACGCTCCTGCGGCGCCTTCTGCCGGCCATGGAAGCGGTCGCGGGCAAGGAAAACCTTGAGGGCGGCACGCCGATGTCCGGCACGGAAGATTTCAGCTACATCGCGCAGGCGGTACCGAGCGTCTTCGTCGTGCTCGGCGCCGGCGGCCCGGACTGGTGCCCGCACCATAATCCGCACATGGTCATCGACGAAAGCGTGTTCTGGATGGGTGCGGCGCTGCACGCGGCGTGTGCGCTGCAATATCTCGATACCGCTCATCTCAAAGCAGAAGGAGGAACTGAACCGGCATGAAAAAACACCCCGAAGCCGTTTTGCAGAAGAAAAAGCGCGGTTTTCAGATGCCGCACGTGTTTATCATCCTCACGATCGTGATGGTCATCGTTTGGGTGGTGTCGTTTATCGTCCCGAGCGGCAACTTCGCGCGCGTCATGGATAAAACTTCCGGCCGCGAGATCGTGGACCCGAATACATTCTCCTATGTGGCCAAATCGTACATCACACCGGACGTGTTCTTCCAGTCGTTCTACCAGGGCATCGTCGGCGGCATCAACATCATGGCAAACCTGTTGATCTGCTCCGGCGTGCTCGGCGTGCTCGAATCGACCGGCGCGTTTGCGGCCGGGATCCACAAGCTGATTCACGCGACAAAGGGCAAGGAGATCAGCCTCGTCATCATCATGTACGTGCTGTTCACGCTGTTCGGCGTGCTCGGCTACGGCGAGGGCGCGTACCCGTTCTTTGCACTGGGCACGACAGTCATCATGATGGCCGGCTACGCCCGGATGCCCGGCGCAGCCGCCGTTTTGCTCGGCTCGTGCTGCGGATTTGCCTGCGGGATGCTCAACCTGTTTACGACCGGCGTCTCCCAACAGATCGTGGGCCTGCCGATGTTCTCCGGCATGGGCTACCGTGCAGTGGTGCTCGCCGTGTTCTTCGTGATCGGCCTGCTCTTTATTCTGCACTACGCGCATAAGATCCGCAAGGACCCGACAAAGAGCCTATGCTACGACGAGTACAAAGACCAAAACGCCGAAAACGCGCTGGGCGAAGAGATCCCGATGACATGGCGGCACGTCGTCGCGCTGATCGGCTTTCTCGTGGTCACGGTGCTGCAGGGCTATGGCTGTGTGGCGCTGGGTTGGAGCTTCCCGAACATCACGGCGCTTTATATTGTATACATGATCGTGCTGGCGGTGCTGTTCCGCATCGGCCCGAACGAGGTGTGCGCACGCTTTGGCCAGGGCGCCGGGCGCGTGCTCGTGCCAGCGCTCGCGATCGGCCTTGCCAACGCCGTCATGGTGCTTTTAAAGGACGCAAACATCATGGATACGCTCGTCTACTACATGGGCAACGCCTTAAACGGCAAAAACGCTGTGATTACGCTTTTGATTGTCTACCTGTTCGTGACGGCATTTAACTTCTTTGTTGTATCCGGTTCCGGAAAGGCCGTCATGATGATGCCGATTTTAAGCCCGCTGGGGAACATGCTGCATATCAATCAGCAGGTCATGGTGCTGACGTACCAGCTCGGCGACGGCCTGACGAATTACCTGTGGCCGGCCGGCTGCGCGGTGTGCTGCACGCTGTGCGGGGTCAGTTACGATAAATGGTTCCGCTTCGCCATCAAGGCCATCGGCACGATGATGATCGCAGCCTACGGCTTGATTGTCATCTCCCATCTGATCAATTACGGGCCATTCTGAGGATTTCCCCTGACGGGACACGGCAAATGGTCTTTTGTGTTCTTCTTTTACGGTTTTCTAAAATTTTCGCGGTGAGCTTCAATATTTTGGCTCACTGCGTTTTTTGTTTTTCTTTTCTGCCTGCACGCGCCCCACAAAGGCCGGCCGTATCCAGCACCACGGATGCAAAAAGATGCCCGGCAAGGAAAAGCCACCGGTCCGGCTTGGCCGGGGTCGGTGGCTTCAAATGCTTACCCATTTAATTTTAACAAATTGCGCACCGGGTATTGCGAAAGAATCACAACAGGATTTTTCTTGCGCAAGGTATCGGGCGATATGTTTTCGGAAGAAACCGCATACGGAAGCACGAAATCGCGGGAATCCCCGACCTTGATCGAAAACGTGGTGCCGCCTTTCATGAAGGGGTTCACCGCTGCGAAAAGCTCCCACTGGCATTGGGTGGTATAATCCGTCGCCAAAAGGTTCCATTGCAGCATATCGATGCCCGCTTTGCCGACCAGCTGATTGGATTTGTTGGTCACATGGACATCCACCTCATAAATGTAGTCTTCCACCGCCATGGTGCCGTCCTGTTCTGCCTTCAGCTGCTCCGGCATTGCTTTCTCTTTCGTCAAGCCATGGTTTTTTAAAAAGGTGTCGGTTGGAATCAGCTTTGCATCCGTCAGCGTTACATAATAGCCATCCATGATTTCCGGCTCTTTGTATGCAAAAAAGATATTCTTGCCGATGGATGCCTCCTGCCCCTTTGTGTAATAAACAGAAGGCGGCACTTTCTCCGCGGTTGCGTTTACGTAATAAATGCGTCCGCCGCAGACAAGGGCGACGACCACGATTAAAATTACGGCGAGCATCCGTTTTTTCATATCGATTCCTCCTCAAAGGGGGCGAAAAGGTGCTTTTCGATGTGGCCGGTATTTAAAACGAAAATTTCGTCCGACATATGGCGCAAAATCTCCAGATCATGGCAGGAAATAATCACCAGAGCGCCACGGGCTTTCTGCTCCTGCAAAATATCCTTGACCAGCTCGATGCCGGCCGTGTCCAGCGCAATGGTCGGCTCATCCATAATCACAATGTCTGGGTTTTCCATGTATGCCGCTGCAATGCCCAGGCGCTGCTTCATGCCCAAGGAATATTTGCGGTAGGTGCGTTTGTCGTCCGGGTCCAGGCCCACCTCCCGGATCACATCGCGCAGGTGTTCGTCCGGCACCAGCTTTTTGATGGACGCGAGCTGGTGCAGGTTTTGAAAGCCCGTGTAATTGTCCAGAAAAGCGGGATTTTCGAGCAGCAGCCCCAGGCTTTTTGGAAAAGCCAGCTCCTTGCCAAGCTGCTTGCCGTCGATCAAAACGCTTCCGCTGGTGGGGTAAATCAATCCGGAAATCAGGCGCATGAGCATCGTTTTCCCGGACCCATTGATGCCCTGCAGGCCGTAAATCCTGCCCGCTTGCAGCGTGAGCGAAATGTCGTCGATCACTTTGTTTTTCTTAATGATTTTGGTAACGGATTTGCATTCTACAGTCGCCATTGTTTTCTCCTCCTTTACTCGTCCACCGGCAAAACATCGTATTTCCGGAATCGGAAAGCACCGGCGATTGCCACCACCACAATCAGGATAACCGCAAAAACGGCGCCGTTCAAATTCGTCACCCCTGCCTCATAATATGCCGTGTTGCGGACCGGCATGGCGTAGTTGCCCAAAAGGAACGGCGAGAGTTTGTAGGCAGAAGCAACCAGAATCACAATCGATACGATAAAGCTGACGATTGGCTTGACCCACAGGGTCAGCACCATCTGCAGCATGCTCAGCGCAAACATCACAAGCGGCGCCATGACAAAGGTGGCGAGCAGCAGCGGCGTGAGATACCCCGGGCCGGTCACGGCCGCCGGGATGCTGTCCTGCAGCAGGTCCGCATGCAGCGTCAGCGAAATGGGACAGCCGGAAACCAAACAGAGGACAAGCAAGGTCAACCAGATGACCACAAAGAAGGAAAGCACCATGCACAGGTCCCAGATGCACTTTGAAAACCACCAGAGCGTCCGGCCGTTCGTGCGGAACAAAAACTGCTGGCCGGTTGTGGTCAGGTCGTTGTGCGCATACTCCAATGTCATCCAGAACAGGACGATATAAAGCAGCATCCAAACCAGCGGAAAGGTAAAAGTCTGCTGTGGGTCCGGGACATATTCAGACATGCCGGCAAAAACATAAAATACAGCGTCCCCGAAGCTTGGCACAACGGTTGAACCGGTTCCCGTGATAACGACTCCCTTATTGAAAGCGGAAACACGTATGCAAAAAACCAGCCAGAATGCAATGGTCATCAGGACAACGCCAACGTGCCACTTCCACCTTTTGAAAAGGCCATGCTGCAAATCATAGCGAACCAATTTAATAAATTTCATGTCGCTTCCCCCGTACACAAGTGCTGATGATCGTAATGGCTGCGATGATGCCACCCTCCAGAAGGACTCCCCATAAAAATTTACTGGTGTTTCCAATTTGCCCTAAAAAATTGATAGGAGAAAGGGACGCTGAATATTTGCTGAAAGCAAATACGCCGCCTTCAATAAACTGCAACGCAACACAGATGAAAAATGATGTGATCAGAACCGCCACCTGGTTTTTGGTTATGTAGGCGATCGACATGCCCAACACCGCCAAAAGGCCGCAGAAAACAAAGATGATAAGCAACCGCATGCAAACATATAGGGCAGGCATTGTATAAAGGAGTTTGGACCCCAGCTCCGGGTAATAAATTCCATAGCTATAAATCACATAGTCAATACTCGGCGTACGGGCAGGAACAAACATGGACACAACTAAAATGTTCAGTAGAACAGGAATCAAAACAGCCAATCCCCCCGCACAGAACGTCGCAATCCATTTGGCGGAATAGTACCGATAGCGCCCACAGCGCACGACCATATTCCGCTCATAATACCGGTTCCGCTCCTGGCAATAGCTCCATGCAAATGGAATGGTACAAAGCAACGGGGCCAGATAAAAAAACAGAGTCGCAAATAAAGTATAGGCATCTGCGCCGATCCATCGATTATAAAAAGATTCCGCCTCAACGACCGGATTTGAAATGATGCCCGCGGATGCTATCTTTTGAAAATAACTACTGTCAGAATAGTAGCTTTGGATCCGAATCACAGCACTGCCAATGTTCAACGCACATCCGATGAGTATCGAAAGCAGAAAACGCCAGTTTTTGAATGCCTTTCCCAGCTCCAATCGCACGACATTTTTCATTTCGTATCAACCTCTATCCGAATGACGCGGTCACGCGTCGTGTTCTCACCTACGATGGCAACATAGAGATTGCCATTTTCCATATATTTTTTGGGGAAAATATAGCCCAGTTGAAAAGTTTCCGTTTCGCCATCCTTGATAGATGGAAGATGATAATACTGCACGTCGCGGTCCTTTTCCGGTGCTTTGCTGTTATAAACAGTTGCGGGCCGGAAAGAGAGGGATTCCCCTTTTCCTTCATTCACTCCAAAATCCTGTTGAATCATCGGAGATAAAATATCTGCGCGGGGCTCTGTTCCATCCTCTTTCGGAATTTCACCCTCCAATTTTACCTCTGCATCTAAAAGTAACAACGCAGATCCCTCTGGAAAGGTTCCGTCCGTATTGTAGGCGGGGACAGAGTTTCCATCGATGTAATTATATCCTAAACTTAATTCTTTTGCAGAAAGGCCGGCTTCCTCCAAGGTTGAATAAACTTTCGCAGATGTTACACGGTAAGAAAAGGTGTAGTTTGTACTGGAACTCTTCACGGGCACAAATTCTCCCATGGGATAAATTTTGACCCCATCCACCTCGGACTCAGCGGGAGGCGCTGAATTTTCGCTTGTCAAGGCATTCTGTGGCATGTTCACCATGGTTTTCTGCGCCTGGCTTTGTGCGTTCTGTTCCGTACATCCGGTGAAAACGGCAACCGCCAAAAACACCGCCGCCGCCGCTGACCAGATTTTTTGCTTCATAAAACCGCCCCTCATCTTTTAAAAATCCCCTATTTGCTTCCCAGAATTGCATGGCACTTCTGTTTTGCAAATAGGGGATACGACATTACTATTTTTTAAAACCGAAAGAAATATTTATACAATTATACAATCGTATAGACTCCGACAGAATCCGGACTCCAAACACCACTCGCAATCAGTATTTCGTTGGGCCCTGCTGAACCACGCAAGGCCGCTTGTCCTAACAGACTTTCATTAACCGTGTTACGTACAGAATACTGTACATTGCGTTTAAGATCCACACTGCCTGCAATCGTTTGATTGGTCCAAGCGACACCTCGCCCCATAATTTGGGTGTGCATTATGGTCATTCTTTCGTTCCTTTGCACAAGAACATAGCAATATGAATCATCGAGTTTATCTTGTGGGGTGCTATATGCGTAGGTATTGCTAATACCAAAATTCCAACCCCTATCTTGCGTGTTCCCTTTTGCCGCATTTGCCGGAACCGCAGCCGCCACAGCAGCAATCATTGCGGTCGCCATTACAGCACCCAGAACTCTAGTCTTGAACTTGAACATAAGTCGAACCTCCTTTAAAGATGAATTTTACAAATATTTCCATAATCTCTCGGCCGAGAAAGATAAATGGATTCATGGATATAAATAAATCACTTAATACACTTATGTACTTATATTATTTGTCTAGAGTATAGCATGCCACAGCAATAAAGTCAATATAATTCTAAAAAAATCCCTAAAAAACTTTAATTTTTATTTAAATTTTGATACATCTATGGCGTATTGCAACCGTTTCAATGGCCGAAAAAGCTATCTAGCACGACATTTGGCTCTTTGTGCGTTCTGTTCCGTGCATCCGGTGAAAACGGCAACCGCCAAAAGCACCGCCGCCGCTGCTGACCAGATTTTTCGCTTCATAAAACCGCCTCCTGATTCCTATAAAAATCCTCCGTTTGCTTTCCAGAATTGCTTTGGACTTCTGTATTGCAAACGGATGAAACAACGTGATTGTTCCCTAAAATTCAAATCGGTTTTGGGGGGATACACATTTCGGCTGTTCGGGGATATAATAGAGAAAAAACGGGGGAGAAAAGCATGGAAAGAATTTCGAGCAAAGATGTGCAGACATTTCGCCCGTTTGCAGCCGCCGACTCAAAAAGGCATCTGCTGTTCAAATAAACAGCAGATGCCTTTCTTAAAAAACGTTTTTGTTACAGAATTTTTCTCACACCGGGGATCCACTTGAGAAGCCAGGTGATTGCAAACGAAATCGCAAAAATCAGCAAGATCAGGCCCACAAATGCGAGAACCCCTCCTATATACGGATTAAAGCCCCAGTAGCGCAAAAACAGGCGCACAAAAATCATGTGGATTAGATAAATCCCCAAAGAGCAGCGGTCGATCTGCAGCAGGATCTTTCGCACGACGGCCTTCCCCTTGCAGCGCGAGACGAGGGCAAAAAAGCCCGCCGACTGTGCAATGACGAGGATGGAGGAATATCCCCACAGGGCCTCCAGCTGCTTCCAGCCGGTTTCCCAGCGCAGGATGGTCAGGAGGACAATCGCCGCTGTCCCGACCGCGAGCAGCAACCAGGCAGTGACTGCGCGCATCCGCGGGTTTTTCTTATGGATAACGTACCCGCAGAATAGATAAAACGGATAGATGGTGGACACGTGTACGTAGAATCCGCAGTTGACCCAGTTTTGGAGCAGAGGCACCAGGGACAAAAACACAATGTAAATCACGAGCAGGTATTTTAAATCGAACGCACCGCTGTGTTTTGCCACCATCCGGTAAAATGGCAGGAGCAGATACAGACCAATCAAAAGGTACAGATACCACAGATGCGACCAGCTTGTGGCCGTGAACATCTGATAAAACCCCTGCAAAAAGGCGCCGGCGCTGATCGCCTCGTGATTCATGAAGATGTCGAACACGCGGAACACCATGCAGAAGGCCACCAGCAGCACAAAGATGCGGAACACATATTTTCCGAACAGCTTGCGATAAGAAAGCTCCTTGGCAGGATTTAACAGCAGCGCGCCCGTCACCATGACAAAGCATGGAACAGCCCACATCATGCAGTTGGCAACCGCATGGGAGGCAGTGCTCTGCGCGGGGGTCAGGCTGTCCTGAAACATCAGGATGGCTGAAAACACCGTGTGCAGAACAATGATGGCAATGCAGGAGATGGCTCGTATGTAGGAAAATCCATCCTCACGCGCAGGCCGCGCTTCTGCGGGCGTTACCATAGCAGACCGCCGTTCAGGCAGCCGTCATCCGAATTGCCGCCGGTGGTGGTATTCGGCGTCTGTGTGGTGCCCTGGTTGGTGTCGGGTGTTGTGGCCTTGGGCTTGGACGAGGTCTTCGGCTTTGAGGAAGCCTTGGGCGTAGATTTCGGCTTTGAGGTGGTGCTTGTTTTGGGTTTGGCGGTGGTCTTCGGCTTGGAGGCGGGCTCGGTGTCCGTCTCCTGTGTCTTTTGAGTAGTCGTCGTATCCTGGGACTTTTCAGCAGCCTTCGAAGAGGAAGCGGGCGCGGAAGAAGATACCGCTGGCTCGCTGCTTTCGGGTGTGGAGGATGCGTTGGCGTCCTCCAACAGCTTCTGCTCTGCGTCCTTTGTACTCACTTCTTCATTGCTGGAAGTGGAGAGGTAGGTCAGGAAAGTCACGCCGTCTTCCTGGCAGATGCTTCCCTGCGCGGTGTCGCCGAACGGGAACGCATGCAGCACGGCAGTGGTCTTGTCCGCAAAGGTCAGCTGCACGTCATACTGCGGGGGCAGCGCCTTGGCAGAAGCTGTGCTGGACGCATCCGGGTCGCGCGATTCCCCCGTAGAAGAGGCTGCATCTGCGTTTTCCGCAGGCATGGACACAGATTGCGCGTCGCTAAGTTCCGTCGTACTCGGAATCGCGTAGTACAGATCACGCTTTTCCCCCACAGCAAAGGTTTCCCCCTGCGGAAGCATATTGGCCGGATACGCGGTTTCGTCCGAGCTCTTCACCGAAAAGCCGGTGATCTCTTTTCCCGTCTTATTTTCCAGTGTGACCGGCTCCACACCATCAGCCTGCGTGCCGATGATCTTCGCCGCTGTGGCCGGCATTTCCGCCGAAGAAACCGGCGCCGAGGATACGGGGGCCGAAGAAGAAGCCGTCGAAGCGGCAGAAGTCTGGCTGCACGCTGCGAGCAGGGCCGCGCAGAGCATCGCCGCTGCGCCGCAAAGAATTTTCCGATTCATCAGTTTGTCTCCTCATTTCTCATGTCATGCTTCTGTAGCTTGTGTAGCGCCATGTGCCGGACATGCCATAATGGATCTGGTAGCCATTGCGGCCCGTCTCATGTGTGAAGTCCGGGTCAAACACATAGGTGGCGCCATTGATGCGAATCTCGCACCAGGAGTGCGGCCCAAGGCCGCCGGCCGCCAGCGGGACCAGGCCGGTCATCTGGCGCGCATTGTAGCCGAGCAGGTCCGCCATGTAATAGAAGGTAGAGGCCATCACATAGCAGTTGCCGCACTTGTTATTAAAGCCGTAGTTTGCGAACCACTCCGCTCCAGGCGAGGGGTTGGAGGTGGTTGACTTGTAGCGCAGGCCAGCGGACCAGTTAAACGCCGAACGCAGATTCCAGCCCACGCTGTTTAGGACGCGCGCCGCGGACTGGTAGCCGGTGCTCGTGCGGCCGCTATAGCCCAGATGGATACCGTCAACAGTTGCGTTCGTTGTCTTCAGGCCAGTCGTGGGGTTAAAGTAATAGCGATAAGTGCCAATCTGCAGCCAGCCCTTTGCCAAAGAGCCGTCACTCGTGCAGTAATAATAATTGCTTCCGAACGAGAGCCAGCCGGTCTGCAGGTGGCCGTCCGGCATGCCATAATAGCGCTTTCCGTCTGCAGTGATCCAGCCGGTGCGCGGCTTGCCGTTGGCGTCCAGATAATACCATTTGCCGTTGATCTTCTGGTGGCCGGTCATGGGCGCCACTTTGATGGTGCAGTGTTTCACGGCTTTCTGGCCGGGCAGCGTGGTGTATACGCCACTGGCTTCCCCGACGTTGCCGATGGCGCGGACCTTGAAGTAGTAGACATCGTGGCCATTTTCTACCACACGCCGCGTCTCTTCCGTGCGCAGGACTTTTCCGTTGCCCGCCGCGATGTTTGGCTGCAGGCCCTGCGGCCCGATGATCTCAAACCGGAACGCATAGGTGTTGTTCTTTGCCACGGAGAAATCCACAGTTGTGTCGGATTTTACGTACGGCTCGCCAACGGTGATGGCGCACTGGCGCACCGGCTCCTGCCCCG
>USIA01000046.1 GCA_900554535.1 uncultured Oscillospiraceae bacterium | reverse complement strand
GGTAATGCCGTAAAGCACCTGGCTCCAGAGAGAATTGTTTTCGTCGGCCAGAAGCTCCGCCATCTGTTCCCGCTGATCTTCATTAAAACCAAACTGATCGGCCATTTCCTCCGCCGTCTTGTGGCTGACGGTGATATACAGGTAGGTGCGGGTAATGGTGACTTCCGTTTCTACGATGTTCCCATTCCCATCGTCTGAGGTTTCAATGATGGTTTCCGTCTGGGTAGAAGTGCTGGATGAGATTTCATTCATCTGCCAGAAAATATCCTTTAAGAGCTGCTTTTTGGAGTCATCCATGGTGGCGACTTCCTGGGCAGCGTCCGGGTCGGTGGTGGTTTTTACCGCATAAACCGCAAGTACCTCTTTCCAAACCGCCCGGCTGCCGGACATCTCCAGCACATCGTAGGTGTGGGAAGTTTTGATTTCCTCCAGCTTTTCTTCGTACTCGGCGTTGATCTCCTGCACAGCGGTCTGCATGGTTTGCCCGGTGCCGGAGTCCTCCCCGGAGAAGAAAATCCCAAAGCAGGAGCCGATAATCATACCAATGAGGCAGATCACAATAATCACCAGCACCGCAACCCAGCCGCCCGCAGCGATAGCCGCAATCAGCGCCTTTGTTGCTGCTATGATGGCTTTCACCGCCGCGATGGTGGCCTTGACCGCCACCTTTGCCGCAGTCACAGCCGCTTTCGCCGCAACGCGGGCAGCATGGGCGGCAGCTCTGGCGGCCCTGGCTGTGGCCTGAGCTGTTTTTTGAGCCGTTTTTGCTGCTTGCTGGGTAGTCTTGATACTTGCTTTGGCTGTCTTTTCCGCCGTTTTAATGGATTTGCTGGCGGTTTTCACCGTCCCTTTGGCGGTAGAGGACGCCTGCTTGATGGTCTTGCGGCTTCTGTCCACTGTTTTAATGCTTTTCTTGCCCCGCTCCAGGGTCTTGACAGCCCCGCGCTCCTGCCGGATGGTTTTCAACGGCTCCGAAAGACGGTCTGCGGCCTGTCCGGTCTGCCTTGCCGCCTGCTTCTCCGCTTGTTTTTTAGGCTGTTCGGCTGCGGCCTTGCGCTTCTGGATTTTTTCTTTGACCTTGGAAATGTTCTCTTTGGTGGTCTTAACCCCTTTGCGGCCCTGCTTGTCAAATTGGTGGACAGCTTCACGGGCCGTATTTTCAACCCCGGAAGAAATGCGGTCGGACGCATACTCGCCGGGAGAGCCTTCCTCTGCATACAGGCCATGCTCGCCCTTGTCTTTGGTGCGGATATATGCTTCTTTCATCCGTTCTGAAGCAACCGCCGTTTTGTCAATCGCCTTGATCGTCTTATCCGCAACACTCCTTGTCTTAATACCCTTGCCCATAGGCTTCACCTCCTTCCCAGGGCGGGTGCGTCCTTATGCGTCAAGCAACTTTGCCACCACAACCATCCTGCCGTTTGTCCGGGAATATTCACAGGTGGAGAGGGTAATGAGCTTGTCGCCATATTCCGCAGTCACGCCCGTATCATAAAGGGCCAGCGCCTTGCACTCTGCAATATACTCGTCAAAAGCCTCGGCGCTCTCCGCATTGACAAAGTGGTAATACTTGAATCCCTCCCCGGAATAGGCCACCGTCTTAAAGGCGGCGATCACCTCATACTCGCCAAAGCTGTCCAGGGTGTCAAAACGGATAGTCTTATGCTCACGGTAGAAATCCTCGCTTTCATACTTGCACAGGTCGGAGAACATTGTGCCGTTGTTCATGTGGTGGCCGTACAGCACCAGATTATCGGAAATGCCGACGTCGCAGTTTTCGGCCAGATAAGGCACGCCGTAGCTGCTGTACGATTTGTCAAAGGCGTGTTTGAGGTAAAAATCCGGGCTGTCTTTGGTCTGCATGACAGGGTAATCAATCCGGGTGCCGGGAATGGAAACCCAGCCCACCAGGTCACTGTTTTGAGCGTACACATCGGCATATTTCTCAAACGCAGTTACTTCTTCCGTGGCCGGGGCGTTTTCCAGCTCCAACGCAGGCAGCTCCACATCCTCCTTTATCAGCTCCGCCACTTCTTCAAAGGCTTCGGCGCTCTGCTTCTGGTCGAGATATTCACGGGCCAGCATAGCCCCGGAGAAAAGGAAAAGGGCGGCACAAAAGGCCGCCCCTGCAATCATCAGTCTGGTTTTCACTTTATTACTCATTTTCTTTACCCTCCTTGTCCTTATCGCGCCTGCTCTTTGCTGGCTGCCTGACGGTGCGGTGCGTCCGGGGCCGCTTTCAGTTCCCGCAGCTCCGATTTTACGGATGATTTCTCACCGCCTGCTTTTTCAGCCAGCCGGGCCGCGCCGCGTTCCATCCCGGAAAAGGTCTTGCCGCAGGACAGAAACAGGCCCCGCAGTTTGGCAAGCACGCCCTTGTCGGTTTCCAGCTCCTGGGCCTGTTGTACTTCTTTGCCTGCAAGGGCGCGCCCGGCGCTTTTCATGTGGCTTCCCGCCTGGTGCAGCTCCTCCCGGAATACATCCAGCTTTCCGGCGCATTGCTCCATCGCCTTGCCGGCGTGAGAGAAGCCGTGTTCCATGCGTGAGAGAACGGCGGGAATACGCAAAGCCTGCACCGCATGACGCAGGGCGGAGCGCCCCTTTTCCTGAAAGGTCTGCACCATGCGCCCGGCAGAGGAGATGAGGTTTGCCCTGGCGGTGGAAACCATCGCTTTTACCTGCTGGATTTTGCCTTCCGCCGCCGTCACAAGCTGCACGCATTTGGCCCGGATTCCCTTGTCGTGGAGCTTGCCAACCTCCAAACGGATTTCTTTCATCTCCTCCATCATCTGGGCCAGCTTATCCTCCATGCCGTCGATATACCCCACCAGGGCCTGCACTTCTTCCTTCTGCCTTTGAAGGTTGTTTTTCTCCAGCACAGAGAGAAGCTCGATGATCTGGGGATGTTCTCCCAGCGTATAAGTCAATTCAGCCATCTTATTTTCCTCCTATCAAGGCTATTACCGGGCTGGTTCCGCCTGCTTTCTGGCAGGCGGCAGCTCCCGGCAGTATTCCGGGTAACGGATTTTCATGCCCTCCATGAAATAGGGGGCAAACTCGCAGCAGAACAGATCTTCCGGGGAATAGGCGTTGCTGTGTTCCGGCTCGGTATAGCCGTTCCAAAGGTTAAAGGCCAAACGGCACACCCGGACGGTGCCGCTGGTCTGCCAGCCGCCGTGCATACCCTCCGGTTTGATACAGTCCTGCTTAAAATCAAACATCTGGCGGATGTTGGCCCGTGTTTCCGGGGCAATCCCCATGACATAAAAGAAAGACTGATGATAGCAGTCATTTTTCCGGGCCTCACTCATCATCCGCAAAAAGAAATCGCGGTGTTCTGCGGACGCAAATCGAATATTGAGCCTGCTCATACCAAAACCTCCTCTCCGCCGAACACGCCCTCACCGGGCTTGGTGGTCATCAGGGCATACAGCTTTGTATTGCGCGGGAAACGGTTGACAAAAGGCACCAGTGCGCTGCCATAGCGGATGAGGCCGCAGCCCGCGTCCGCGTTGGTGACATAGCTCATCTGCTCCTTAGAGATATTGAGGAGCTTGGAGAGCTTTTCCCGGTCGGAAGCCGCCTGATTGAGCATGACGATAAATTCCGAGTTACTGAGCATGGTACTGGCCTGTACGGAATCCAGCAGATACTCCACATTCTGAGTGATAGCCGTGGGGTAGGCCCCGCGCTTTCTGAACTGCCTCCATGCGCTGTTGAAGAAAATACCGCTCTGCTCATTTTCAAACATCACATGGAACTCGTCGATAAAGACGTGGGTGCGCTTGCCCCGTTTCCAGTTGAGGGTCACGCGGTTTAAGATGGTGTCGGTAATGACCAGCGAACCGGCTGGCTTTAGCTGCTCGCCCAGGCCGTGGATGTCGAACACCACATAGGGCTTGCTCAAGTCCACCGTGCTGTCGCGGCCAAAGATGTCCAGGGAGCCGGTCGTGTAAAGCTCCAGGGAAAGGGCGATCTCCTTTGCCTTTTCCTCCGGCTGCTCCAGCAGCTTGTTCCGCAGGTCGCAGAGGGTGGCGGCCCGGCCCTCTTTTTCCGCCTCCGGGTAAACAAGGGCGGTGCAGCGGTCGATGATGGATTTATGCTGCGGCCCCACGCCGCGCTTGTCGATCTGCTCGATGAGGGACATAACAAACTGCGACTTCTCCACAATGGGATTCTGCTCGCCGTAACCCTCCACCATATACATGGAATTGAGCTTGTCTTTTCCGCCTGCCACCAGGTGGGCCACCGTAGCCTTTTCGCGGCCCAGGGCTTTCACCAGCGCGCCAAACTCGCCCTCCGGGTCACAAATAAGGATTTCATCATTGGCGTAATTGGGATGGAGCATAAGGAAGGCGATCAGCTCTTTCACCGCAAAGGATTTTCCCGCGCCGGGAACGCCCAGGTAAAAAGCCGACTGGTTTAACAGGTTCGCCTTGTTGCACATGATGAGGTTGTGGGAAATGGCGTTCTCCCCAAAGTAAATGCCGCCCTTGTCCTGAATCTCCTGCACCTTAAAGGGGATGAACACCGCCAAACTCTCGGTGGTGAGGGTGCGGAAGGCGTTGATTTTGCGCACCCCGATGGGCAGGGCCGTGTTGAGGCCGTCAAGCTGCTGGAACTTGAGAACCGCAAGCTGGCACATATGCTTTCTTGCCACGGAAAGCACTGCCTCGGTGTCACTGTCAAGCTGCTCTTTGGTGTCGGCGGTGATCGCCAGGGTAATCACCGCAAACATCATGCGCTGGTCGCGGGTGGTGAGGTCGTCCAGGAACTCCTTGCTCTCTTTGCGCTGAAGCTCCATGTCATAAGGCACCACGGCGGAAAAGTTGTTATTGGCGTTCTGGCGGCGCTGCCAGTTGGTGATGTTCGTTTCCACGCCCAATAAGCGGTTTTCTACCTCCCGCACAGCCTCATCCGTAGGCACCGGAACCACGTCAATGGAGAACATCAGATTGCGGTTGAAATCCGTTAGCTCCGTCACCATGTTGTCCTTGATATAGCTGGCAAAATCCTTGAGGAACAGCACCCGGCAGAACTTATCGCCCAGCTTCACATAGTCGCTGTTTTTCTCCATGCTGTCGGGGCAGATATAGTCCTTGAAGCCGTGGCCGCGCTTTGCCATAGCCGCCAAATCAAAGGAGAACTCTGCCTCCTCGCCCTGGCGGTAGAAGTCGTGCAGGATACGCAGCCTTTCAGAAGCGTCCAGCTCCACGCACTTGGAACCCAGGGCGGCAAAGTGGGAAATGAGATCGGCCCCCACGCGGGAGAAGTAGGCGCGGGCTTCCTCAATATCTTTCTTCACCACAGAGATGGTGATATATTTCTCCTGGGTGATTCCATTGGCTCCGGTGGCCTTATCCAGCAGCATTTGATTGTATTCCCTGCGGTACTCGTCCCGGAAGTCCTCCTGCATAGGCATGAGGATGGAGTTTTCAAAGTTTGCCTTATTCGTCCTTCGGTTGTTGATAGTGATTTTCGTCACCGCCCCGGAATCCAGGGAGTTGAGAAGCTCCGAATAGATGAGGAACATACTCTCCTTATCCTCGCGGCTTGCCACCAGATAATTGATGTCGCTGAACTGATAGCTTTTGGAAAACTTGTTTCCGGTCAAAAAAATGCCGTCCTGCCAGATACGGCGGACGGGGATCACATCCTGCACCTTCCGGGGTACGGTATATCGCTCCTTGTCCTGCTTGGACATGGTTTTCAACGTTTTAATCATGGGTTGCCTCCTTCCGCTTGTGAAACTGTTTCGGCTCTTTGGGCTGCTTTCTGACGGGCCGCCCGGTCTGCCGCCCCTCGATCACATCTTTCAAAGCAGCATAGTAATAGTTGCCGTCCTCAAACTTTATCTCCTTTGGCTCCAGCATTTCCGAGCGCAGCCACGCCCAGATGAATTGTTCCGCCGTCATACCGTGGTAGGTGATGAACCCCAGCATGGCAAAGGGGGCCGCGCCCAAAATGCAAACCCAGGAAAGGGTTTCCACGCCAAAGTAGGGGCGCAGGAGAAAGTAAAGGCCCACGGCCACGCCGCAGGCCAGAATGGAAAAAATGAATTGCCGCATACTCAAGCCGAAAAACATGGATTCGGTGTAGTTGCGGATTTCGCGGTTGATCTTGACTTCCAAAATGTCACCTCCCGTTATCGCTCAAACTCTTTTTTCTGCTTGCTCTGCGCACCTCTGGCAGCCTGCCGGTCATAGAGCTTCATCACATCCATGCCGTCATAGTCCGCCAGACGGGCCAGTTGCTCCCTGGTAACGCCGTGCTGCTTGCAGTAGTGCAAATAGCTCTGCATACCTGCCTGGTGTTCGATCTCGCCCTGTAAATCTTCGATTTCATACCAGGCGCAGGCATGGGCCTCCGGCGACATACAAGCCAGGGAATACCCTTGCTCCAAAGGCTCAAACAGGTCGGAATCGTAGGTGAAGCACTCGCCGTAATGCGCAAAAGGCCGGTCGTTTTCCCGCAGCGGATGGAACCGCACCATATCGTCCTCAAAGGACGCATAGGCTATCACATCCTCCGGGGAAGCCTTGCTGCCCTTAACCAGCAGATAGTCGATTTTGTAGTTTTCCTCATCCGGCACGTCCAGCCCCCGGTTCCATTGATAGGATTCGGTGCGCTTTAGGGCGCGCTCGGCAAGCCTTATCAGCTTTTCCTTGCTCATGTTCAAAACATATCCCTCCGTTTCTTAACGCTCCCGGCCCTTTTGCCGGGAAGATTTCTGAAACAGCCGAGAGGCAGCTTCTTTCTGTTCCTCCAGCCGCGCCATGTTCCATTCCTCCCTCAACGTCTTTGTGCTTTCGGGCTGTTTTTCGCCGGGGAGAAGATAGGTTTTCCCGTTCCGCCCGGCGGCGTGGGTGGGATAGCCCATGACTTTCAGCGCCTTCTGCACCTCCAGGGCGTGTTCCGGCTTGGGCTGGCAAACGCCCAGATTGCGGTAGATCTGAAACTCGCCGTACCACGGCTCATCCTGAAAGTTGTCGGCGCGGAAGAACACATCCTCCCGGATGTCCTCAAGAGGCGTTTCCAGCACCTTGCGGCAAATCTCGTTTCTTGTATCGTCCATTGACTTTTCCTCCTTTACAGGCCCATCATCTCGCGCACTACGCGGTCGGCCATCTTCACAGCGCCTACAAGCACCAGCATATTGAACAGCAGCTCGCCCACATAGCTCCACACCTGGGTAACTGCCGCCGCGTTGGGGTCAACCGCAGGGGGTGAGGCTGCAAACAGGGAGAAGATAATGCAGGCCAGCACGATGATTGCCCCCTCCAGGCACACGGCGGCATAGCTTTTGATGAAGCTCTTGCCCACGTTCTGGCTGGGTTCCCCGCCAAAGGTGGACAGAGGCACCGGCGCGATGGCCGTGTATAGTAGGGTAAGCGCCCAGCGCCTTGCCGCATTACTGCGGTAGGTTTCCAAACGCTCCCCTCCAAACCGGACGTACACCTCTCGATGTATCCGGCTTTCCAGATATCAGTCTAACTTTCCATTGTGCAGCTTTACATGACAGGAATGGCACAGAGCCATTGTCTTGCGTTTGCGCGCAATCATTTGGCGTTCCCATTCTGCCTTACCACTTAAATCTTTCAGTTTTCGGACATGATGGATTTCAATATCTTCTGTTTCGGTTCCGCAGAACTCGCAGATATGGCCTTGCAACCGGTCTGTCAGCCGGGTATAGCGGCGATTCTCGTTAGCCCTGCCAATAATGTCCGGGTTTTCCGTTACAACGACTTTGTCGTTATGACGCATGCCCTGATTGTAAAACACCACGGATTTTGTCCCGTTTTTCGTTGGATACGATACGGTAAAATCCCCGTTGTGGCAGTATTTGCGAATAATTTTCCGCATGCTCGTCCGATATTTTCCGGCGAAGGTCTTGTACATGCTGAACTTCATCACATAGAGGAAGGCGTTCAACACCGTTGCATTGTTTGCCAGCCGATAATAGTTGTACATGCCCCGTACTTCTGCATTGTACTGGTTCAGAATCTCAATATCATCCAGACGTATCAACCCCGGACGCCGTACCGGTTCCCATACCTCTTTGTTCCCATGGGTTTTGTCATAGCTGATTTTCAGCGCGCCATAGGAGAGAAGGCGGTTCAGCCATTTCTCTTTGGGCACATACAGCTTGACTTTTCCTACATAGGTTCGGCGTGTAAAACCCGTCTTTGTCCGGGTACTGTTTTGTTCCCGGCTGACTGTAATCAGATATCCGAGGAAGTGGGCGAAGTCGTTTCCGTGGGTAATGAGCGTTTTTTCCGGGGACATCTCCAAGTGAAGATGTTCCTTGATGAACGCTCCCACATCGGATTTAACCTGCCTCGCATCCTCTTTACTCCCAATTACACCAATCAGGAAATCATCAGCGTAGCGGACATAAACAACCCGTCTGTATTCCGTATCCATGGGGTCGCTGTAAGGGATAGAGCGCAGTTGGCTATTAAGTTCCTGTATCTGCGCCATGACCTCCCGGCGTTTTTCCTCACTGATTTTTGCTTCATTGCGTTTCAGCCATTCCTGTTTTCCGCGCCGGACATCCAACGGCTTTTTGTAGGCCGGGTTGATTTTCCGTTTTGTACCGCAGTTAAAGGATTTGGAATACTCCGCCATGAACACATCCAGTTCATTGAGGTAGATATTCGCCAGAATTGGGCTAATCAGCGACCCTTGCGGGGTGCCGGAATAGGTGTTGTAGTACACCCAATTTTCCATATATCCTGCTTTCAGGAATTTCCAAATCAGGCCGATGAAATGCTCATCCGCAATGCGCCTGCGCAGTATCCGCACCAGCACATGATGGTCAACGTTGTCAAAACATCCTTTGATATCACCCTCAACAAACCATTTGACCCCCGTGTAGTTCCGCTTGATATATTGCAGAGCCGTATGACAGCTCCGCTTTGGGCGGAATCCATGGGAAGTAACGTGAAAGGTGGGTTCATAGATGCTTTCCAGTATCATGCGCACTACCTCCTGCACCAGCTTGTCGTCAAAAGACGGGATACCAAGAGGGCGTGTTTTGCCGTTTGCTTTTGGGATATACGTTCTTCTGGCAGGTTTTGGCTGATAACTGAAATCCTTCAGTTTTTGAATGAGGGCTTCAATTCGCTTCATACTCATGCCATCGATTGTTTTCCCATCGCTTCCGGCTGTCATGTTGCCGGGTTTTGCTTGGATACGCTCATATGCCAGCAGAAAAAATGCAGGATTGTACAAGTTTCGATAGAGCCTTTGATAGTGGTAATCTTTGTTTGCTGCTTTTGATGTCAGACTTTCCAAAACGTTCTTTGGATTTCTCATAGTGCCTCACGCACCTTTCCATTGATAGTTTGGTTGATATCCTGCCGCCCTTCGCCATGTGCAAGGCTTTCCCTTGCTCAGACTACTACGGCGGCTCCGTTGCCATACCGGATTTTCAGGCTCTGAGAGCCATAGCCTATAGGGGCGTTCCGGGTTAGGCAATCCCCGGTTAGGCAGTTTGGGACAGCGTGTTGTGATGTCGGAATGGGTTTTCGTCCGTTATCCGCTTACTGCGGTTGGCTGTCGTGGGTATTTCGCAATCGGCGTGTACCTGTCACCGATTGCCACGGCATGCGGCGAATACAACTATCCTGCGCCGCCGGCTCAAGTATGCCGCCTTGGACTGCCCTTCAAGCAATCCAGCTTTATTCCTCATTCACAACGTTTCACCTTGCCGTTCAGTAGTGGTTCGATAGTTTCCCAACTTACGACGTTACCGATATGCTACACTCCCCATTGGGTTTCCCCGCCGGATAAATCGGTTGGTGATAGGGTAATTTGCACCTCCCTTCGGAATACCTTTTCCTACTGCCGCGCTACTGGCAGAATCCCAAATTGCCCGCGAGCTGCTTTGGCTTACGCCGCAGCCCTTCCGGGCGCACAATAGAGCTTAAAAAACCGCCCGTAGACGGTCATAATCATAATGAAGCTGAGAACGGTGATGAACAGCCCGCCGATGAGCGTCACCGCCCACAAAGGGATACTCTCAAAGAAGCCGCAGCTTTCCACCGCGTCAATGATCTCCTGTGGGAGAACGGTCTGCTGTGCGGTTCCAAAGCCCGCCGCGTTCATAATGGTGGAAACAAGGCCCTGGACAATGTTAAAGAGGGCCATCATCAGCTCCAGCCCATAGGTCACGACGCCCTTGGCAATGGCAAACCGGATGAACAGCTTTAAGGCGTGTTCCGGCTTTTTCACCTCGGCAAAGCTGCCGCAGGTTTTCACAATCCCGATGACAAAGAACAGCACCAGAAGCGCAAGGCCGATGGCCCGCACCGCGTCGTGGATGTTGACGATCACACTCCAGATGGAGCCGCCCTTAAACTGCTCCGGGCTTTGGGTGATAAGCTGCCAGATTTCAGACAGATACTTGTTCCAGGTGTCAAGGGCATTTTGCAGGTTTTGCACAACCCAGTTATCGGACATTCAAAGACCTCCTTTCCGGCAGAAACAGGGGCGGGCCGCTGTGGCCCCCCCCCCTCCCGCACGGCCTTTG
>USIA01000045.1 GCA_900554535.1 uncultured Oscillospiraceae bacterium | reverse complement strand
AATACAGGAATTTTCTTCATCGGCGGGGTAGTGCTGGGCCGCCACGTCGGGTTTATCCCGCGGCTGGTGTGCATGGTGGTGGGCTCTATCATTTACCGTGTCGTCATTGCGGTTGTCCTGTTCCTGGGCCTGAAGGCCACAGACATGAAGCTGATCAGCGCGATCATCGTGGCGATCGCACTGTTCCTGCCGGTGGCGAAGCGGGGAATTCAGCGCATGGGCGGCCATCATAAGGCCACCCGGCAACCCGCGCTTGTGCCAGATCAGGCCATAGAAGACAGCATCGACAATTCGGACAAGGATCCGGATGAGCCGAACCAGAAGGAATGAGGGAGGGGATTACCATGCTGCAATTGACCAAGGTCTGTAAAACATTCAACAAAAATACTGTCAATGAAAAGAAGGCGCTGGTAAATATCGATCTCCACCTGAATCCGGGCGATTTTGTCACGATAATTGGCGGCAATGGTGCGGGCAAAAGCACGCTGTTAAATCTGATTGCGGGCGTGTATCCCTGTGATGGCGGAACCATCGAGCTCGATGGACACGATATAACGCGTCTGCCGGAATATCAGCGCGCGAAGTTCCTCGGCCGTGTCTTCCAGGACCCGATGCGTGGTACTGCTGGCGATATGAATATTGAGGAAAACCTGGCGCTGGCCTATCGCCGCGGAAAGCACCGCACGCTGCGCTGGGGCATCACACAGGAAGAACGCGCCCTCTACCGGGAAAAGCTCAAGGTGCTCGGCCTTGGTCTGGAGGACCGACTAACCAGCAAGGTGGGCCTGCTTTCCGGCGGTCAGCGCCAGGCGTTGACGCTATTGATGGCCACACTTCAGAAGCCGAGACTTCTGCTGCTTGATGAACACACCGCCGCCCTGGACCCCAAAACCGCAGAGACGGTCTTGAACCAGACGAATGAGATTGTGGAAGGCCAGCATCTGACGGCCATGATGGTTACCCACAACATGACCCATGCGATTCAATACGGCAATCGTATCATCATGATGAGCGATGGCCGGATCCTCTTTGATATCTGTGGCGAGGAGAAAAAGCATCTGCGGGTCGATGACCTGTTGGAGCGCTTTAAAACAGCACAGGGCACGGCGCTCGATAATGACCGGATGCTGCTTTCGTGAACCAGTCGACGCTAGCTCCGCTCTAATGCTTATCATTTCCCAGCCTGCTTGGGAACCAATTGGGAACGACCCTGAAACGGTCGTTCCTTTTTGTGTGCTTTTATCTGAATATAAGCGAACGGGAACCCTTTATAAATGAAGGCGTTTCGTATATAATGGAGACTGAAAACCGCCGGCTTTTTCCGCATCAAAGTTGACTAGGAAAAAGCTTTTAAAAGATTTTGGATTTTTGATGAAAATACGGAAGCTGCATGACAGGGAAGGGAATGGATAGCGCATGCATACACAGCAGTCACAGAATGCCATAGAAGAATCCGAACAACAGAAAAAATATCGGGAGATGACCCAAACGCCGGTGCGTCCGCTGATTTGTCGGATGGCTGTGCCCACCATTATCAGTATGATGATTTCCTCTATCTACAATATGGCGGATACGTTTTTCGTTGGCGGGCTTGGGACCAGCGCCACTGGCGCGGTCGGCATTGCGTTTTCGCTGATGGCAGTGATTCAGGCAATTGGGTTCTTCTTTGGCCAGGGATCCGGCAATTATATGTCCCGCAAGCTTGGCGCCAGATGTACACAGGAGGCGGCGCGAATGTCAGCAACCGGCTTTTTCACCGCGTTGGGCGCGGGTTGTGTGATTCTGGCGCTGGGCGAGTTGTTTCTGGAGCCAATGTGTCGGCTGCTGGGTGCAACAGAGACGATCCTGCCCTATGCGATGGACTACATACGGTTGATTTTACTTGGTGCGCCCTATATGACGGCCGCGCTGGTGCTGAATGTCCAGCTGCGCATGCAGGGAAATGCCTTTTACGCGATGATCGGCTTGATGAGCGGAGGATTGCTGAATATTGTGCTGGACCCGCTGTTCATCTTCCAAGTGGGCATGGGCGTCAGCGGCGCAGCGCTGGCAACGATTCTAAGCCAGCTTGTTAGCTTTCTCTTGTTGCTGCGGGGAACCTTTCCGGGGGGCAACGTGCGTATCCAGCTGCGGCTATTTTCACCGAGTGCGTCCCGCTACAAAGCGATTCTGGGCGGCGGCCTGCCAAGCTTGTGCCGCCAGAGCCTGTCGAGCTTTGCAACCATCTGCCTGAATACGGCGGCCGGACCTTTTGGCGATGCGGCCATCGCGGCGATGTCCATTGTCACGCGCGTAAGTATGTTCGCCAGTTCCGCCATGCTGGGATTTGGCCAGGGTTTCCAGCCAGTGTGTGGTTTTAATTATGGTGCCAAGCGGTTTGATCGCGTGCGGCAGGGATTTTGGTTTTGCGTGACCGTAGCGGCGATCGTCCTCACAGCATTTGCAGTGCTCGGCTATGTTTTTGCGCCCTCGATTGTGCGTGTCTTCCGCGCGGATGACCCGGCGGTCATCCGCATCGGAACCCAGGCCATGCGTCTGCAATGCCTGACATTCCCCCTGCAGTGCTGGATTATTCCCTGCAATATGATGCTGCAAAATATTGCCAAAACCGTGCGCGCGAGCGTCCTTTCCATGGCGCGGCAGGGACTGTTCTTTTTGCCGTTTATTTTTCTCCTGCCACCAGTATGGGGGATGTTGGGCGTGGAGCTGTGTCAGCCTGTGGCGGATATATTGAGTGCCCTGCTGGCTGTGCCGATGACGGTCCCGGTGCTGCAGGAATTAAAGCGCAGCCAGGTAGATTTACCCGTTCAAAAAGTGTCAGAACCAGGCGGTTCCAGATGAAAGTTTGGCAGTTCGTTGGAGAATAGAAAAGACAAAGACAAAAATAGCGCCTGCGGCCCGGTATGGGCGGTAGGCGCCGTTTTCTTTCTGAAAGTTACTGGGCAGCAGCCGGAATGTTTTCAAATGCAGCAGACAATAATGCCACACATTTTTCCAGCGGCCAGTAAGCGCTGTTGAGGGAAAGGTCGTAATTGGATTGTGCACCCCATTCTTTGTCCGTGTAGTATGTGAAATAGATCCGGCGTTCCTTGTCCTTCTGGCGGATCAGCCGGGTGGCCTCTTGCGTGGTTAACCCCTCGGTGGTTTTAATGCGCTGGAGCCGGTATTGGAACGGCGCGTGAATGTATACACGCAGCAGGTCCACATTCGGCTCCTCCAGCAACACTACGTCCGAGCAGCGGCCAACGATAATGCAGTCCTCTTTCTGCGCCAGCGCACGGATCACCTTTGTCTGCGCGAGAAACAGAGTATCGCTGGTGGTCAACCCCAAGAAAGAAGAGGACTGTTGGATTTCGCCGGCCGTCTCATCGGCGTGCGCAAGTGCATCGGCGCCCAAGCCGCTTTCCTTCGCCGCAATCGAGATGAGTTCCCGGTCATAAAGCGGCAGGCTCAGCGCCTTGGCAAGCGCCTCACTGATCGCGTGGCCTCCGCTGCCAAACTGGCGGCTGATAGAAATGATCCGATGTTTCATAGATAAGAACTCCCTTCTTCTGCGTCTGTGCATATTATATAATATTTTTTACAAAAAAGCACGTATTTTTTAAAAGATAAAACGATTTTTTGTACTTTCCGTTTTAGCAAATAAAAAAGCTGCGCAACCGCGCAGCCAAAAGAGGGGGAAAATTTATGAAAACCCGATATTCCGGGAATTTGTAGGCAGTGCCGCGATAAACGCGGCGAAGAGAGGAAGTTGGTTATGAAAAAGAGATTATGAAAACCCGGAAACCCGGGAACTTGTAAGCAGCGCCGTGGCGTGCCACGGCAGGAGAAAAGATGAAATACATAAAGAAGGAAGTTTGAGCACCTACATTTTTCGATGCAGGCTTTCGTTTGGAACAGTTTTAAGTATACGGGCCTTTTGTGTACGGAATTTTAATTGAAGGAGAAGTTTTCGTAAAACCTGCGTGAAAAGTATGTGAAGAAGCCGGGCGTTGTCATTTCTCTGCGGATGCGTTATAATGGTTTCAAGTCTGACACGTATGTCATTGGAGAGGGAGGGACTGCAGATGCGGCATAACTTTTCCGAGATCGGGCGCAGATTCCAGCGCGCGGTGCAGGATGCCGCGAGGACAGGCCGTCTGGACGAATTTGACCGCGCAGTCCGGGAAACCGCACAGGATGTGGCCCAAAAGGTCAATCAAGCAATCGGTCAGGAGCCGGGGCCCCAGCATCCTTATCAGGAATCGCCCCCGCCGCCCAGCAGCTCCTATACGTATGGCGCAGGCGGCCAAACCCCACCGCCCGGCGGGCCTTATGCATATGGACCCGGTGCGCCCAGCGGTGCACCAAGTCCGCGCGGTCCACGCAAACGCCCCCGCAAGCCTGGCCGTCTGAAGGGCCTTGCCTGCATGTTAATCGGATGGGTAGCTTCCGTGCCTTTGGTGATGGTGGATATCTGTCTGTTGGCAGTGGGCGCAACCGGCCTGGTGACGGTGCAGATAGCGGCAGTGTCGGCGGCGATCTTTCTGCCACTGACCGCTGTATTTTTGGGGCTTGCTGTATATGGAACCCACATACACGGCCGCAGCAAGCGGTACCAACGCTATTGCGACTGCCTGGGTCCGGCAGATTTCATATCCATTTCAGAGCTCGCCAACGCCGTCGGCCGCAGCCCGGAGGCCGTCATCAGGGAACTCCGCTGGATGATCCGAGCGGGTTGGTTTCCAACCGGCCACTTGGATGCGCAGAAAACCTGCCTAATCGTAGACGACGAGACTTATGAACAATACCTGGAAGCCGAGCGAGCACACAAAGCGCGCGAAGAAGCCGCCCGCAAAAAGGCGGAGGAGATCGCTGCGCACCCGGAAAAGGCGGCGCTGGAGGAAATCCGCAAGGAAGGCAAGCGGTATCTGGAACAAATCCGCGCGGCGAATGACGCCATTCCGGGCGAGGACATCTCGCAGAAGCTTTACCAGTTGGAAGCAGTGACAGGCCGTATCTTTGACTGTGTCGAGGATCACCCGGAAAAGCTGCCTGATATCCGCCATTTCATGCAGTATTATTTGCCGACTACGTTAAAGCTGGTGCTCTCTTATCAGAAATTTGACGCAGAGCCTGTGCAAGGGGAGACAATTCGAACCGCGAAGCAGGAAATTGCGCATGCGTTGGACACCATCAACAGCGCATTTGCAAATTTATTAGACCGGCTCTTTGCTGACGAAGCGTTGGACCTGTCGACGGACATTGCCGCGTTGGAGGCCATGCTCAAACAGGAAGGACTTGCCGTCAGCGATTTTGGGCGCCAGTGAGGCGGATGCTTCAGCAGAATCGAAATACTTGCCCCGATGCATGGGTGCATTACGTGCTTTCGCGGGACAACCCGCCATCCAACCGAAGGAGGATTTTTTATGCAACAGACCGATCTGCCCACCCCAGAGCTGACGCTGGACCCCTTTGCCGATTCCACTGCAACACCTGTGGCGCAGGCGCCGGCTGCTTCATTACAGGAAGCAGCGGCCCCGGAGCCGGAGTTGACGCCGGAAGAGCAGAAGATAGTGGATGATTTTGCTGCAAAAATTGACCTGAACAATTCCACCGTTGTGCTGCAATATGGCGCCGGCGCACAAAAGAAGATGTCCGATTTCTCCGAGTCTGCGCTGGAAAACGTGCGTACAAAGGACTTGGGCGAAGTGGGGGCCATGCTTTCTGGCGTTGTGGCAGAACTGAAAAGCTTTGATGTAGAGGAAGGGGAGAAGGGTATTTTTGCGCGCTTTAAGCGCGCGGGGAACAAGATCCAGGCCATCAAGGCGCGCTATGCCAAAGCGGAGGCAAATGTCGACAAGATCTGCGAGGCGCTGGAGAACCATCAGGTGCAGCTGCTCAAGGACATTTCCCTGCTTGATAAAATGTACGAGGTCAACAAGACCTATTTCAAAGAGCTTTCCATGTATCTGCTGGCGGGTAAGAAGAAGCTCGCCCAGGTGCAGTCCAGCGAGTTGCCAGCCCTGCGCGACAAGGCGGCGAAAACCGGCCTGCCCGAGGACGCCCAAGCGGCCAATGATCTCTCAAATATGTGCAGCCGCTTCGAGAAAAAGCTGCACGATCTGGAGCTGACCCGCATGATCTCTATCCAGATGGCCCCGCAGCTGCGCCTGGTGCAGAACAACGACCTGTTAATGAGTGAAAAGATCCAATCCACGATTGTCAATACCATCCCGCTCTGGAAAAGCCAGATGGTGCTGTCGCTGGGCGTTGTGCATTCGCAGCAGGCGGCCAAAGCGCAGCGCGAAGTGACCGATATGACGAATGCGCTCTTGCGGAAGAATGCCGATACGCTCAAGATGGCGACGGTTGAAACGCAAAAGGAGTCCGAGCGCGGCATAGTGGATCTCGAAACGCTACAGCACACCAATGAAAGTCTTATTTCAACACTCGACGAGGTCATGCGCATCCAGCAGGAGGGCCGCGAAAAACGTGCCCAAGCGGAGCAAAAGCTCAGCCAGCTGGAGCAGGATCTCAAAAACAAACTGCTGGAGCTGCGCTGAGGCGATGCCCACTTTGGCAGAAGGAAGGTGTTCCCATGCCCATTAAAATTCCCGATACACTGCCAGCACGCTCAATCCTGGAAAATGAGCATATCTTTGTCATGACAGAACTGCGTGCGCTGCATCAGGATATCCGCCCGCTACGAATCGCCCTGATCAATCTGATGCCGAAGAAAATCACAACAGAGACGCAGATTCTACGCTGCCTGGCGAATACACCGCTGCAGATTGAGGTAGACTTGGTGCAGATGGCCAGCCACAAGTCCAAAAATACCCCGGAGGACCATCTGCTGCATTTTTATGAGACATTCGACGAGATCAAAGAACGCGTCTATGACGGTTGTATCATCACCGGCGCGCCAGTCGAGCTCATGGAATATGAAGAAGTGGATTATTGGCCCGAGATGTGCCGCATCTTTGAATGGACCAAGACCAATGTACACTCTACGCTGCATATCTGCTGGGGCGCACAGGCGGGTTTGTATTATCATTATGGCATTCCGAAATATACGCTGCCGCACAAAATTTTCGGCGTGTTCCCGCACCGTGCGCTAAACAAGAAATCGCGCCTGTTGCGCGGGTTGGACGACGTTTACTGGGTGCCGCATTCCCGCCACACAGAAGTACGTGCGGAAGATATTTTGAAGGTTCCGCAGCTGCGCCTGATGTCTGTTTCTGAAGAGGCGGGCGTCCATATCGTCGGTGACCGTGACGGCCATCAGTATTTTGTCATGGGCCATTCGGAATATGACACCCAAACCCTGGGCGAAGAGTATTACCGCGATTTGAAGAAAGGGGTACCCATTGCCATGCCACGTCACTATTATCCGCACAACGATCCTTCTTTGGAACCGGTGAATACATGGCGGGCGACGGGCCAACTGTTGTATACGAATTGGCTGAACTACTTTGTTTATCAGACGACGCCGTTCAATCTGACGACGATGGATAATGAATCATTGGATTGTGCGATGCTTTAAAAGAGCCACAGGCGAGATGCGAAAACGCAGCCGCCTATGGCTCTTTTTGGCTTGACTACAGATGTACGATGTTCGATAAGAGGAAAAGCAACCCATACAGCACCGGCTGATGCAGCATATAGATCCACAAGCTGTTTTGTCCGGCCCAGGTGAAGGGCTGAATAGAGCAGCCTGCAGCGCGCGTCCGGGCAACGTGGCTGCCCACGAGCTGCCAAAGATAACGCCCGCACCAGAATAAGAATATCCACGGAATCAGAGGGAAGTAATCGCCGGATGCAAAGAGCCTTGTTGGCAGGCCGACTGGATAGAGCCAGTAGAAACTGTACCAGGAAGTAGGGAGGGGGAGCAGACAGAAATTGAGCAGCCCCAGCCCGCCGGAAGGCACGTCTTTTGTAAAGACAAACAGCACAGCGCATAGAGCCAGTCCCACTTTTGGAGGAATGCGGTCCAGACCAGGGCGCAAAAGCGTTGTCAGCAGGCTTGCACAGCCCAGAAATGTCAAGACGCCAAAATGTACGGCATCCGCCGGCGTGGCCACCGCAGTGACCAGGGAAACCACTACGCCACATCCCAGGACAACAAGGCCGTGGCGGATAGGGTGGTGGCCGAGCGTTGTGGATACGCCTGAGATTCCAATGAAGCCCCAGCAGATAAACTGTTCCCAAAGGTAGCCGGGCATGCCGGTGTACCAGGGGAGCTTCCAGTCATAAAACGCGACCAGATCGAATAGAAGATGATAAACGAGCATATGGATCAGTAAAAAGCCCCGCAGTGTGTCCAGTAGGAAGATGCGGCGGCTGGCTTGTGCCGGCTGTATCAAACGAGGAACGCCTCCTCAGCATACGTTGTCTTTCCAAGAATACCACATAAAAATCCGAACAGCAACGTTCTCAAAAAATAATTTTATTTTTTTGCAGAAAACAGTTGACAAATGGTCGGAACATGCGTATAATTAATACTTGTCAGCCGACGATATGCTGGCGTAGCTCAGTTGGTAGAGCAGCTGATTTGTAATCAGCAGGTCGGGGGTTCAAGTCCGTCTGCCAGCTCCATGGGGTTCGCAAAAGCGGACGTTATCTTGACCGGCTGACACAACATAAACGCAGCAATCGCTGCTATCTGGAGGAGTTCCCGAGTGGTCAAAGGGGGCAGACTGTAAATCTGTTGCTTCGGCTTCGATGGTCCGAATCCATCCTCCTCCACCAAGTGAATTTGTGGTAATGAGGCGAGGCAGGAGACTGTCTAGCCTTGTTATCATAAACGAATGCACTCAACATTTTACTATTGAATCCATTCGTTTATGATAACTCCTGTTGGTGTCGCAACCACCAACAGGAACATTATCATAAACTTTGATAATTTATAGTCCAGGGTAACGAGCTTGGCAAAGCTTATCCATCTCTCCTGCAGGCGTTTACTGCGGTTAGAGACCCGCCCTCCGGCGAGCGCACAGGATGTGCAAGTATCATTATCCACTCCGGGGTTCTTGCCGCTGGTCAGCCATGACCAGATGGTGGGGCTTAAGGCTCGCTGCAATGCAGGAATACTGTGATGTAAATCAACTCCTTTTTCTTCCGATTTGCAAAGCAGGTCATGGCCAGCCCACAGGCTTCGCGGTTGCACTGTCGGGACGCAGCAAAGTTTTTGCCACGCACTCCCGTTGCCGTTTCCACGCCGGACGAGGTTCGAGATACCAAGGACTTTAGGTTGTCAAGGTGCGAGGTCGTAAGCAAAAAGAAACGATTCACAGTTACCCCTGGCCAGAGATTTCTGTGAATCGTCCCTCTTGACAAAATATATCGTTAAACGGTATAATGATACCGTAAACGTCATTTCACAAGTCAGAACGGTTTATCTGGAAACCTTCTGGCGCAAGGTGCTGGAGAGATTGCAGTCTCTTTGGCACCTGTGATTGCGTGTTAAATCTGCTTACGAGATTATTATACCATATGATGGAACAAAATGCAAGCAGATTTTTTGAGCCGCTTCGTTTGAAGCGGCTTTTTTGCATTAATTTGTACAAATTAGTGCTTTTTTGTGCCGTAAATAGGTGCGGAAGGTATGAAACGACGTCCCTCTATTGGGTAATAAAAATACGATTTATCAAATAAAAGGAAAAAAGTCATGCAAACGATAGAGCTGTCTGATTTTCAGGGAAATCTTGATTCTTTGCTCGGTCAAGAGCGCTGTGAAAAGAGGGGAACTGGTTCCCCTCCGTTGAAAGTACTTAGATTTTGAATTACTTTTGCATGGAGGCATAATTGCAGATGTGGTGGTTTGCGGATAAGAGAAAAGATGAAAAGCCAAAAGAAGTTTTCTGGGCAGAGGTCCACGGCAATACCGTTATAGTTCAGTTTAAAGAAGAAGGAAAGCAGTATCGCTATCATGCCGATAACGTTTTTCTTACGGATAATCCCTCCGAGTGTCAGTCCTATAGCCCCATCAACAAAGAGCTTCTCATTTATTCTTTTGAACAGATATGTTATCGCTGTCATAAGCCTACGCGCATTCTCACGTATTTACTATACGAGAAACAGTTATGCTCGCAGACCGTCGAAAATTTAACTTTTCCATGGGACAAGCCTCGCTTGAATCAAGAAAAATCCGGGCAACAAACTCTTTATCATATGTTTCATGAAGAGATTGAATTTTACCCGATTGCGGTACTTGGCGATAATAGCCGATTGGATGAGCTTTTACTGCACAAATATCCACAATACATCCGAATCCAGTACAGCAAAACACAAAACCGGCGGTATCCGATGAATATTTGCCAACACTGCCAGGCCAAGCAGGGCCAATATTTTATCTACGTGGAATTGAATCGTAAAATACAGAAAATGCAAAACATTAGCATCTATGATAAAATCCCACTATAACTATCTTTTACGAGGGTCCCTCTTTCCAAAATTTGTGTAAATGCTGCTTTGAGGGTGCAAAGCCTTTTCCAGGCTTTCAGAGCTGGGAATGGAAAGTCCTTCTTCCATGGCGGCTTCCAGCCAAGCTTTTTGCATCTTTGGCATTTGCAATCGCATTTTCTACCGTTTCACCGCATGTGATGCATCCCGTAAGCTCTGGATAAGAAGCAACATAGTCGCCTTCATCCGGGACAGCTACAAGTTCCAGACGATATGGGCGTTTCAAGTATTCTTCAGGCGTTTTGATCGCGGTGTTCCTCACTCCCTACCTGACAAGTTCACCATTGTTGCCCGTAGAGCAAGGGGAACTGGTTCCCCTTTGGGGTTGGTGCCGCCCGTGGAGCAAGGGGAACTGGTTCCCCTTTTGGAGTTGCTGCCGCCCGTGAAGCAGGGGGAACTGGTTCCCTTTTTGGGCTGCTGCTGCCCGTGGAGCAAGGGGAACTGGTTCCCCTTTTGGACTGCTGCCGCCTGTGGAGCAGGGGGAACTGGTTCCCCTTTTGGATTGCTGCTGCCTGTGGAGCAGGGGGAACTGGTTCCCCTTTTGGATTGCTGCTGCCCGTGGAACAGGGGGAACTGGTTCCCCTTTTGGAGTTGCTGCCGCCCGTGGAGCAGGGGAACTGGTTCCCCTTTTGAGATCCTGTATGTATCAACTTCAAAATAGGAGTTTCCAGAATGATTTTGTAAACCTGCATCCAATCTGGTTCAATATGGTATTCCCCGAAACAAGTTGTCAAGGACTTTTTAATC
>USIA01000044.1 GCA_900554535.1 uncultured Oscillospiraceae bacterium | reverse complement strand
CGGCGCCATCCGCCACGGCATTGCCCGCGCGCTGCTGCAGTATGACAGCGAGAACCTGCGCCCCGCACTGAAGAAGGCCGGTTTCCTGACGCGCGACCCGAGAATGAAGGAACGCAAGAAGTACGGCCTCAAGGCTGCCCGTCGCGCGCCTCAGTTCTCCAAGAGATAACAGGCCCGACAAACCAATTCAAAAATGCTCAAAAAGCCCGGAACCATGCGGTTTTCCGGGCTTTTTCCTTTCCAAAAAGTCTGTTGTCCTTTGTCCGATTTTGGAAGGATTTGACCTCGCCTGACCCGGTTTTTCTTGATTAATAATGGGGCAACAGGCCCTTTTTGACCCCGTTATGATTAAAAAATGGGGCAACTGCGAGCCGAAATCGGGGTGTTTTAGAGGGTATTTTCCCCTTCATTTTTTCGATTCCATGACAGCCTTTGTGAACGGTTTTTCTTTTGAAGGGGATGTCCTGATTTGTCAGGATTTGACCAAACCGAATCCAGTTTATCTTGTTCTTCTGAGTTGCCGCTGTTACGTTTCAAGTGGACGAACTCGCACATTTGCGGTGTAGCGTTCTTTCTACATATAATGAAAGCGTAAAGGAGGAACGCCCTATGAAAAAACGGAAATTCAAGATAACCCTCACCCCCGCCGAGAACAGCATAGTCATCCAGAGCCTCAACCACCTGCGGAATACCATGCTCCGGGAAAACCGGGACACCGGCTGCCTGGATGAACTTCTGCTCAAAGCCATGTGCGCCCCGGTGAAGAAGATGTAAAATTACATATCGCCGCCTTATGAGCCGCTTATTCTTTTCAGAAAGAGTAAGCGGCTTTTTTCATGCCCCATCTTTCAGACTCCCCATACATAGCCGTCCGTCTTGCCAACGGGCGGCTAAATCTATGAAGAAGGAGGACATGAAAATGCCGGAACAAAGAAGCCGCCCCAAGGATAGCCGCGTGATCGCGCTGGCCAACCAGAAAGGCGGCACAGGCAAAACCACCACGACGGTGAACCTGGGCATTGGTTTAGCCCGTCTGGGGAAAAAGGTGCTGCTCATTGACGCAGACCCCCAGGGCGACCTCACCACCTGCCTGGGCTGGCAAGACCAAGACAGCCTGCCCACCACCCTGGCCACGGTCATGGAAAAAGTGATCCGGGATGAGCCATTCACCACAGATGAGGGCATAATGCACCACATCGAGGGTGTAGACCTTATGCCCGCCAACATTGAGCTGTCCGCGTTGGAAATGCGCCTGGTCACCGCCATGAGCCGGGAGTTTACGCTGAGAACCTATGTCAATGAGGTCAAGAAGCACTATGATGTGGTTCTCATTGATTGTATGCCGTCCCTGGGCATGATTACGATAAACGCCCTGGCTGCGGCGGACAGCGTGATTATCCCGGTGCAGGCCCATTATCTTCCCGCCAAGGGCATGACCCAGCTTATGAAAACCATCAATAAAGTGAAGCGGCAGATCAACCCGGCTCTGAAGGTGGACGGGGTGCTGCTCACTCTGGTGGATGGGCGCACAAACCTTGCCAGACAGACAGCGGATACACTGCGGCAGAGTTACGGGAGCGTGTTGAAAATTTATCGTTCCGAGATTCCCGTAGCCATCAAAGCCGCAGAAATCAGCGCCGCAGGCAAGAGTATTTACGCCTACGATAAGGGGAGCAAGGTGGCCCAGGCTTACGCGGATTTTTCAAAGGAGGTGCTGGCGGATGGCGAAAAGCAACGGGCTAAACTTCAATCTTCCCTCAGTCGATGACCTGTTTTCCACCGAGGAAAGCCGTGCAGAGGCCAGATTGGAGAAAGTCGTCAACCTGAACCCCTCAGAGATCAGCGATTTCCCAGATCACCCTTTCAAAGTGCGGATGGACGCGGCCATGCAGGAAATGGCGGAGAGCGTCAAGCAGTACGGCGTGTTGGTTCCTGCGCTGGTACGCCCCAAGCAAGGCGGCGGCTATGAAATGATCGCCGGACACCGTAGGAAAATGGCGGCGGAGCTGGCACAGCTCCAAGAAATCCCCTGTATCGTGCGGCAGCTCACCGACGATGAAGCCACGATTATCATGGTGGACTCCAACCTGCAGCGGGAGCAGATTCTGCCATCGGAAAAGGCGTTTGCCTATAAGATGAAACTGGACGCGATGAAAAGGCAAGGACAGAGGACAGATTTAACTTTATCGCCAGTGGCGACAAAGTTAGATTCAGCAGCACAACTTGGACGGCAAAGTGGCGAGAGCAGAGATCAAGTGTTCCGCTATATCCGCCTCACCCACCTCATCCCGGAAATCCTGGAGCTGGTGGATAATTCCGTCATCCGGGACCCGGAGATGCTCCAGATCGCCATGCGCCCAGCGGTGGAGCTGTCTTACCTGCGAAAAGAAGAACAGGCCGACTTGTTCGCTATCATGGACGAGATGGACTGCACCCCGTCCCACGCCCAGGCCATCAAAATGCGCCAGATGTCCGAAGCCAAGACTGGCGATGAAAGGCTGGCCAAAGACGCCCTTGTTTCCATTATGAAGGAGGAAAAGCCCAATCAAAAAGAACAGTTCAAAATCCCAAAAGAAAAAATCAGCCGTTTTTTTGCGCCGGGGACGCCCACGCAGAAGATCGAGGACACCATTGTTAAGGCACTGGAACTCTACCGCAAGCGCCAGCGCAGTTTAGAGAGATAGTCCACTACCAAGGGAGCAGTGCGCCCATTTGCAGGGAACCGGTGTTTTCGCTGTTCCCCCTCTCCACACCTTACCCCCTCATACCACCTAAACAGCCTAAAAAAGAAGATATTTGGGGAGGCTGGTTCTTTCAAGAATCCACAGGTTTGGCAGACAGAACGGATAAGGTGGAGAACGATTGGCGCGCCTCTCTTTTTTAGAACGTAAACAGAATCCAGCCGTAAGCAGCACATCCAGAGCGATGTGCTTTTTTTGCGGCCATTTCAAGGAGGTAACACGATGAAAGCATTGAGAAAGCCTCTGTCCCTGTTCATGGCCCTGCTCATGTGCCTGGGCGTGTTCGTAGGGACAGGAACTACGGCTTTTGCCGCAGGCGAAAATATGACGACGTATATGATCGACCTGCCCCGTGCCAGCGACCCCAACAAGGCCGGCTGGGGCCATCCCGCCCTGAATTTCCTGGGCGGCTGGTCCACCGGAGAGAACGACAGCTTTTCCGTCCACACCCAGGACGCCTTCAATGGCAGGGCCATCTACTGTATTGAGCCGGGCGTCGGTGTGAATACCGGCGACCAGTACACCGGGCGCGGTGAGGATTTCTGGGATAACTATCCGTCCAACTTAAACCCCACCATCCCGCCGGATACCATCAAGGAATATATCGGGCGGATTATGACCTATGGCTGGCAGGGCAACGCCAGCACCTCATGGATGAGTGGGAACCCGGAGGACGCCAGCAAGATCGCGGGATATATCGCTACCCAGCTTCTTGTTTGGGAAACCGTCGTGGGTGAGCGCGACAGCCAGTTTAACCATGTGGACGCCAATGCCCAGGGCAAAAACAACGTGACGGAATATATCAGCGCCGACCATCCCCTATATAGCGAGATTTTCAGCCAGTATTCCGCCATTGAGAGCGCGGTCAAGCGCCACACTATGCTCCCCAGCTTTTTCAGCAGTACCGCCGACGCCGGGGCCTATGAGCTGAAATGGGACGGCCAGCAGTATTCCCTCACTCTCACGGATACCAACGGTGTGCTGGGTGACTACACCTTCTCCAGCAGCACCACCGGGCTGAATTTCTCCGTGGACGGCAATCAGCTCACCATCACTTCCGCCCAGGCCATCAAAGGTTCTGTAACGGTGAAAGCAGAAAAAATCTCTGCCCAGCGCAGCGGCGTCGTGGTTTGGACGGATGGCATTACCGGCGGCGGCAAGCAGGACTTTGCCACCTATGGGGAAACCGTGTCCGATTCTATGGTGGGCTATCTGAACCTGGAAGTGAAAACCGGCAATATGAAGCTGATTAAGACTTCCGAGGATGGACAGGTGGCCGGGATCAACTTCACCATCACCGGCGAGGGGTATAGCGCCACCAAGACCACCAATGAGGCGGGCGAGATCGACATCACCGACCTCAACCCCGGCGTTTATACCGTAACCGAGCAGTCCATTGACAAATATGAACCCCAGGAAACCCAGCGCGTGACCATCGTCAGCGGCCAGACCGCTACCGTGAATTTCAACAACAAGCTGAAGCGCGGCAGCCTGGAAGTGACGAAAACCAGCGAGGACGGACTGGTGGAGGGCATGACCTTCCATCTGTATGGCACATCCCTCTCCGGGCAGCCGGTGGATGAGTATGCTGTGACGGACGGAAACGGCGTGGCGCGTTTTGAAAACGTGCTCATCGGCACGGGCTATGTGCTGGAGGAGGTGGATACCCCCGTCCGTTATGTGGTGCCGGATTCCCAGACAGCTACCATCGAGTGGAATGAAGTTACCCACAAGAGCGTGAACAACGTGCTGAAGAAGTTCCGCGTCACCGTCACCAAGAGCGATGTGGAAACGGGTACACCCCAGGGCGACGGTTCCCTGGCCGGCGCTGTGTATGGGCTGTATAAGGGAGATACCCTCATCGACAGCTTCACGACGGACGAAAATGGCCAGTTTACCACCGGATATTACGTCTGCGATTCGGATTGGACCGTGCGTGAAATCAGCCCCAGCGAGGGCTACCTGCTGGATTCCACCATCCACAAGGTGGGGGCGGAGCCGGAGCTGTATGAGATTGAGCTGAACGATACCGCCAACGATGTGACGGAGCAGATCATCAAGGGCGACATCGCCATCATCAAGCATACCGATGACGGGGAAACCCAGATCGAAACCCCGGAATCCGGCGCAGAGTTCCAGGTGTTCTTGAAATCAGCCGGCAGCTATGAAAATGCCAGGGAATCCGAGCGCGATGTTCTCGTCTGTGATGAGAACGGCTTTGCACAGTCGAAGAAGCTCCCCTACGGCACCTATGTCGTCCGCCAGACCAAGGGCTGGGAAGGCCGCGAGCTGATGGACGACTTTGAAGTGTATATCGCCCAGGACGGCCAGACCTACCGCTACCTCATCAACAACGCCAATTTTGAGAGCTTCATCAAGGTGGTCAAGGTGGATGCGGAAACCGGCGTCACCATCCCCTATGCGGGGGCCGGGTTCCAGATTTACCGTCCCGATGGCAGCAAGGTGGAAATGACCTTCACTTACCCGACGCCGACCACCATTGATACGTTCTACACCAATTCCGAGGGCTACCTTGTCACCCCGGAAAAGCTGGAGTACGGCTCTGGGTACTCTCTGGTTGAAGTACAGGCCCCCTACGGCTATGTGCTGGACAGCACCCCGGTTTACTTTGATGTGACCGAGGACAATTCCAGCGAAGAAGGCGGCGTGACAGTGATCGAAGTCACCAAGCCCAACATGGCCCAAAAAGGAATCATCAAAGTCAGTAAAACCGGCGAGGTGTTCTCCTCTGTGGCAGAAAGCGAGGGCGTTTACCAGCCGGTGTACGAGGTGCAGGGCCTGCCCGGCGCGGTGTTTGAAATTACTGCCCTGGAGGACGTCTACACCCTGGACGGCACCCTGCGCTACTCTGCGGGCGAGGTAGTGGACACCATTACCACCGGCGAGGACGGAACGGCCCAGAGCCAGCCCCTTTACCTGGGCAAATTCCAGGTGAAGGAAATCCAGTTCCCCCACGGCATGGTGGATACCGGCGAGAACATTACCAACGTGGAGCTGGTGTACGCAGGCCAAGAGGTAGAAGTCACCGAAACCTCTGCCAGCTTCTATAACCAGCGCCAGAAAGCCCTCGTTTCGCTGGACAAGGTGCTGGAGCAGGATGAAACCTTTGGCATTGGCATGAACGGCGAGATTTCCGCCGTGACCTTCGGCCTCTATGCCCAGGAGGACATCACCGCAGCAGACGGTTCCGTGATCCCGGCAGACGGGCTTCTGGAGATCGTTTCTGTGAATGAGAACGGCCAGGCCGTTTGCAGCACCGACCTGCCTTTCGGCAGCTTCTACCTGAAGGAGCTGTCCACCGACAGCCATTATCTGCTGAACGGCGAAACCTTCCCGTTTACCTTTGAGTACGGCGGGCCTTCTGTTGCCGTGGTAGAGATTTCTGCCAATGATGGCGAGGCTGTCACCAACGAGCTGATCCGCAGCGAAATCAAGGGCCTCAAAACCGATGAGAACGGCACGGGTCTGGGCGGAGCTGTGATTGGCCTCTTTCAGAGCGATGAAACCGAGTTTACCGCCGAAAACGCTCTTGCCACCGCCACCTCAGCGGAGGACGGCAGCTTCTCCTTCGCGGGCGTCCCCTACGGAAATTGGGTACTGAAAGAGCTGGAAAGCCCGGAAGGGTTCATCCTCTCCGATGAAGTGATCCCCGTTACTGTGGAGGAAGATGGGCAGGTCGTGGAAATCTCCCTTGCCAATGAGCGCATTTACGGCGACCTGTGGCTCACCAAGGTGGATAAGGATTATCCCAACAACAAGCTCACCGGTGCCGAGTTTGAGGTGTACCGCGATACCAACGGCAACAAAGAGCTGGACGAGGGTGACGAGCTGCTGGGCAAGCTGGAGGAAACCAGCACCGGCATTTATGAGATGTCCCACATCCTCTACGGCGGCGTGTTCGTAAAGGAAACCAAAGCGCCGGAGGGCTTCCTGCTGGATGAAAACGCCTACTATGTGGAGATCACCGAGAACGGCAAGATTTACGAGGTAGAGAACGAGGCCGGGATTGGCTTCACCAACATGGCCCAGACGGGTTCCCTACGGATTGAAAAGACATCCAGCAACGGCAATGTGGAGGGCTTCTCCTTCCGCGTGACTGGGGCCAACGGCTATGAGCAGGTTTTCACCACGGACGAGAACGGCGAAATTTTCATCGAGGGCCTGCGCGTGGGCGATTACACTGTGTCCGAGGTGTCGGATGGGGCCAGCGCCAACTATGTGCTGCCTGCGGATAAAAAGGTGACGATTCTGGCGGATAAGACCACCGTGGCGGAAATGCACAACGAGCTGCGCGACACCCCGAAAACTGGCGATGACAGCAAGCCCTGGCTGTGGGCGGCTCTCATGGGCGTGTCCGCTATGGGCGCTGCCGCCCTGGGCGTTGCGGCCTATGTGGGCAAGCGCAAGAAGGGCAAAAACACCGTGAAATAACTGCGGCTTGATTCTGTGTTAGGAGGAATGATTTCATGGAATTGAAAACGATCATTGCCATTGCGCTGGTGGTATTCATCATCGGCAGCCTGATTTTCCTGAAAGTCAGAAGCCGGAAGAAGTAACCAGCCAGGGGGCGGCCATGCGGGGCCGCCCCTTTTACATACCAAAAAAGAAAGGAGCTTTGCAGATGAGAGAACGATTTGAACAACGGCTGTTCCGCATCTTTGCCCAGGCTGGTTACTCCCCGGTGCAGCTTCTCACCATCACTCCGGAGGAGATGGTGGAGATCCCCGGCATTACCGTTCCCAACATCCGGGCGGTGCTGTGCGTCCAGAACAAGGTGCTGGCAGACCGGAATAAAGTCCGCAGCGGCAGGCTGGTGGAGGAATTGCTGAAAGAAGCTGAATAAAGCAGGTGTTGCCATGAATGAACTGCACCTGCTGGACATACTGGCGGCCCGGCATGGCTGTTTCATCTCCGACTTAAATCTTTCGCCTATCCTGCGGCGGGCGGCCCTTTTGGACCTGTGCAGGATGGATGAGAACAGCTACCCGCTGTCTCAATGGCAGGACACGGTGCGCTACCTTACCGGGGATGAACGGGATTTTGCCAGTGTAAAGGAAATCAAAGCATTTATCAAAAAGGATATGGAGGCAGAGGGATGAACGATGATTCCACAGAAAAACGCATGGCCGGTGATTATGAGATTATCCAGGCGGTGCAGATTGGCGACCGCGAGGTTGTCCTGGGGGAAAATCCGCAGGATGATACCGGCATGAAGTATATGTGCGCCTTTTGTCGGCAAAACGCCTTATTTGCAGAATACAGCGAAGTGATGGCCAGTGATGATTTCCCGGAGATTGTGGAGTTGTTCGGCCAGCGGGTTGCCGAGCAAGCACAGAAAACCCACATAGAGCTGAACAAGCCCCGCATACAGGGCATAGACGACCGCCCCATCACAGCGGAGGGCTGCATCCCCATTTCCCATGAGGATGATCTGCACGGGAAAATCATAGTGATAAAGCCGGAGGTGCTGCGCCGGGAATACCGCAGGGCTACCCGTCAGCTCAAGCTCTGTATGGGAGGCTTTGGGGCTTCCCCACACAGCAGGGGGTCAGCCTGTTACTGCGTTGACCTTTATACTGGCAAAGAAAGCCGCTATGAACGCATGGACGTGCTGGGAACGATACAGCCGGAGGACCTTCCCGGCTGGGCCAAACATGGCCTTACTGCGATCCAGCAGGAACAGGCCAAAAAGAAAACGACGAAGGAGCGTGAACGATGATGGATTACAGAGAAAACGCCGGATATATCATTACGGATTCCTGTCATGTGGGCGACAGCGAGTTTGTGTTGGGCGTTCATTTGACAGCGCCCCAGCAGTTTGTCACCTGGAAATGCAGTAACCGGACGGACTACGATTGGGGCCACTATTTCAGCGATCTGTTTTCCGCGCAGAAGGATTTGGTGGCGCGGGCGCAGGAGGAGGTGCAGTGCCTGGAGGATCAGCGGCAAAACACTATTGTGCCGGAGGCCCCTTCCTATTCCCCATGGGGCAATATCCAGGAATGTGAAACGCTCTGCCCCGGCGTTTATTCCGTTTCTACCCCAGGGCATGGCGGAATTATGGTGCGCCGAGAACTGGCGGAAAAGATATTCCGAAAAGAAGCGATGGGCTGCGGCTTTATTGAGGGCGGCTACCTCTGCTTTGAGGAGGACTGCGACGCGCAGGTGGCTCTCCGGGAGCTGATGGATAAAAAGATGATCCAGGCTCCGGTGAACGGGCGCTTTGGCCCCGGCGCGTATGAGGCTGTTATCAATAGTAGTGTGCAAATCCACCACCCCGAATATTGGCAGGCACGGGAAAAGGCCATATCGGAGCAAAAACGACAAGCGAAAAAGAAAGGACGTGAGCGATGATGGAACTGACAATTACCAGCATGACCCCGGCGGATCGCCTGTATACGTACAACCAGAGCAGCCAGCTTGAAGGGCAAACCGGCTGTATCGGCCATCTGCGCGGGGATTTTGGCGCTGGAAAAGAGTTTTACACTTCCTGGTTCGACCATCGGAGGGAATACAAGACGGACGAGTTTAAGACAGAGCTTGATGAAGTGGTCAACACTCTGCGGGAGAAGAATGGGCTGCTCTGTACCCGTGACAGCATGACCAGGTTTTGCTATCAGAACCCGGAGGCTGAGTTTGAGGGAAACTACTGCGCCGAGTATGGTTTTAAGGTGCAGACGCCGCAGCACACCTATATGCTCCGATGCAATCCCAATTATGGAGACTACAACTTTTATCTCTACGCCTACGTTGCCCGATTCCTGGAACACCACATGGAAAAGGCCAAACAGGGCATCCGGTTTATCACGCCCGGCTACAAGGAGCTGTTCCGTATCCCTGATGGCGACCACATCCGCATTTTCACGGGCGGTGGAGGAACCCGCGACCGCACCTGCCGGTTTATCGACGAAACCCATTTTGAAACCAGCGGAGGGTATTCCAGCGCCCTTTATCATATCTGCGAATTTGCGGAGCGTTTGGAGCAAACTCACGGGAGCGTGATCCCGTTGCGTTCTTCTCTGCCTGTACAGTGCTTTAGTACGCTGCCCTCATCCGGGGAGCTGATTCTTCTGACCAGGGGCGAAAAAGGATACAGCCCCTGTCCTGAATTTTCAGCGGCGGACGCCGGAGAAAATCGCAGATTTGCAGAGGACAGCAATGGAAAAAACGGCGTTACCAAAGCGCAGGAGGCCGCTATGCTGGCCGGCTCCATGTTTGGGTGGCAGACCCCCGCCGCCGATCCCCAAAACTATGACGAGCAGGGGCAGCCCATCAGGCCCAGGCAGAAAGACCGAGGTGAAGCTCGATGAAGAATAGGCATAATCAAATCTGGGCGCGGATAGGTATGACATTTTCTCTTACGCCGGATGAAATGGAGCTGCTTGTTTCTGGAAACGACTTGGACAAACGAAAATGTCTTTCCCGGATTTTCACGGAGGGCAGAGCCGTGGTTAATGGTGACAGCTATATTCCAGATTCTATTATGGAGAAGTATAACGAAACCTATGGAACGCATTATGACTGCGGGGACGTGGATTTAGATACAGAAGAACTCTCCGGGAAAACTGTGTGTTTGGGTAAATTCCCTTTAAGAAATCGAGGTGAAGCCCGATGAAGGAGGAAAGACACGTTATCTGGAGCAATTATGGCCTGGACTATGAGGATTGGCGGGACGATCTGGAGGCAGAATACCCGGATTTATCCGAAAATGAGCGCATTTCCCTGATGTATGAGATCAATGGGGATTACCTGGATGATGAACGCGCTAACCTCAATGTGCAGCTCTCCCAGCCCATTTTGGTTGTAGGCGACCTGGGCCTGTGGAATGGTCGGCGCATGGGATATAAGGAAATCCCCAGCGGCAACATCAGGGACTGCCTGTATTCTGACACAGATTATTCCACCTGGTATGTGGACCGGCTGGGCGATCTGCGGTGCGACGCCATCCACCACGATGGCACGAACTTTTACCTCTACCGCGTTTACAAGGACAGCGCCAGCCCTTCTCAAATTGAACTGCTGAAAGAAAAACTATATCGCGGCATTGCAACCCGCGCCGATATTACAAGAGTGACCCGCAGGCTTGGAGATGACATCGCCAAAGTCTACGGGTTTTCCATTCCCCGGCAGAGGCAGGCCGCCGCCATGGAAAGATGAGGTGATAAAAATGGCGTCTTTACCGCCCGTAAAACTGGATACGCATGAGGACTGGTTCAACTTGCTGATGACGGTTCTCCATCAGCAGGCGGAACAGAACCCCTATGAAGAATACCGGGAGATGGCTCAAAAGCTGATCGACCAGTTTATGCGCTATGGGAGGCCCTTTGTTGACAGTGACCATGCGCCCTGCGTGGCGCTTCGGATGTACCCGAAGGAGGCCGGAAATACCATCTGGCTGTTGCTGCTCTCCCTGTGCAATCAATATGACCCGGATAAGGATTACAGCGCAGAACTGAAAGCTGCGAAAAAAGAATAAGAAAAGGAGGGGCAACCGATGGCGATACGATATAAAGCCTTGACGGAGCTGTATCTGGAAACGCAGCGCAGCGTGACAGCTCCCGACCAGTGGCGGGCATTTCTGGCTTCTGGCCGCCCGGAACAATGATGTC
>USIA01000043.1 GCA_900554535.1 uncultured Oscillospiraceae bacterium | reverse complement strand
GGTGGCTTCGCGGGAGGACCCGCGCCCGCTTTCTCCAACGGAAGCGGACCTGCGCACTGAGCGCGTGTTGGTGCGCTATTTGCAGCAGGCGTGGGATGCGCGGTGTTATTTCTATAAAAAAACCCGCGCTTCTGTGCGCAATGCAACGGACCACAAGAAGAATTCTTAAAACTTTGTGAAAATCGTTAAAAATTAAACAAGCACTTGTAAAACGGAAATAAATGTTATAAAATATAGGCAGACCAAAAAATAAGGCAGACCAAAAAAACGGGAGGTTATGTCTCAATGATTAAAATTGGTATCAATGGTTTTGGCCGCATTGGCCGTCTGGTGTTCCGCGCAGCTGTGGCGCAGCCGGACAAGTATGAGATCGTCGCTGTCAACGATCCTTTCATGGCACCGGACTACATGGTGTATAACGTCAAGTACGACACCATGCATGGCCGCTTCCAGGGTGAAATTTCCAACACGGAAGATTCGCTGATCGTCAACGGGAAGACGGTTAAGGTCTTCGCCGAGATGGATCCGGCAAACATCCCGTGGGGTTCTGTGGGCGCTGAGTATATTGTGGAGTCCACGGGCGTGTTCGCAACCACCGAGAAGGCTTCCGCACACCTGAAGGGCGGCGCAAAGAAGGTCGTCATTTCTGCACCTGCAAAAGATAAGGAGACCCCGACGTTTGTCTGCGGCGTCAACCTTGACACCTACACCCCCGACATGAAGGTCGTGTCCAACGCGTCCTGCACCACCAACTGCCTGGCTCCGCTGACGAAGGTCATCAACGACAAGTTCGGCATTGTCGAAGGCCTGATGACGACGGTGCATTCCACCACTGCTACCCAGAAGACCGTTGACGGCCCCTCCAAGAAGGATTGGCGCGGCGGCCGTGCAGCTTCCGGCAACATCATTCCGTCCTCCACGGGCGCAGCAAAGGCTTGCGCACTGGTCATCCCGGAAGTTAAGGGCAAGCTGACCGGCATGTCCATGCGTGTACCGACGCTGGACGGCTCTGTGGTTGACCTGACCTGCAGCCTGAAAACCCCCACGACGTACGAGGCAATCTGCGAGGCTGTGAAAGCGGCTTCCGAGGGCGAGATGAAGGGCATCCTGGCATACACGGAAGACCCGATCGTTTCCTCCGATATCCTGGGCGATCCGCACACATCCATCTTTGACGCGGACGCAGGCATCATGCTCAACGATCACTTCGTCAAGCTGATTGCTTGGTATGACAACGAGTGGGGCTACAGCAACAAGGTCCTGATGCTCATTTCCCATATGTACGAAGTTGACAACAAGTAATTGATTCACAGTGAGGCGCTTGCTTTCTGAAAGGAAGGTGAGCGCCTCTTTTTGTGCTTCCTTTCGGGGCCAAATAAAATGGAAAAGAGCCGCCCCAAAAGAGATCAAAAAGCAGCCTGCCGGGCAAATGCTTCTAAAGTTGCATCTGTCCGTCAGGCTGCCTTTTCTATATCTTTTTAAATACGGGGATTTTTAATACCGGGAAAATTGTTACAGGAGCCCGGGAAGTGCGCTTTGGAACAGGGAGATCACACAGACAAAGACCAGTGCGCCCACCCCGGTGAGAAAGCCACCAATGGTCCATGCACGGATCGTGTCCTGCACCGAAATCTTGTAGAAGCGGTTGATGTTCCAGAAACCGGAGTCATTCGGCAGAGAGAGACCAATGCCGCCTGCGCAGATCGCGATGCCGCACAGAACAGGGGAGATGCCGCTGGAAGCGATCATGGGGGCAAACATGGAGGAGGTGGTGATCAGCGCCACGCCCGTGGAGCCCTGTGCGCAGCGCAGGATCTGGGAGATGACGAAGCACAGCACCAGCAGCGGGATGTTAAACCCGGAAAGCGTGGTCGTAAGATTGTCTGCGATGCCGGTGGACTGGAGCATATTTCCGAAAGCGCCGCCTGCGCCAGTGATCAGCAGTACCAGGCCTACCTGGCCCGCCGCGTCGCTCATGATCTGGCTTGCCTTCTTGGTGCGGTAGGGGATGGAGATTACGGCCGCCCAGATCACGCCGATGAGCATGGCGATGTTCTTGTCGCCGATAAAAGCGCAAAACGTGTTCAGGGGATTGCCTTCTGAGAGCGCCATCGGCACGAAACTGCCGATCAGGATCAGTGCGATGGGCACCAGCAGAATCGAGATAGCGCTCATGAACGGGATGTGCTTGGCTGGCGTAGATGCCGCTTCCTCTGCCGGCTCGTCGCAGTCGCTCAAGTCATAGGTATGGTTGTGGCGCTTGTCCTGCTTGTCGAGAAACTTGCTGTAGGGCAGGACAAACAGGCAGCCCACAATGCCGGCGAAAAAGGCGTAGATGAAGAAAATGCCGTAATCCAGGTTGAGGTTGGCAGCCACGGCCAGGGGGTTTGGGGTGGGGATGATCATGGCGCCTGCCGCCACGGTGCAGCAGACCGTCACACTGCACAAGGAGACCAGGGATACTTTGCTCTTTTTGGAAATGACCCGGACCAGCGGCGCATACATGATGTGCACCACGTCACCAAAGACCGGGATGCCGGTGATGAAGCCCGCAAGCCCCACCGCGATGCGGGACTTTTGTCCTTGAAAACGCCGGACCAGGGACTGGGCGATCACTTCGATGCCGCCGGATTCGTACAAAAACCGGCCCAGAATTACGCCCAAGCCCACGATAATGCCGATGCTGCCCAGCGTGTTCCCGAAGCCGTCCCCGATCGTGGACGAGATATCGCCGATGGGCATACCCACAAAGAGCCCGGTGCCCACCGTGGTTAGCAGCAGGGCGACGAATGCGTTGACCTTGAATTTGATGATAGAGACCAGTAAAATCACCATTGCCGCCGCGAAGATCAGCAGCAGTCGGATGTCTGCACCCATTATGAACTTCCTCCTTCTTGGTTCTATAAGAGCGCCAGCTTTTGTAAGCCGTCGCATAGAACTTTTTTTTCTGTTTCAGTCAGGCTGCGGAAGGGGAATCTCCCCGGCCCCATGGAGAACCCTTGCAGTTGTAGTGCGTATTTGTGTGCCATAACCGGCATGACAGAGCGGAACAGCCTGCGCACCTGCATAACCTTCTCCTGGCGGGAGCGGGCCAGCATGAAGTCGCCCGCCTGGTAGGCCTCGAAGATCCCTGCGCACAGCTTGGGGAAGACACTGGATACGGCGATAATGCCGCCCTGCGCGCCGGCACACAACGCGTAATAGAGCTGTGCATCGTTGCCGGTCACGATCTCCAGATCCGGCAAAGCCGCGCGGTATTCCTGAAGTGTCAGGAAATCCATGCTGCTGTCCTTAATGCCGCGCACATTGGGGCAGCGCCGGGAAACTTCCCGCAGGATCGAGGTCGTGACGGGGTTGTTGGTCATTCCGCTCATGTTGTATAAGTAAAAGGGCATTCCTTCAGCGAGCATAGCGAGCGTGCAAAAATATTCGGTCAGAGCAGCCGCATCATAGCGGTGGTAGTAAGGCGCCGTGACAGAGAAGGCGTCCGCCCCGTGAGTGCGGCCGAAGTCCATCAGGCGCTGCACGTCGCGCAGGTTCATGGCGGTGACGTTAAAAAGCACGCCCCCTGCATCTCCCGCACCGCTGCGTGCGGCCGCAAGGAGCGTTTGGCGCTCCTCCACGGTCAGGTTCACGAATTCGCCGGTGGTGCCGCCGACGAACACACCATTGAGACCCTGCCCCAGCAAGAAGCGTACCAGGCGTTCGTATTCGCTGGTGTTGACCGAGCCGTCCTCGTAAAAGGGCGTGAGGGCCGGCGCCCAGACCCCATTCAAATGCATCTGTTCCATAAAGGATCTCCTTTCAGCGCAGGACTGCGCCTTCGTCTGCAGAGGAGACGCTGTTCGCGTAGCGCGCCAGATATCCTTCGGTCACTTTCACAGAAAAGGGAGGAAGTGCCTGCAAGCGCCGGTCAATTTCTTCGGAGGAAAGCTCTGCATACAGGGTGCCCGCGTCGATGTCGATGTGGATGAGGTCGCCGTCCCTCAGGGCAGCGATCGGACCGCGCTGGGCGGCTTCCGGGGAAATGTGACCGATGCAGGGGCCGCGTGTGGCTCCGGAGAAGCGGCCGTCGGTGATGAGAGCTGTCGTCTTTTCGTACCCCATCCCCACCAGGGCGGCGGTTGCGGTGAGCATCTCCCGCATGCCGGGGCCGCCTTTGGGACCCTCGTTCTTGATAACGATTACATCGCCCGGCTGGATTTTGCCGCTGTAGATGGCCTGCACCGTTTCCTCCTCGCTGTCGAAGCAGCGGGCCGGCCCGGTGTGTCGGCGCATTTCCGGTGCAACTGCGCTCTGCTTGACCACGCAGCCGTTGGGGGAGAGGTTGCCATGGAGCACCTTGATGGAGCCGCTGGGAGCATAGGCGCGCTCCACCGGGCGGATTACGTCCTGGTCCCACTCGACCAGCGCGGCCGCGTTTTGCTGATGGGTCTTGCCGTTAACGGTCATCAGGCCGATGTCAGTCACGGCGCTGAGCGCCTTGAGCACAGCGGTCACCCCGCCGGCCTGGTCAAAGTCCCACAGCGTGTGCGCGCCAGAAGGCTTGATCTTCGCAAGATACGGCGTCTCATCCGAGATGCGCCCGAGATCTTCCAGGCTCATGTGCAGGTGCCCTTCTTTGGCGATGGCGGGCAGGTGCAGGGTGATGTTGGTGGAGCCGCCCACGCTCATGCAGACGCGTACCGCCAGCTCGAACATCTCCTGGGTAACGATGTCCCGGGGACAGATGTTTTCCTGCACCAGTCGAACGATGGTCTTTCCGCTCTCCCGGGCGATGCGGTTTTTCTTGCCCATGACCGCGTGTGCACTAGCGCATCCCGGCAGCGTGAGCCCCATGGCCTCGGCCGCCACCGACATGCTGTTGGCGGTGCCCATCATCGCGCAGGAGCCGGGGCCGGGGGACATTAATCCCTCCATGTACTCATATTCCTGGATTGAGAGTTCGCCGCGCTTTAATTTTCCGGCCATTTCTTTCAGCTGATAGGTGCCGTACTGCTGGCCCTTATACTGTGCGGGCAGCATCGGTCCGCCGGTGACCAGGATGGCGGGTATATTTAAGCGCAGCGCCGCCATTAGCATGGCAGGCACGATCTTGTCGCAGCCGCCAATCAGTACAATGCCATCGAACTGGTTGGCGTTCACAAAAACCTCGATGGAGTCGGCGATGACTTCGCGGCTGGGCAGCACGCTGCACATGCCTTCGTGACCCTGGGTGAAGCCGTCGCAGATGGAGATGGTATTTACCTCAAAGGGGATTCCGCCCGCTTCTAGGACGCCTGCTTTGGCCTGGGCGGCGATTTTGTCCAGATGTACATGGCCGGGATGGAATTCGTTGTGGGTATTGATGACCCCGATGAAGGGTTTCTGCATGTCCTCGCTGGAGAGACCCATGCCCCGCAGGTGGGCGCGCGGGCCAGCCATGTTCAGCCCGTTGACCACCTTTGCACTGCGGTAGCGCTTGTCCTTGTAGATTAGATCCTGCATTTGATTATTCCTCCTTGCCGCTGAGCGTTTCGGTGATGGTTTGGGCGCTCTTTTTCACCTCGGGGGCGAGGGAGAGCGCCATTTTGGTCGTGAATCGGTAATCCGGCGCAGAGATGCCGATGGTGGCCACCAGACGGCCTTCCCCGTCGAAGATGGGCGCGCTCACACAGACAATGTCTGGGTTGTGCTCCCGGTTATCGATGGAGAAGCCCTGCGCGCGGATTTGCTCGAGCTCTTTAAAAAATTCCGGTTCCCGGATGATGGTGTGATCGGTGTAATGCTTTAATGGATTGTTTTCCAGATAGGTCTTTACCCATTCTTCGCTCTGATAGGCCAAAATCAGCTTCCCTGCACTCGTGCACTGCAACGGAATGCGCCAGCCGATGCGGGAACGCAGCTGAATCTGGTAGAGTGCCTCTTTTTTGCCGATATAAACGGCTTGGTCGTGCTCGGGCGCGATCAGATGTACGGTCTCCTTGGAAAGTAAGTTGAGCCGTTCCATTTCCGTGTCGGCCATCTTCAACAGGTAATCTGAGTTTTTCATCTTCATGGCCAGTACCCACGTCTCTGCTCCCAGGCCGTAGTCCTTCGTGCGCTCGTTCTTGCTGACGAAGCCGCAGGCAATCAGTTCCTGCGCAATGCGGTGGATGGTGCTGGACGGAAGACCTGTGACCTGCGCGATGTGCTGAATGCTCATCGCGCGCCCTTCCTCTACCAGCGCCTGTAGGATCTGTAGGGCTTTCAGAGAAGAATACTGCTGCATCTTTTGTTGTAGGTTCATGGCGCTCCCTTCGTTCTATATATGAAATTTGGAGTTTTCAAATAAAATTTGTGGCTTTATACTACCATCGTTCTTATTCGAAAGCAATTGGCGAAAGCCACGTCTTTTTTTTAATGGCATTGTATAGAATGCACAATAAAACAGCCAAAATATAGTTAATATTTTACATATGAAACAAGGAATTAAAAATCAGAAAAAAAGTTTTATATATGGAACCTCGCCTAAAAGGGACTTTTCTGAACAAATGGAATAGAAAGAGCATTTTTCAATCCATTCTTTTCCAATTTGTATATTTTTTGATAATTCCAAGTGCTGGTAGGGCGGAGGCGAAAGAAAAGCGGCTCGGCTTTTGAACGGCAATACAAAAAGCGCGCATGGAAATAAAATGAGCGATATACCGGTAGAAAGAGAAACTTTGAAATGAAAGATAAAATTTTTCAAAAAGGCTTCCAAAGGCTTGTAAAATCATCGGTTTTGATATAAAATAAAAATGATAGAATATCAATAGAAAATACAGGAGATATAGCCCAATGATTCAAATTGGTATCAATGGCGTTTGCCGCATGATGCGCATTTCTTATATGGACAAGGTTGGCCACTAATAATCTGTGGTCACAAGGTGCCTTCCCGGCGGAAACCGGGGCGGGCGCCTTTTTTCATATGATGCGGCAGACCGCGCTTTGCGCGAAATGGCTGGAAAATGCTGCACCTATAAGCACGTCTAGGAAACTCGACAGGATTTTCAGGAGGAATTTTGTATACTGGAATTATGTTGCCTTTCTTGGAATCTGTTTTTGGGGGTTTCTAACAAACTCAACAAATACAAATTCCAAACAAGCAATTTTTTTGCGATTTTTTCCGAAAACTTATTGAATTTTCATGACTTTGTGGTATGATATTCATATAAGTATTTACAATAAATGTACGGGATGAGGTGCCGTTTCGTATGGGAAAGGATAAAATGAAAGAGCAGCAGAATGCAATGCCGCTGTATCTGTTCCATCAAGGAACAAATGTAGAAGCGTACAAGTTGTTGGGCGTCCACAAGGAAAAGGTGAATGGCAGGCCAGGTATGTCTTTCCGTGTGTGGGCGCCGAATGCCGAGACGGTGTCGCTGGTCGGCGATTTTAACGAATGGGACCCCATGCGCCACCCCATGCAGAAGATCAGTACCGGCGTGTGGGAAATCCAGCTGCCTTTTTGCCTGGAGGAATATGGCCGCTACCAGTATTGCGTGACCACGCAAGAGGGAGAGCAGCTCTATAAAAGCGACCCGTATGCACCATTTTTTGACACGCGCCCCGGCACAGCCAGCCGGTGGTATGACCTGGAGGGCTACCAGTGGCACGACGCGGCCTGGCAGAAGCACAAGGAAAAGGAGCCGCACTATACGGCGCCGGTCAATATTTATGAGGTGCACCTGGGGTCGTGGCGGCGCTATGCGGACGGCAATATCTTCAGCTACGACAAGCTGGCCGCGGAGCTGGTGCCTTATGTCAAGGAGATGGGCTATACCCACATCGAAATCATGCCTGTCACCGAGTATCCCTTTGACGGTTCATGGGGCTATCAGGTGACCGGCTACTTTGCGCCGACCTCGCGCTACGGCACGCCAAAGCAGTTCATGCACTTTGTGGATGCCTGTCATCAGGCGGGCATCGGGCTGATTATGGACTGGGTGCCTGCGCATTTCCCGAAGGACAAAAGCGGGCTGGCCCGATTCGACGGCACGCCCTGTTATGAATATGCGGATCCCAGAAAGGGCGAGCATCGGGACTGGGGCACGCTTGTCTTTGACTACGGCCGGCCGGAGGTCGAGAGCTTTTTGATCTCCAGCGCGGTGTTCTGGATGGAAATGTACCACATCGACGGGATCCGGGCGGATGCTGTGGCGTCCATGCTTTACCTGGATTACAGCCGCAAGCCCGGCGAGTGGGTGCCCAATAAGGATGGCGGAAAAGAGAATCTGGAGGCAGTCGCGTTCCTGCAAAGGCTCAATGAAGCGGTCTTTGCACGGTTCCCCACAGCCATGATGATCGCGGAGGAATCCACCGCCTGGCCGATGGTCACCAAACCGACGTATATGGGCGGCCTGGGCTTTAACTATAAGTGGAACATGGGCTGGATGAACGATATGATGCACTACATGTCCATGGATCCTCTGGGCCGCAAATATAACCAAAAGGACATCACATTTTCCTTTTTCTATGCATTCTCCGAAAACTTTGTCCTGCCCATTTCGCACGATGAGGTGGTGCACGGAAAGTGCTCGCTGATGAATAAGATGCCCGGCACGGCCGAGCAGAAATTTGCGGGTGTGCGCGCATTCATGTGCTATATGATGGCGCATCCGGGCAAGAAGCTCATTTTTATGGGCACAGAGCTCGGACAGTTCATTGAATGGAACTATGAGCGCGAGCTGGACTGGCTGCTCTTGCAGTACCCGATGCATGACGCGCAGCACCGCTTCTTCAAGGCGCTCAATCATTTTTATTTGGAACACGCGCCTTTGTGGCAGGTGGACTTTGATTGGTCAGGGTTCTGTTGGATTGCAAACGACGATTGCGACCAGAGCGTGATTGCCTTCCGCCGGTTTGACCAGGAAAAAAATGAGCTGATTATCGTGTGCAATTTTGTGCCTGTGGAGCGGGAGGACTATCGCATTGGCGTTCCGTATGACGGCGTATATGAGGAGGTCTTTTCCAGCGACGCGCAGGATTTTGGCGGCAGCGGCATTACCAATGGCCGCCAGATTGAGAGCGATCCCGAGCAGCCAATGCATGGCCTTGGGCAGTCCATCAGCCTGCATCTGCCGCCGCTTTCGGTGCTCTACTTGCAGTATGCGCCCAAAAAGAAGAAAAAGCCCCGCGCAAAGAAAGCGCAAAAAGTGGATAAAAAAGTCGATACAAGCGTGAATACAAGCGAGCAGCCGCCGGTCTCTGAAGACACCGTAAACCGCACGCAGCGTGCGGCGGGTTGCCCGGATGATTGAAGATAAGAGAAATTAAAGGAGGAATGTTCCAATGTTGCCCAAACAGGAAGTCATCGCAATGATTCTTGCGGGTGGGCAGGGCAGCCGGCTCGGCGTCCTGACCAAGAGCATCGCAAAGCCTGCCGTCCCCTATGGTGGCAAGTACAGAATCATTGATTTCCCGCTTTCCAATTGCGTCAATTCCGGCATTGAGACGGTTGGCGTCCTGACCCAGTACCAGCCCCTGGAGCTGAATGAATACATAGGCTCCGGTCAACCGTGGGACCTAGATGGTATGAATGCAGGCGTACGGGTGCTGCCGCCGTATCAACGCAGCCGCAAGTCAGATTGGTATAAGGGGACAGCGAATGCCATCTATCAGAATATCCCCTATATCGAGCGGTACAGCCCCGAATATGTGGTCATTCTTTCCGGCGACCACATCTATAAGATGGACTATTCCAAGATGGTTGCCTTCCACAAGGAACATGACGCGGCCTGCACGATCGCTGCGCTGGATGTGCCCATGGAAGAAGCTTCCCGTTTCGGCATCCTGAATACCCGTGAAGATGGGACCATCTATGAATTCGACGAGAAGCCGAAGAAGCCGAAAAGCAACCACGCCAGCATGGGTATCTATGTCTTCACGTGGCAAAAGCTGCGCAAATACCTCGAACTGGATGAGGCAGATCCCAAGAGCAGCAATGACTTTGGCAAAAATGTGCTGCCCGCAATGCTGCAGGCTGGCGAGCACATGGTCGCCTATCCGTTTGAGGGCTACTGGAAGGACGTGGGCACGATCGAGAGCCTGTGGGAGTCGAATATGGACCTGCTCAACCCGAAAGTGCCGCTGGACCTCTCTGACGAGACGTGGAAGATTTATTCCCGCAACCCGGCCATGCCGCCGCATTACGTCAGCCGCGAAGCCAAGGTGCAGAATTCCCTGATTGCAGAGGGCAGCAATGTCTACGGCACGATCGATTTTGCCGTGCTCTTTGCGGGCGTCTATATTGCGCCGGGCGCTGTGGTGCGCGACTCCATCATTATGCCGGGTGCACGCGTGGAAGAGGGCGCCGTTGTGCAGTACGCCATTGTGGCGGAGAACTCTGTGATTGAAAAGGACGCTGTGGTCGGACAGCGGCCCGAGAATATGGAAAATAAGGACGAGTGGGGCGTGGCGGTCGTCGGCCCGAACACCGTCGTCAAGGCCGGTTCCGTGATCCCGCCAAAGGCAATGGTGGATGCGGAAACCCTGGCAGCAGAGGAGGCGGCGAAATGAACGGCAACAATATTCTGGGAATTATCTTTGCAAATGTGCATGACGACAAGGTGCGTGAACTGACAGACATCCGCACGATGGCCAGCGTACCCTTTGGCGGGCGCTATCGTCTGATTGATTTTACATTGTCCAACATGGTCAATTCCGGCATCAACAAGGTTGGTATCATCACCTCTCGGAACTACCAGTCCCTGATGGACCACCTTGGCTCCGGAAAAGCCTGGGATCTCTCCCGCAAGCGCGAGGGCCTCTTTATCCTGCCGCCGTATTTCAGCGCGGGTATGCAGGCGTCCGGCTACAGCAGCCGCATCGAGTGCCTGGCTTCTGTGCTGCCGTTTTTGCAGCGCTCCAAAGAGGAATTTGTGCTGGTGTGCGACAGCGACTTTGTCTGCAACATCGACTTTACAGAGGTGCTCAACGCCCACCTCAAGAGCGAAGCAGACGCCACCGTCCTTTACCGCTATGGCAGCATCCCGGCCAAATACGGTGAGCCGGTCACCTATGACATCGACCCCGAGGGCATGGTGCGCGACGCGTTGGTTGTGCCACATGTGGACGGCGCGTGCAATTACAGCCTGCCCATGATTCTGGTGCGCCGGGACCTGTTGATCGAGATGGTGACGGATTGCGTCAGCCGCAATCTTTATGACTTCCCCCGCGACTTCATTCAGCGCGGTGTCAAGCGCTACCGGTTCCACGGCTATGAATACAAGGGCTTTTTCCGCTCCATTTGCAGCATGAACAGTTACTACGAAGCCAACATGGCGCTGATGCAGCCCAAGGTGCGCGAGGAACTCTTTAACCCCTCCCGCCCGATTTATACCAAGGTGCGCGACGATATGCCGGCGCGTTATGGGCTGGGCAGCGAAATTTCCAACTCCTTGGTGGCGGACGGCTGCGTGATTGAGGGCACGGTGGAAAACAGTGTGCTGTTCCGCGGCGTACATGTCGGCAAGGACGCCCATGTAAAAAATTGCGTGCTGATGCAGGATTCACATATTGGCGATAAATGCAACCTCGATTACGTGATCACAGATAAAGACGTGGTAATCAAAGAGGAACGCGCATTGATGGGCTTCCAGTCCTACCCGGTGTTCATCAGTAAGGCAAGCGTGGTCTGAAAAAGCGCAGACGGCCTGCTAAATCGAAAGGAGCGGTTATCTTTGAAGGTACTTTATTGCACGAGTGAGGCGCGCCCATTCGCGGCGACGGGCGGTCTGGCGGATGTGGCAGGGTCCCTGCCACAGG
>USIA01000042.1 GCA_900554535.1 uncultured Oscillospiraceae bacterium | reverse complement strand
TGCTCCGGATGCGCGCCCAAGCCCAGCTTTCCGCGGCCGACGCCCATCGCGCCGCTCGTGACCAGCACAACTTCCCGCCCGGCGTTTTGCAGCCCGCACAGGACTTTGCACAGTTGCTCAAACCGCCGCAGGTTCAGCCTGCCGTTTTCATAGGTCAGCGTGCTGGTGCCCACCTTGACGACAACGCGCTTTGCTTGTGTGATGAATGACATAACGAATGATTTCCTCTCTATTCAATTTTTAAAAATTTTGCCAAGCCGTACAGCCGGCCGTTTGATCGGGAGAGCTGGCGGCATTTTCAGAATTTGCCTTTATTATACCATACTTTTTCACCGTGTTGTGGCGAATTTCCAGCCTCAGACGAAATAAAACAGCGCCGCGCGGGGCACACTACTCCTAAAAAGGAGGGATCTTCGCATGATGGACAAAATTGCACTCGTGATCGCCATCATCGGCGGTATCAACTGGGGCCTGATCGGGCTGTTTCAGTTTGACCTCGTCGCCTGGATTTTTGGCGGCGCGGCAACCGCCGGCGCACGGATTGTGTACGTGATCGTCGGCCTGGCGGCTTTGTGGTGCATTCACATTTTGTGTGAGCGCATCGTTTCGCGCCGTGCAGAGGTGACTGCCTGAACACAATATCTATGATTTGAAAAGCCGTCCGTTTCCACTTGGGGTTTCCGGTGGGAACAGACGGTTTTTTTGCGTGCGACGTAAAACGTAAAAACCAACAATCCGTGCAAGCAGATGCGAGAATTGCCTAAAGATTTGGCGAATTTCCGCATTGCGTTTCATGTTAAACGTCTTTATACTGAACGTGTAATCGCAAATACAAGATTTCGGAAAGGCGGATGACTCACATGCAGCAGACGAATTGGTGGAAAACCAGCGTTGTATATCAGATCTACCCGCGCAGTTTTATGGATTCCAACGGCGACGGAATCGGCGACCTTAACGGCATCACGTCGCGGCTGGACTATCTGGCAAAGCTTGGCGTGGATGTGTTGTGGCTGAGCCCTGTTTATCAGAGCCCCAATGATGACAACGGCTACGACATCAGCGACTACCGCGCCATTATGCGGGAATTCGGAACCATGGATGACTTTGACAGGCTGTTGCGGGAAGCGCATGCGCGCGGCCTGAAAATTGTGATGGACCTCGTTGTCAACCACACCAGCGACGAGCATCCGTGGTTTATTGAGAGCCGATCTAGCCGCGAAAACCCCTATCGCGACTACTATATCTGGCGCGACCCCGTCGACGGCCACGAGCCCACGCAGGTGGAGAGCTGCTTTTCCGGCAGCGCGTGGCAGTATGACGAGACGACCGGGCAATATTACCTGCACCTTTTCAGCAAAAAGCAGCCGGATTTAAATTGGGATAACCCGAAGGTGCGCGACGCAGTGTTCGACATGATGGACTGGTGGTGCAAAAAGGGCATCGACGGGTTCCGCATGGACGTCATCAGCCTGATTTCCAAGGCACCGGAATTTTTCCAGCCGTCTGAGAAGGGCCGCGAGGTGGGCGCCGCAAACGGCCCGCACGAGCACGAGTACCTGCAGGAGATGAACCGCCGCGTGCTCTCACACTACGACCTGATGACTGTCGGCGAGTGCCCCGGCGTGACGGTCGAAGAGGCGAAAAAGTATGCCCGCAGCGACGGCAAAGAGTTGAATATGGTGTTCCAGTTTGAGCTGATGGACGCCGACGGCAATGAAACCGGCAAATGGAACGACCGCAAGCCGCAGCTCTCTTATATTAAGGAAAACCTCACGAAGTGGCAGCTGGGCCTGCGCGGATCGGCCTGGAACAGCCTGTTTTGGGACAACCACGACCAGCCGCGCTGCGTCTCGCGCTTTGGCGACGACTCCACCGAGGAAAACCGCGTCCATTCGGCCAAGATGCTGGCCACCTGCCTGCACATGCTCCAGGGCACGCCGTACATCTATCAGGGCGAGGAACTCGGCATGACGAATTATCCGTTCCAGTCGCTCAGTGAATGCCGCGATATCGAGGCCGTCAACGCCTACCACGAGTTTGTCGACGAGAAAAAGCAGTTTACCCCCGACGAGATGATGCGCTACATCCGTAAGGCGAGCCGTGACAACGCGCGCACGCCGATGCAGTGGGATGCTTCCGCCAATGCGGGCTTTACAACGGGCACGCCGTGGATTGCCGTGAACCCGAATTATACGACCATCAACGCGCAGGCGGCGCTGGCGGATCCGAATTCTATCTTTTACCATTACCAGAAGCTGATTGCGCTGCGCCACACGCTGCCCGTGGTGACGGACGGCGACTATACACTCCTGGAAACGCCGGAGGCGCTGTTCTGTTACACGCGCGACGACGGCAAGCAGGCGCTGCTGGTCTGCTGCAATTTTACAAGCCAGCAGGTTCCCTACGCGGTGCCGCAGCGGTTTGCAAAGGCGCAGCTGCTTTTGGGCAACTACAGTGAGGCGCCCGGGGATAGGATGCAGCCCTATGAGGCGCGAATTTACCTGGCGCAAGACTGACCTACAATTTTTATAATAAGATTTTATAATTAAGAAAAGAAATCGTAAAGAAAAAGTGCCGCGTGCCTGTTTCAAAAGAAAGGGTGCGCGGCGCTTTTTTCGCATGTTTGGCCGATAAGCAGGGAAGTAAGGACCCTTGCTAGACTTGCTCCTGAAGAATTTTTATTGTGGAAAGAATTTAATTCGAGTATAATGGCTGTAGAATCAATCGGAAACGGAGGAGAAATGATGGCAGGGATCAGAGATGTTGCGAAAGAAGCGCATGTCGGGGTCGGAACCGTATCCCGTTATCTGAATGGCAGCGGTTATGTGTCAGAAAAAAGCAGAGCCAGGATTGAGAAGGCCATTCAAAGACTGGATTATCAGCCCAATGAGCTGGCGAGGAATCTATATCGGAACCGGTCCGGAATTATTGGGGTGATTGTTCCCGATCTGGAAAATCCGTTTTTCTCAAAATTGACCAAATACATTGAAATCAATCTTTATGAACGCCATTATAAAACCATGGTTTGCAATACGATCGGCGTCAGCAACCGTGAGAAAGAATTCCTGGGGATGCTGGAGCGAAATGTAGTTGACGGCATCATCGTAGCAGCCCATACACTGCACAGTGATGACTATCTGAGAATCAATCGGCCGATCCTGGCAATGGATAAGGATTTCAAAGGCCAGATTCCGCTGGTGCACTCAGATCATAAAAAGGGCGGAAGACTGGCCGCGGAGGCGATGATAAAAGCAGGCTGTAAAAATATTCTGCAGTTTACGCCATCTTCCAAGGTGACAACGCCATCCAACCAGCGGCATATTGTGTTTGAAGCGATTTGTAAAGAAAATGGAGTTCGTGTCACAACCGTGGAAACCAATTGGAACTTGTTTTCTCATGCTTACTACAGAGAATATATGAGGGAGGAAATGGACAGATATCAGGGAATCGACGGCGTGTTTACGGCGGATATTCCGGCGATAGCCTGCATGAATATTTTAAAACAGAAGGGCTATCGGATTCCTGAGGATGTCAAGATTATGGGATATGACGCGGTGGATGCGATTTACATGACAGATCCACCCCTTACATCGATCGCACAGAATATTCAAGAGTTGGCTCAACGATGCGCCAATACGATTTTGAACATCATTGAGGGGAAAAAATATGAAAGGCATCAGATCGTGGATGTCCACCTTGTGAAAGGGAAAAGTGTTTGAGCTCTGTAAAAAATGCCCAGAAACATGGAGCGGCTGTAGAAAAAAACACGACAAAATTGTGGAAATTGTCGAAAATATAATTTTCACCAAATTATATTGACACAGAGAGATAAGATTGATATAATTGCTGTAGTGAAAGCAGGCTGAAAGATATTAATGTGCCGACAAAGGTATCTTTCGTGTTCGTTCAAGTAGGAAATCCAAAGCTGGGCTTTATTTTTTGGTCAAATGTGGAACCCGTTCCATAAAACAACGAAAGCTTTTCATTTCCGCAGCGAGAGAAACCCGTTCTATCCAAGAACTGGGGATTTTATTTTTACAAATGTGGAACCCGTTCCATAAAATACAAGGAGGTACGTTTTATGAAAAGGAACATAGCGAAAGTCGTATCGGCTGGGCTGGTAGTCGCAATGGCCGGCGGGGTACTGGCGGGATGCGGCGGAAGCGGAAGCAGTGAGGCGTCCAAGACTGAAAATGGGGAAACCATTATCAAATTTGGGATCCATGTTGCCAACCCTGAAAAGCAGGAACCGGTAACGAACAGCATCGTAGAAGCTTTTAACAAAAAGTATGAAGGTCAATATGAGGTGCAGTTTGAAGCGGCCGATACAGAGTCGCATTCAAAAAATATGAAGCTTGAGGCTTCGGATGGAACACTTCCCGAAATTTTCTGGTTGAACTCTTCGGAAGCGCCCGAATATGCGGATGCAGGAACCTTAATGGATCTGTCCGATTATCTGAGTTCGAATCAAGATATCAAGAATGCATTGGGCGGAATGGAGACAGCCTTTAATAACGGGGATATCCAGTATGGTTTGCCCTATCAGTGCAATGTGCAGGGATTTTTCTACAACAAAGATCTGTTTGATGCGGCGGGCGTTTCTTATCCCACCAATCAAACGACTTATGACGAATTCGTGGAAATGATCAAGAAGCTGAAGGCTTCAGGCGTGACGCCGATTGCAATCGGCAGCAAGAATAGCGGCTATACCATGTGGGCATTTAACGAATTCCTTGAAAGATATGGCTGGTCGCAAAATATTGATGCGATCGAGAAAGGCGAGAAAAAATTCAATAATGCAGATATGCTCGCCTGCTTTGATAAGATGAAAGGCCTGAAGGACGCGCAGGCGTTCCCGGAGAATATGGCTACGATTGAGTACTTCGATGCAAAACAGCAGTTCGATGATGGAAAAGCCGCCATGTTTGGAACAGGCCAATGGGATTGCGCAGAGTTTGATAAGAATCTGAAAGACAAAGTAGGCTTCTGGTGGGGCCCGGTATTCAAGGACAGCAGCTATGAGCAGAATGTAGCGATGAAAGTTCCGTCTGCCCCCATTGTCGTCAAGGCGGATGTGGCAGAGAACGATACCATGAAGGAAGCAGTTTATACGTTCCTGAATTTCTACTACAGTCAAGAAGCTGCCGAGATTTCCTATAAGGGCTCTATTTTCCCCGCGACAAATTATTCCGATGTCAAAGCAGAGGACACCCAGTATGCGATGAATGCCATGCTGACAGCATTGGCGGATGGATGGAAGAGCCCGAAGGCAGCACCAGACCAGACGCTGAGCTCGGCAGTCCAGACAGAATTATATAACGGCATCTTTGGTGTGCTTCAGGGAACCTATACCCCGGAAGAGGCATTGAATAAAATGGATGAAACCATGTCGCAGGAATGATAAAGGACAATCCTCGCCGTCACGGGCATCTTGTAGGCAAGATGGTGGTCGCTCATCCCCCGAATGGGCGTTGCCGCTTCCAGGGTCGAAAGCGCCGGTGAACTGCCCTCGGGGATAAAAGGCCGTCTTGTTGTTGCATTTCGCGCCGCTTAATTTGGCATGATTTGCCATGAAGGCTCGTCTCCTTTTGGAATGCATGTGTTTTGTGATAAAACCAGTGTGCTGCAAAGGCTGACGGGCCTTCAACTTTATCATCCGGCAAATCTCTGCCAGGAGGCAGCATGATAGAAGGAGAAGCATATGTACTGGCTTAGTAAAAGAAAATATAAGATTGGGTTGATGATACCTACACTGGTCATCTACTGTGTATTTATCATTTTGCCGATCGCAATCGCGATCTATTACAGCTTTACCAAATATTCCGGAATCGGAAAAGCAAGATTCATTGGCTTTAGCAATTACGTCCAACTCTTCCAGGACAAAGTATTCTGGGTATCGTTAAAAAATACGGTTATCATTTTTGTGCTTGCATTTGTCCTGCTTTTGACGTTATCCTTTTTGGTAGCCCTTCTTTTAAATAGCAAGCTGAGGGGGACAGGGCTTTCGAAAGCATTGGTTTTTTCACCGGCGATTATCGCGCCGATTATCGTCGGCATTATATGGGTGTATATTTTGGATCCCAATGTCGGCATTATCAATAACATTCTAGACGCATTGAATCTGGGCGCGTTCAAGCAAAAATGGATTGGCGGAGAGACGCTTTCGCCTTACAGCATCGCGGTTATCTATTTCTGGCAGCAGCTCGGCTATCTGGCGACCATTTTTGTCGCGGGACTGAAGATGATTCCAGAGGAAGTACTGGAGGCGTGCCGGATTGACGGGGCGAATGCAGTACAAAGAGTGCGGTACGTCATCATTCCGATGATGAAGACGACCATTTCAACGGTAGCTGTGCTGATCATAACGGGCGTTTTTAAGATTTTCGAAATTGTACAGCAGACGACGGGCGGCGGGCCAAACCATTTGTCCGAGACTTTGGTTACGTACAGTTATGCTACCACTTTTACCAGCGGAAGATATGGATATGGCATGTCGCTGGCCACGGTCACATTTTTGCTGTCCCTAGTTATAACGGGTGTTTACTCGTTCTTAACGAGAGAGAAGGAAGGTAAGCGCAAATGATCAATAAAAAGGTAAAAGTCATATTGTATATTGTCATGATATTGATCACGGTTGTGGTGGTTTTCCCATTCATATGGATGCTGGTGCTTTCCTTCAAATCAAATGCGGAAATTTTGTCTGATCCATTGTCATTACCGAAATCTTTGAACCTGGATAACTACGTCAATGCGTTTAAGACATTGAATTTCGCGCAGCTATATGGCAACACCCTGTTTATCTGTGTGGTCTCTATCATTGTAGAATTGGCAGTAACGTTTTTCAGCTCTTTTGCGCTGTCACGGATGTATTTTAAAAGTAACAAGGTCAAAAATCTTTTATACCGATTTTTGATCATGGGCTTGTCCATTTCTCCGTTTATACTGCTGTTCCCGGTTTACCAGATCAATGTGACTTTGCATCTGCGGGAGCAGCTGGCACTGATTTTTCCATACGTCGCAACCTCCATTTCCTTTAATACGTTGCTCCTGGTTGGTTATCTGAAGGCGCTTCCTTCTGAAATCGATGAAGCGGCTGTGATCGACGGGTGTTCTCTGTGGGATCTGATGTCCCACGTCATCTTCCCAATGGCCAAGCCGGTCATCGCGACCATCGTCATTTTTAATGTATTGTATATCTGGAACGAGTATCCATTTGCATCCGTTATGCTCCGGGATGTGGCGGATTACACATTGTCCATGGGCGCCTCCTTCTTCAAAGGGACGTATACAGTGGATTACGGTGGAATTGTGGCCTCCAGTGTCATCATCATCATACCAGAGCTGATTTTCTATGGCATCTTCCAGAAGAACATAGTAGAGGGAATGACCGCAGGAGCAGTCAAAGGATAATTTTACAAAAAGAAAGTTGAGGAAGAAAAAATGAGCAGTGTTTCAGGATTGTTTCAGGATCTGACAAAGATTAAAAAGGCACGCAACGGCCGGCTTGCCAGCTGGGATCAGCGAGGGAAGAACCAGGACTATTGGGAGATTCCTGCAAAGGAGAGCATCACCTTGGGGGAAATTGAGGGGCCCGGGTGCATCACGCATATCTGGATGACCTCTTCCTGCAGGAAGGTGAAGGCGCCGAGTATCCTGGATCCAAAGCTGAATGCCTCCGCGGCACCGGTTATGGAAATCCACCCCGCCCTCGGCGTGATTTGGGATGATTATGACCCCTTCTATTACCGGAAGGCGTTGATCAAGATTACATGGGATGACCAGGATACGCCCAGTGTATTGGCGCCGTTTGGCGATTTCTTTTGCATTGGGAACAGCTATCCGGGGAACTTTTCGTCCCTCCCCTTCAATGTCTCGCTGAAGCCGGAAGAGGCCGGCAGATATGGAGCGCCGTGTTCCGTGTCCTGCTATTTCCCCATGCCCTTTAATAAAAAAGCCAAAATAGAAATCGTAAATGAAAATGAACTGCCGTTTATCCTGTATTTTAATATTGATTATGAAATGTATAAAGAACCGCTGGATAAAGATACAGCCTATTTTCATGCGAGCTGGCATCGGGAAAATCCCTGCGACGGCTGGGGACCGGATATCCAGGTGAATTCGCCGGAAGTCAATAATGTGGTGAATTTGAAAGGCGACGGCAACTATGTGGTATTGGATGTAGAGGGAACCGGACATTATGTAGGGTGCAATCTGACGGTAAGGCACTACCAGGGAAGCTGGTGGGGCGAAGGAAACGATATGTTCTTCATCGACGGAGAAGAGTACCCGAGCTTGAACGGAACCGGAACTGAGGATTACTTTAACCATGCGTGGGGCATGCAGCGAAATGCGTATCCGTTCTTTGGGACGATCGTCCATGAGGGAGATACGGATGGTTTCCATGTGGCCTACCGCTTCCATATCACAGATCCTGTCCGGTTTGAAAAGCATTTGAAAGTAACCATTGAGCATGGACACGCCAATCAATTGTCGGACGACTGGAGCTCAACGGCATACTGGTATCAGACGCTGCCGACGACGACTCCTTTGACAATCCTTCCTGTGGAGGAGAGACTGCCCAATGTGCCGGCTCTTCCGGAACGGAAATTGAAGCAGCCCGTTCTGACGGAAGAAATGAAAGCGGCCCGGGAATCCTATGAGAAACGCTGGGAAGAATATGCACCGGCCCGGCAGGAGCAGTTCCGCATCAAAGAGGAAAAAGCGCGCCGTGAGTCAAAGCTGAACACAGAATTTGCCAAAAAATTAAGGGATGAGTATCGGTAATTGCAAAAAGGAGCAGAGCAGGATGTCGCAGGAACGCATGCAGAAAAACATAGCCAGGGCGCAGGCGATGATTGACAAATATAAGGACAAAGTAAAGCAAGGGAAAATGCGCCAGAACTATCACTTCATGGGGCAGACGGGCTGGATTAACGACCCCAATGGATTGATTTTTTACAAAGGCAAATATCATGTCTTTTATCAGCATAACCCGTATGATGGGTTTTGGGATTTTATGCACTGGGGGCATGCGGTCAGTGAAGATCTGATACATTGGGAGTACCTGCCCATTGCGCTGGCGCCGAGCGAAGTTTATGACGAACATAAACGAGGCGGCTGTTTTTCTGGAAGCGCCATTGAGCATGACGGAAAGCTCTTCCTGATGTATACAGGCTGCACCAATAACGGGAACGGCTTTGAGCAGACGCAGTGCATCGCATACAGTGAAGATGGGATTCATTTTGAAAAATATCCGGGGAATCCGGTCCTTACAGCGCCAGAAGGTGTGCCCAAACATTTTTTCCGGGATCCAAAAGTGTGGGAGCATGACGGAAAATATTATATGGTCTGTGGCGCAAGCCGGAATCATCTTGCGCAGGCGCTTCTGTATGTGTCTGAGGACATGCTGCACTGGCAATTCGTGAATGTGCTGGCAGAGAGCCGGGGAGAATGGGGCTACATGTGGGAATGCCCGGACTTCTTCCCGCTGGGAGACAAGTATGTGCTCCTGGTGTCCCCGATGGGCGTCGGCGAAAGGACCTGCGTATATATGGTGGGAGATTTCAGCTATGAGACAGGGAAATTTGTCTATGACACCTGCGGGGAGGCAGACTGGGGATTTGACTACTATGCACCGCAATCGTTCCTTGATGGGAAAGGGAGACGCCTGATCATAGGCTGGGCCAATGCCTGGGACTGGATGCCGTTCTGGAAGGACTGGGGGCCGACTTATCAGGAAGGCTGGTGCGGCTCCTTTGCCGTGCCAAGGCAGGTGAAAATGAATTCTGACCACACCCTGCGCTTTGAACCAGTGGAAGAGCTGCAGCTTTTGCGGTATGGAGAAGCGTCGCAGAAGAATCTCTTTGTAGAGGGCGAGAGAACGGACATTCCGCTGCAGGACGGATGCTCCTACGAGATGAAGCTGGAGATCGACTTGAAAGAAACGACTGCTAAAACGTTCTCCCTATTTTTGCGCTGTGATGAAGAACGGCAGACAAAGATCACCTTTGATTTTGGACAGCAGTATCTGTATTTCGACAGAAATCATGCGGATGGCTGGAGCAAAGGCGTAAGCCGCAGCCCCCTGAAGATGAAGTCAAAAGAGAAATTTTCCATTCATTTGTTTGTGGATAAAAGCTCCATAGAGATTTTTACAGAAGACTACGAGACAAATCACAGCTGCAATGTATTTGCAAACGAAAATCAGAATCAGAACTACATATCCGTTCCTGCGGGAAAACTGAAAATAAGCGCGATGCAGACCTGGGCGCTTCAAAAGGTTATGGATTTGTAACGAAGGCGTAAAGTGAGAAGGGAAGACATGGATAAGAAATATGACGTAGTAGCACTTGGCGAGCTTTTGATCGATTTCACGGAAAATGGCATGAGCAGCCAGGGCAATCCGCTTTTGGAGGCGAACCCCGGCGGCGCACCCTGCAACGTGCTGGCCATGCTCAACAAGCTTGGAAAAAGGACCGCGTTCATTGGCAAGGTAGGAGCGGATCAGTTCGGAGAACAGCTGAAGAAAGCCGTGGAAGAAAGCGGGACGGATGTGTCTGGCCTTCAGATGGATCAGAATGTGCACACGACGCTTGCTTTTGTCCATACCTTCCCGGACGGGGACCGGGCGTTCTCTTTCTACAGAAATCCCGGAGCAGATATGATGCTCACGAAGGAAGAAGTGGATCCCGCGCTCATCAAAGCGGCCAAGATCTTCCATTTTGGGACGCTTTCCTCCACGCACGCGGGGGTCCGCGAAGCGACGCGCTATGCCATTGATGTGGCCAAGGAGAACGGGCTGCTGGTTTCCTTTGACCCGAATCTCCGGGAGCCCTTATGGGACAGCCTGGACAGGGCAAAAGAGGAAATTTCCTATGGACTGTCAAAATGCGATATCCTGAAAATCTCTGATAATGAGATGGAATTCATGACAGGCACGACGGATTATACGAAGGGCGTGGAAATGCTGCGCAAGCAGTTCGATATTCCGTTGATCTGTGTGACGATGGGGAAAAATGGAAGCCGCGCATACTATCAGGATCTCGTCGTGGAAGCAGCGCCCTTTATCCAGCCGGATACGATTGAGACAACCGGAGCCGGGGATACCTTTGCGGCGTGCGAACTGAACTATATTCTGGAACACGGCCTGGAGAACCTGACAGAAGCATCGCTTCAGGAAATGCTGACCTTTGCCAATGCAGGGGCATCCATCATCACGACAAGAAAGGGCGCTTTAAAGGTCATGCCGGAAAAAGTGGAGATTGAAAAGCTCCTCAAAGAGAACGGATGCAGGCAATCGTCCTGATTGATCGTTAATTTCTAAAATCGAAGCCGCGGCCACAGTAGCGGCGGATAGCAAAACGAAGATAGGAATCGGCAAATCCGTTTCTGACCTGAGCAATGCACGAGAACAGATGCGGATTTTGGCATAGGCCAGGTGAGCCTGCTGCCGCAAACACAATCCCCCGGATGCGAGACAAAACTGCATCCGGGGGATTTTATTTTACATTTGTGCAGCTCGAGCTTTTAATATGCGCTCCGCGTTTTTGACGCGCGCTTCTGTGGGAGGCGCGATGCCTTCCAGCGGATACGGAATCCCCAGCGATTTCCATTTATAAACGCCCATGGTGTGGTAGGGCAATACCTCCACCCGCTCGACGTTTTGCAGGGTATCGAGAAAACCGGCCAGCTTTTGCAGGTCTTCGTCAAAGTCGCTGCGCTTTGGCACCAGCACGTGCCGAATCCAGACCGGCTTGCGGATCTCCGAAAGGTATTGCGCAAGGTCGAGGATGCTGCGGTTGGAAAAGCCGGTCAGCGCCTTGTGGCGATCATCATTGATCTCTTTGATGTCCAAAAGCAGCAGGTCTGTCCACTGCATCAGCTGTTGAAATTTGCTGAAAAAGGGCTGCGCGCGGGTAAAGGGCGCACCAGATGTGTCAATGCAGGTGTGCACGCCCGCCTGTCTGGCCTTTTGGAAAAATTCCAGCAGAAAATCGATTTGTAATAGCGGCTCCCCCCCCCCCCCCCCGCGGCCCCCGCTGTGATCGCCCGC
>USIA01000041.1 GCA_900554535.1 uncultured Oscillospiraceae bacterium | reverse complement strand
CTTGCCTTTTATTTTCCCCCCGGCTTGTGGACCTTATACCAGCCCAGCCGCAAAGCTGAAATCATATAAGCGGCCGCATGGGCTTTGGGGAACATATACTTGATCTTATAGCAGGAATCCAGATACCAATCCGGTACGTTGTGCGCTTTCATCGCCGCGACGTGCTCCTCGGTCAAAAGTTTTGTCGCTTTGCCCTTACGGGTGATCTCCATAATCTTAAAAGCCATTTTCGGCTCCAGCCCCTTCTGGAGCAAATAGGTCATGATCGAGTCACGCGTTCCGATGACTTCAGAAATCGTACAGATTCCCTGTTTAATCAGGTCCTGCGCATTGCCCAGCCACACATCCGTTCCGTGGGACAAACCGGAAATCTGCAAAAGGTCTGTAAATGTCTTCGGCTGAGAATCCAGCAGCATCTGCCGGACAAAAGGTGTACCCAGTTCTGGCAGCGAGAATGTTCCGGTCTGGCTGTCGATGTCTTCCGGTTGAACACCGAGCGCCTCTGGGGAGTGGAAAAGGCTCATCACCTGCGGGTCGCTCATGGAAACGGACATGACCGGGATGCCGGTGTATTCCTCCAGATAGCGGTATATCGTCGGCACATCGTGGCCGAGTTCATCGAGTTTGCAAATGGTATCGTGAATGGAATGGAAGTCAAAGTGGGTGGTGATATTGTCGTTTTTCTGGTCGTTGGCTGGATGCTGCACGGGGCAGAAATCATAGATCTCATAGCCGCGCGGGACCACGACCATGCCGCCCGGATGTTGGCCGGTGGTGCGTTTGATTCCTGTGCAACCCGCCGCCAGGCGCAGCTCCTCGGCACGATTAAAGACCGTATTGTGCCCTTCCTCATACTTCTTGACATAGCCGATACCTGTCTTGTCGGCCACCGTTGCAATGGTGCCGGCTTTGAACACGTGGTCCTTGCCAAACAGGGTCTCCGTGTAACGATGGGCGCCGCTTTGGTATTCGCCGGAAAAATTCAGATCAATATCCGGTGTCTTATCGCCGTCAAAGCCGAGGAAAGTCTCGAACGGGATATTATGGCCGTCCTGCCGCAGCGGGGAGCCACAGACCGGGCACGTTTTGGGCGGCATATCAAAGCCCGACCCATAGGAGCCGTCGGTGATAAATTCGCTGTATTTACAATACGGGCAGATATAATGCGGCACCAGCGGATTCACTTCAGAGATGCCGGACATGCTTGCCACAAACGAAGAACCGACCGATCCACGTGAGCCGACCAGGTAACCGTGCGCCTCGCTGTCGGCAACCAGCTTCTGCGCTGTCATATAAAGCACCGAGAAGCCGTGCTTATTGATCGACCCGAGCTCACGCTCAAGGCGGGCGCGGACGATTTCGGGCAGCGGTTCGCCATAGATCTGCTTGGCGCGCTTCCAGCAGATGGAATTGAGCTGCTCCTCCGCGCCATCGATGAACGGCGGGAAAACGCCGCTCGGAATTGGCTGAATTTCTTCACACAGATCCGCAATGCGGTTGGTGTTGGTGACAACGACCTCGTAGGCCTTCTTCTCGCCGAGATAGGCAAATTCCTTGAGCATCTCAGCCGTGGTGCGCAGATAAAGCGGAGCCTGTTGATCCGCGCCGGGCATCTCCATAGCTGCCTGCAGTGTCCGGCGGTAGACAGCGTCCTTGGGATCCAGAAAATGCACATCGCAGGTGGCGACAACCGGTTTATGGAGCTTGTCACCCAGCTTGATAATGGTGCGGTTAAATTCATGCAGCTGCTCGACATCCTTGACGGACCCGTTGCGGACCAAAAACATGTTGTTGCCATCCGGCTGGATCTCCAGATAATCGTAAAAGCTGGCGATCTCCTCCAACTGTCTCCAGGGCTGGCCGCGGAAAATGGCCTGATACAACTCGCCCGCTTCACAGGCGCTGCCGATCAAAAGGCCTTCGCGGTGCTTTTGCAGTTCGGTTTTGGGAATGCGTGGATGGCGGTAATAATAGTCGAGATGCGCTTTTGAGATCAGTTTATAGAGATTTTTCAGGCCCGTGTGATTTTGCACCAGGATAATCTGATGGTAGGTCTTCATCTTTTTAGGGTCGCTGCCGGCCAAGGATGTATTGATGTCGTCCACAACCTGCGCCTTGGTGTCCTCACGCAAGCGTTTGAGCAGACAGATGAAGATCTGCGCGAGCATGGCCGCATCGTCGCAGGCGCGGTGGTGATTGAATTTGCCGAGCTTCAAGTATTTTGCCACGGTGTCGAGCTTGACATTTTTGATGTCCCGCAACATTGACCGGCACATGGGCACGGTGTCGATATATGTATTTTCAAACGGGATGCCGTGGCGTCCGGCAGCCATACGGATAAAGGAAGTGTCGAAATCCGCGTTGTGCGCGACCAGAATCGCATCCTCGCCGCAGAAATCGAAAAACTGGTGCAGTGCCTCCTCCTCGCTGGGCGCACCGCGCACCATCTCATCGGTGATACCGGTCAACTCTGTAATCTTCGCTGGAATCGGCCGCTCCGGGTCCACAAACGTGTCGAAGCTGTCCAGAATTTCGCCATTTCGCACGCGCACAGCGCCGATTTCCGTGATGCGCTCCTGGTTGGGCGACAGGCCGGTCGTCTCCAGGTCAAAAGAGATGAATTCGCCGGTCAGCGGCCGGTCGCTGCTGCCTTTGACCGCTGCGACGAGGTCATTGACAAAATACGCTTCTGTACCATAGAGCACCTTGATCGGCTTGCCTGCTTTTTTCAGGCTTGCAGCCGTGTTCATGGCCTCCGGGAACGCCTGCGCGACGCCGTGGTCCGTGATAGCGACCGCCGGATGGCCCCATTCCGCTGCCCGCGTGATGAGATCTGCCGGGGCGTTGACCGCGTCCATCTGCGACATGCTGGTATGCAGATGCAATTCCACGCGCTTGGCCGGCGCGTTGTCCTGAACTTCTACCTGTTTGACGGTCGCGATGGCGCGCGGCCGCATGACGACCTCGCGGTCATATTTGTCGTACTCGATGTCGCCCTTGACCAGCAGCGTCATGCCCTTATGCAGTGTGTCCAATGGGCGGCAGTTTTGGACATTCTCAATCACCTTGAGCGTAATGGAACCGCTGTAGTCTGTAATGCTGATGGAATAAATCTTGCGGCTTTTGTCGCGGGTAATGCGCGTCTCCCCCATGGAGAAGATCTCGCCCCAGACCGTGGCGGAGCCCATCTCCACCGAAACGGTGGAAAGCGGCACCGGCTTTCCCTTGGGTACGCGGCCATAAAGCTCGCGGGCCGTTTCCGGCACGATGGACGGCAAAAGCGTATCGCCCTGCCGCACCTCCACAATACGTGGCTTGGCGCCGTGCTGCATGGAAATTTCGTACTCTTCCTGTTTGCGGACAGTTTCCGCACGACGGACCGTTTCCGCCTGGTGTGTTTGGGTCTCCTGGTAATGGGCACTGTCGCCATCGACAGCAAGCAGGCCAACAAACGCCACATGAATGGTGCGCGAAAATTCCTCGTGGATCATCCGGGAGAGAAGGCGGTCTGCATGGCGCGACTGCAAAATGCTACCGCCGCCATGCTTCAGTGTAATCAGGAGCCTGTCCCCTTCCAGGGAAGCCTCCGATCCGGTCAGCGTCCCATTGATCGAAGCCTCGCGGCGCTTGAGCTCGCGCACCAGACTCGGATAATAGGAAACGTCAAAGAGCTCCGCTGGGTACCGGGGGGAAATCTCCGCGCCGGCCAAATTGAGCGTCTTACACGCAGCCACACGGTCCTGCGCCTGATAGAGCGCTTCCCGATCAACCAACATTTGCAGGCCAACCTCGATCCGGATAATGCGTTGCTTGGTATCAATTTGTAAAGAACGCAGCTCCCCATCGCACAAAGCCGGAGGCAATCCCCTGCAATCTATGTAGGTTCTGAAAAATCCGCCAAATGTATTCTTCATGTATGCCTCCTTTCATCCGTTCTGCCGATCTTGCAAACGGACCGCAGGAATTTTCGCCAGACAACCCCTGCGGGACCTGTTTATAAACGATCAATTTCCTCCATCAACGCCTGTACAAGGGCTGACTCCGGGACCTTGCGCACGATTTCTCCCTTTTTAAAAAGCAGCCCAACGCCATCACCACCGGCAATGCCTACATCCGCTTCTCGCGCTTCGCCGGGGCCGTTGACAACGCAGCCCATAACCGCCACAGTGATTGGCTTTGTGCAACCGCGCAGCTTGTCCTCAACCTCTTGCGCAATCCGGATCAAATCAATCCGCGTGCGGCCGCACGTCGGGCAGGAAACGATCTGCGGGCCCGGTCTGCCTAGGCCGAGCGCTTTCAAAATATCCTGTGCCGCCCAAACTTCACGCACTGGATCTGCAGTTAATGAAACACGAATGGTGTCGCCGATGCCGCGTTGCAAAAGCGAACCGATGCCGATAGCGGATTTTATAATCCCCATGCGCTCGGTTCCCGCCTCGGTCACGCCGAGATGGAGCGGATAGCTGCATCTTTCCGCACACAGTTCATAAGCGCGGATCATGGTATCGACATTCGAGGATTTGATCGAGAGCACGATATCCGTGAAGTCGCACGCCTCCAGCATGGCGGCATGGCGCAGGGCGCTTGCCACCAGCGCCTCCGGCGTGGGGCCGCCGTATTGCGCCAGCAGGTCCTTTTCCAGAGAACCAGAATTGACGCCGATGCGGATGGGGATTTTCTTTTCCATACATTTGCTGGCCACTGCCGCCACACGGTCCTGGCCGCCAATATTGCCCGGATTGATCCGGATGGCATCCACGCCCGCGTCCGCGGCAAGCAACGCCAGGCGATAATCAAAATGGATATCCGCCACCAGCGGCACCGTAACGGCCGAACGAATCGCAGGAATTAGAGCCACAGCGTCCGCATCTGGAATCGCGGCGCGCAGAATATCGCACCCAGCCGCCTCCAGCGCTTTTGCCTGCGCCACACTGCCTTCCAGATCTGTAGATGGAACATTGAGCATGGACTGCACCGTCACCGGCGCGCCGCCGCCAACCGGCACATTACCGACCATCACTTGTTTTGAAGCGCGCATTCCTATCCTCCCAATCCTGTGCCGGTGGCCAAACGCATGACGTCGCTGATGGTTACCAGCACCATAAATCCTACAAGCGCGGCCATAAAGCCTGCCTCGATCACCGCCTGGTGCTTTGCGCTGATCGGCTTGCGCCGGATGACTTCGATTATAATAAACAGAATCTTGCCGCCATCCAGTCCTGGAACCGGCAGCAGGTTGACAATGCCGAGGTTGACCGTGATAATCATGATGACATAGACGATATTGCTAACCGCTGTGGCAAAGCTGTGATGCAATCCTGCGCTGGCGGTCTGTGTGATCGCCTGTGCCATGCCAACCGGGCCGGACACATCGCTGAGCCCAAAGCGACCCGTTATCAATCCTTTGAGCGTACTAAGGACCATGCGTTCCACAGAATACGTATTCTGGACCGACTTTTTTATAAGGGTCAGCGGCGTCCGCTTTTCCGGCTGCACATAGAAATCCATCTGCACGACCTTGCGGCCATCCACGACGTTGGAGAGCAGCTTAACATTCGGGAACGCAACCTCTGCGCCGTTGCGGTTCACCACAATATCCACGCTATCTGGATTCGCCATTGCCAGCGCCGTTGAGACATCCATATCGGTGCGAATCTTGTAGCCGTCGATACTGGTCAGGCGGTCCCCCACCTGAATGCCCGCTTGCTGCATCGGGGAATTCTCCACAAATTTGCTGATGGTTGTTGTGGCGAACATGTCCTGGGGGGCGAGCAGAATGCCCATCAGCACCATGCCAAACAGGATATTCATCACGCCGCCCATCACCAGCACGATTAAGCGCTTCCAAAAAGGCTGGCGGCAAAATGAATGCTCATCATAAACCGGTTTGGGGGCAGGCTCCGTGTCTTCTTTTTGCCACCAATGGCGCTTTTCCGGCAGTTGCTCCCCAGCTGGCAAAGTCGGCTGATCGGCCTCCGCCTTTTCAGCTTCCGGATCTTCCTCTTCCCCTGTCTCGCCCTCAAATGCGCAAAAGCCGCCAACGGGCAACGCACGGATGGAATACACGGTCTCCCCGCGCTGGAAATGGAACAGCCGCGGCCCCATGCCGACGGAAAATTCCAACACGCGGATTTTGCAGGCTTTGGCGGATAAAAAATGCCCCAATTCGTGTAGGAAGATACATGCGCCAAACAGCAATACGGCAATGAGGATCAATAGGATAACCTTGATGGCTTCGATGGGAATCCCTCCTAATCAGGCATGTGTATAAACATATTCACGCGCCGCCGCGTCGGCGTCCAAAATCGCGTCTAATGTAGAGGCCGGCTGGTCGGGTTGATGCTCCATCGCCGCAGTGACCAATTCGCCGATTCGCAAAAACGGAATTTTCCGCCGCAGGAAAAGCTCAACAGCGGCTTCATTTGCCCCATTGGCCGCAGCGGGCGCCAGACCGCCGCGCTCCATTGCGCGCAGGCAGGCCGCCAGGCACGTGAATGTTTCCAAATCCGGCTTTGCAAATGTCAATGAACCGCATGCGGCGAGGTCAAGTTCTTCCACCAGCCCAGGAACACGGTCCGGCCATGTTAAGGCGTATTGAATCGGCAAACGCATATCGGCTTTACCAAGCTGCGCCAAAATCGCGTTGTCCTCGAACATAACCATGGAATGGACAACGCTTTCCCGGTGCACCAGGATATTAATCTGTTCGAGTGGTACATGGAAAAGCCACCCCGCTTCCATCACTTCCAGGCCCTTATTCATCAGGGTGGCAGAGTCGATGGTCACCTTTTCCCCCATGTGCCAGTTCGGATGGTCCAGCGCCTGCTCCGGCGTCGCGTCGGCAAGTTCCGCACGCGTTTTGCCGAAAAAGGGGCCCCCGCTGGCGGTCAGCAGGATCTTTTTCAGCGCCTTGCCCGGCGTCCCCTGCAGGCACTGAAAAATGGCGCTGTGCTCGCTGTCCACCGGAATCAGGTTCACACCCCGCAGGCGGACGGCGTCCATCACCAGCGCGCCGCCTGCGACCAAAGTCTCCTTATTTGCCAGGGCAATGTCTTTTCCTGCCGCAGCTGCATTGAGCGTCGGCTTAAGCCCAACCATGCCGACCACAGCGTTGAGCACGACATCCGCATTTTGGCAGGTGGCCGCTTCACACAGGCCCTCCATCCCCGCCAGCACCTTGGTGTTGGTGTCGGCGATCTTCGTCCGCAGCGCCCGGGCAGCCTGCGGGTCATAAACAGCGGCAAGGTGCGGATGAAATTCCCGCACCTGCTGTTCCAGAAGCTTTATATTGGAATGGGCCGCCAACGCACAGACGCGAAGGCGCAGATTTCTTGCCACTTGCAGCGTCTGCCGGCCGATAGAGCCCGTGGAGCCCAAAAGAGATATACACCGTTTCATTCTATTCTCCGTCCCGATTCAGTATTTCTATTTTAGCGAGAAACATACCGTGTACGCTACTCCACGACAATCGGGACCACCTGCACCAACAGATACACAAAAGGTGCCACAAAGATCACACTGTCAAAACGGTCCAGGATACCGCCATGGCCGGGAATAACTTCGCTAAAGTCTTTGATATGGCAGCTGCGCTTGATGATGGAGAAACTCAGGTCGCCCAGCATGGAGAGCACTGCCCCAACCCCGCCGATCACGACCAGGATAGCATAATTGACCTGAACCGTGCTGTTCCAATACAGGTGTTGGAAAATAAATCCGAAAAGCAGCATCATAAGCACATTGACGATTATGCCGCTGACTGCTCCCTCAACTGTCTTCTTGGGACTGATCTTGGGGCACAGCTTGCGCTTGCCAAAGCGGCTGCCAAACACATAGGCGCCTGCGTCTGCCGCCCAAGCGGCAAAAATGGTGACAATCACGTAAAACATCCCATGCGCCTCGCCGAGATTCCGCAGTGGCACCAGCGTATCCAGTGCTGTCGGAATTAAAATCGCCATACTATAGATGACCGCTACTTCCCGAAAGGTGATTGCCTCGTGGTAACGAATCATGGCGCCGAAAAGCAGAATCGTATAGACAAAAAAGGCAACGCCGCGGGTGAAAGAGTCCGGCATGAAGGGCAGCACCGCAGCCAGAATCATGCTGGGCACAATCAGCGCAATTTGGCGGGTTAGCCGTAAAGCCGTAAAAATCTCCCAGACACCCATCAAACTGATAACGGCGATCACGATATTCAAAGCCAGCGGGAAAAAGCTGTTGCACAACACAACCGCCGCCAGGAGCAGAAGAATTGTCGCCGCAGAAAGCAGCCGCTGTTTCAAGGAACTTTTCACGTCAGACACCTCCAAACCGGCGATTCCGATGCGCAAACTCGACCAACGCACGGTCGAGATCCTGCTCGGTAAAGTCCGGCCAAAGTACCTCCATTGAGAGCAGTTCCGCATAAGCAGACTGCCAAAGCAAAAAATTGGACAGGCGTTGTTCGCCACTCGGGCGTAAAATCAAATCTGGGTCCGGCTGGCCAGCTGTATATAGATGATTCGCAACCATGCTTTCATCAATATCCGCAGGGTCAAGGCGTCCCTCTGCCACTTTTTCTGCAATTGCACGCACAGCGCGGGTAATTTCCGCGCGGCCCCCATAATTCATCGCGATATTAAGGACCATACCCTGACGGTCTCTGCACAAGTCCCACGTTTCCGAAATCAACTCCTGGAGACGCTGCGGAAACTTGGTCGTATCGCCAATAAATCGCACCTTGATGTCATCTTCTCGAAAATCCCGCAGGGATTCCTCCAGATATTCTTTAAACAAGGTGATCAGCGCCCCGACTTCTTCCGGCGGACGCGTCCAATTTTCCGTTGAAAAGGCATAGACCGTCAAATATTGCAGTCCGATTTTGCTGCAATACCGCGCAATTTTCTTGAAAACCGCAGCGCCAGCCGCATGACCCGCCGAGCGCGGTAACCCGCGCTTTTTGGCCCAACGGCCATTTCCATCCATGATGATGGCCAAGTGGCGCGGGAGATATTCCGGCGACGGTGCGCCGCTTTGCTTTACTTCACTCATACATTCCCTCTATAGGACGTTTGCTCCCTTTGTCCAAAGGGAGCAAACCAAACTGTCGTATTTTATGCCCAGAGCGGTCAGATTTCCATGATTTCCTTCTTCTTTTTGGCAAACAGGGTATCCGCTTCTTTGCAATATTGGTCGGTCAGATCTTGTGTGCGTTTTTCGGCAACTTTCAGGTCGTCCTCCGTAATGTCTCCAGCCTTTTTCAGTGCCTTCAGCTTTTCCATAGCGTCCCGACGAATGGACCGCACAGCAATCTTTGTCTCTTCAGCCATTTTCGCGAGGTCTTTCGCGATTTCCTTGCGGCGGTCTTCCGTCAGAGCCGGAAAGATCATACGGATAATTTTCCCATCTGACTGCGGATTAATACCAATGTCAGAGGTCTGGATTGCTTTTTCAATCAGGCGGCAGACAGAAGGATCCCACGGCTGAATGGTCAGCACACGTGCCTCGGAAACAGCGACCGCTGCCAATTGGTTAATCGGTGTTGGGGTGCCATAATAGTCGACGGTTACTTTGTTGAGCACATTGGGATTGGCGCGGCCTGCACGCACCTCAACATATTCCTCCTGCAAAACGCCAATGCTTTTTTCCATCTTTGTTTTGGCTCTTTCCAATACTTCTTTCATGTTACTTGTCCTCCTTCACGATCGTGCCAATGGGCTGACCGCAGATCACCTTTTCAATATTGTCGGGATCCTCAATGCTGAAAACACAGATAGGAATATTGTTGTCCCGACACATGGAAGCAGCCGTGCTGTCCATCACTTTCAGATTCTGATTGAGTACATCCATGAATGTAAGCGTATCAAACTTCTTCGCGTTCGGGTTGACTTTGGGGTCCGAATCGTAGACACCATCGACCATCGTTGCTTTGAGGATGACGTCCGCGTCGATCTCTGCCGCGCGCAAAGCAGCGGCCGTGTCTGTTGAGAAAAATGGATTGCCAGTGCCGCAGCCAAAGACAACGACACGGCCCTTTTCCAGATGGCGCACCGCACGGTTGCGAATATATGGCTCTGCAACCTCCTGCATGCTGATTGCAGTTTGGACGCGTACCGCAACGCCGAGCTGCTCAAGGGCATCCGCAACGCCGAGTGCATTGATGGCAGTCGCCAGCATCCCCATGTGATCTGCACGCGTGCGGTCCATTTTGCCGCTGGAGCGGCCGCGCCAGAAATTGCCGCCGCCTACTACAATGCCGATTTGCACCCCCATCAACACACAGGTTTTCACTGGACGGCAGATTTTCAGGACCGTGTCAAAGTCGATTCCATGTCCCTCCGGGCCTGCCAGGGATTCTCCACTGAGCTTAAGCAGAACGCGTTTATACTTTGGCTGCATGCTTGATACACTCCTCATTGAAATACAATCCTATATCAGTACTGCTATCTATTTTACATGAAGTACAAAGCCTTGTAAAGCCCCCGTGCCCATTTCGCAGGAGAACCTCGCCCAAATGGCAGCAATTTTGCAGCATATAAAAAGTGGCTGTTTTCGCATTTGGGCAGAAAAAAGGCGCCGCGCCATTTTTGCACGGTGCCCTTCTGACATTCATTAATAGGAACGGTAGCTACGCCCGCTCGGGAATTTTGTAATAAAGTCCTGCAACGTTGTGACATTGCTATAGCCCGGGTCATTCACCGTAAACATAGATGCATTCAGAGAAGTCGGATTGCCATTACTGTCCAGCGGGACGTTCTTGCAGCCCGTGACAATTGCATAGTGCGTGGTCTGGCTATTGGCGCCGCCCACAATCACGGGCGTGTCCGCTTTCAGTTTTTGATACAAAGCCGTCAGGTTCGTATCCGTCAGGCCAGAAACGGTGGCATAACCATCCGGCCAATACATCAGGCCCTCTGATGTGAATTGCAGCTTCGTGGCCATAATGTCTGGTGTGAGGGAATCTCCGGTCCGGTAGCTCTCCGACATGGCAACACACGTCAGCGTACAACCGATGCTGCGGATGGTACCGCCGCCCTCACCGCCAATCCATTCGTTGCCCCATGCGGAATCTGTCTGCATATACTTGGGCACATTCAGTGCAATGGTAGAGCCATTGTTATTGTTGCTGGCGCCTTGAATATCCAAATACTCTGTGCTGCAATACCCTTTGATTCCGGCCGAAGTCTGAATCTGAGCCCAGCCATTCGCCGGGTTGCCCAACACTGTAACTTTGTCGCCCTGCTTTAACGTACCTGCCACTGCGTAATTCGTCCCTGGGCCGGAACGGATATTGAGTGAGCCGCTGACTTTGACGGTCGCTGTCTGCGTATTGTTGGTACTGGCATTGCCGTTGCTCGACCCATTCGTTTCACCGCTATTTGTGACCTTTATGTAATCTGCGCTACAATATCCGCGCACACCGGCCGATGTTTGAATTTGAGTCCAACCATTCGCAGCATCCGTTATGATGGTGACTTTATCTCCATTTTTCAGCGTTCCTACAATTCCGTAGTTTGTGCCGGCGCCAGATCGAATATTCAGGCTACCACTCACCTGCACCGTCCCGGTTTTTCCAGTGGAAGTTGGGGTGCTATCGCTGTTACTATTGCTATTTTGACTGGTGTCCGAATTGCCGTTGCCGGAATGATCGACCGTATCAATCGCAAACACGCGGTATTGCTTGTCGCCGACCGTCACATAAACACCTGCGCCGCCGGACTTGAGGGCTGTCATGCGGAAGTAATAATTCGTCTTTCCGTTTTCCACAGACTTCCCTACAACAGATGTAGAAAAGGCACTGCCGTCTGTCGTGCAGAAGGTAACATAGTCATCCGGATTATTCGGTGTGATGCGAAATGTATAGGACTTTCCCACTTCGACCAGACAATTCATCGTCGTATCCGACACAAACGGTCGGTCAAGCACCTCGATGGTACACAGTTTCGTATTCGTGCCATCATTGGCGTAAACCTCTGTGCTGCTTCCGACCTTTCCATATGCATAAAGCGCATACTCGGCTGCGCCGTCCTTATACGGCTGTGGAACCGTCACAGAAGCAACACCCGGATTACTCACGAAAACGTCTGCCTCTGATGGTGTCTGAAGTTGCATGTCCACCATAGTAGATTGCTCCACCTTCACGGTCTGCACCGTATTCGATGCAACCGGAATTTGCTCTCCCTGAATAGTACAGACAATATTCCCCGCAAAAGCCGGCATAGTCATAGCCGGAACCGCAATCGCAGCCGCGGCTACAGACGCCGTCCCGCCGGATTTTTTTCTCCTCTTTT
>USIA01000040.1 GCA_900554535.1 uncultured Oscillospiraceae bacterium | reverse complement strand
GTCTGGATTTTCTTCAATGGCGCGCTCGACCTGCGACACGCGCATGCCCAGCGCGATGCCCAGCCGGTGATCCACCTCCGGGTTGACATAAACCGGCACCGCGCCGCACAGCACCAGCGCGTTGATTACGCTGCGGTGCACGTTGCGCGGCAGGATAATCTTGTCCCCGCGCTTGCAGGCAGCCAGCACCATGCTCTGCACGGCAGAGGTCGTGCCGCCCACCATCAAAAATGCGTGCGCAGCGCCGAAAGCCTCTGCCATCAGCTCTTCCGCATCGCGGATGACGGAGACCGGGTGGCAGAGGTTATCCAAAGGCTTCATGGAATTGACGTCAATACCCACGCACTGTTCGCCGAGAAAGGCGGTCAGCTCCGGGTTGCCGCGGCCGCGCTTATGCCCCGGCACATCAAAGGGCACCACGCGCGCTTGCCGAAAACGCACGAGCGCCTCGTAAATCGGCGCGCGGTGCTGATCGAGAGATGCCATGCCGCTGCTCGCCTCCTTAGAAAATGTTGCGCCCGCTGAAGATTTCGATCATTTCCCGGCGCAGGCTGTCGGTGATGTCCAGCCGCGTTTTGGGCGGCAGCTCATAGACATCGGTATTAAATAGATAGTCCTGTAAATCAATGTCCTTGATGAGCATCTTGGTGTGAAACAGATTCGCTTCATAAATATTAATATCCACCGCGTCATAGCGGCGCAGCGTTTGCGGGTCGATATAATCCTGAATGGAGGTAATCTTGTGGTCCATAAACAGCTTTTTGCCCGCCATATCGCGCGTAAAGCCGCGCACGCGGTAATCCATGGTAATAATATCCGAATCAAAGCTGCCAATCAGGTAATCCAGTGTGGAGAGCGGCGTGATCTCACCGCAGGTGGCCACGTCAATGTCCACGCGGAAGGTGGCCAGACACGTGTCCGGGTGGTATTCGGGATACGTGTGCACCGTGACATGGCTTTTGTCCAGGTGGGCCAGCACGGTTTCGCCGCCAACCGGCACCATGGAGCCTTCGGCGATCAAAAGCGTTACGCTGGCGCCCTGAGGATCATAATCCTGGCTGGAGATATTGAGCACTGTGGCACCAATCATATCCACCAGATGCGTCAGAATGCGCGTGAGCCGCTCAGAGTTATAACGGTCATCGATATAGGCGATGTAATCCTGCTGCTCACGAGGCGTTTTGGCATAGCACACGTCATAAATATTGAAGCTGAGCGATTTAGTCAAATTGTTAAAGCCGTAAAGCTTAAGTTTTTCCATATGCTATCCCGCCTTTCCTTTCCCTGCAAATAGACAAAAAACGCAAGTGACGGCAATCAAGCTGCGCCCATCACTTGCGTTTCACACCTTTTGATCGAAGCGAGGCGAAAAGAGGCGAAACCACCCCTTACGCGCACAAACTTCAGGCGGGAGTCCAGAGTCTATATAGCAAACATTTTACTTTTACCACTCTTATTGACCGTTTCACAAGTTTGATGTGCCGCTGTTCGCCGCAACGCACACTGGTTATAAAGGAACCAACTTATAAAATCTGCGCTCCTAACGCAATCAATAAGGCAACCGAATAGGCTGCCACTCGGCAATTGACCCGGCTGTCCGCACGCCTCATGTTCCTCGGGCAGACCCGCGGAATGGTCAGAAAACATTTGCATGGACCCTTGCGTAATTTGCAGTGCTCCCATACATAAAGTATTTTAGCACAGCCGAAGCGGGAAGTCAAACTTTTTGTCAGCAAAAAGGCCGGCGCTTTTCCCGGCATCAAAAGCCGGGGGAATCGCCGGTCCTTTCTCTGGACATTTGAACAAAAAAGATGCGTAAATATGCATTCAGGCGGGCGTTTCTCCGCCGGAAAGCGGCGCGTGTTGGGCGCCGAGCACGCTGGCCAGAAACTGCCGGGTGCGCTCCTGCTTCGGATGAGAGAAGATTTCCGCGGGCGTGCCGGACTCAAGGATAACGCCCTGGTCCATAAAGAGGATCTTATTGGCTGCGCTGCGGGCAAACTCCATTTCATGCGTGACGACGAGCATCGTCATTTTTTCCGCTGCCAGCTGCTGCATCGTGCTGAGCACCTCGGCTGTCAGTTCCGGGTCCAGGGCACTCGTCGGCTCGTCAAACAGCAGCAGGTCCGGGTGCATCATCAGGGCGCGGGCAATCGCCACGCGCTGCTGCTGTCCGCCGGAAAGCTGACGCGGGTAGGCATCCGCTTTTTCATTCATACCGACCTTTTCAAGGTATTTGGCACTGTCCGCGGCGGCTTCCTCCTTTGTGCGCTTGGCCACGACCAGCGGCGCTAGCTCCAGATTCTTTTTCACGGTCATATGGGGGAACAAATAAAAATGCTGGAATACCATGCCCATTTTTGCGGTGCAACGGGCGATCAGCTCTGCACGTGGGTAAACACCGTTTTGCACGAGCGGGTGGCCGTCGACCAGAATGGTACCGCCATTGACCTTTTCCAGATCGATCAGGCAGCGCAGCATGGTGCTCTTGCCTGCGCCGGAAGGTCCAATGATGGCAATCACGTCGCCACGCTCCACCGTGAAGCTGATATCTTTGAGAATCTGGTTGCCGTCAAAGGATTTTGTGATGTGTTGCACTTCCAGAATAGCCATGCTTTTTCTCCATTAAAACGCAAATTTCTTTTCGAGTTTTTTAAAGATGATGGACGGGATCGTGGTGAGCACCAGATAAAAGACGGCGCACACGACATAGGGCAGGAAGGTTGCCTCCGAATTGACGATGTTGGTGGCATTCTGCAGAAGCTCCTGGATGCCCAAAGCGAAGATTAGGGACGTGTCCTTGACCAGTGTGATTGTCTCATTGGCAAGGCTCGGCAGCGCTACGCGGAACATCTGCGGGAAAATAATGCGCCAAAGCGTCTGTCCTTTGGAAAAGCCCAGCACCTTTGCCGCTTCATATTGGCCTTTATCCACAGCCAAAAAGCCACCGCGGAAGATCTCCGCAAAATAGGCCGCGTAATTCAGCGTGAAGGCCAGAATGCAGGCGAACATGCGGTTCTGGATGACCAGATATTGCCCTACCCCCGGAATATAAAACAGCCCATAATAGAGGATCAGCATTTGTAAAAGCAGCGGTGTGCCGCGAAAGATGTAAATGTAAAATTCGAAAAAATATTTCAGGGGCTTGAATTTGCTTTTGACACACAGCGTGATGCCCATGCCCAGAATGATGGACAATGGGAAAGCAATGACGAACAATTCGATGGTAATGAGCGAACCTTTGAGCAGCTCGATCATCATACTTCCAAAATCCATGGCAGCTCTGATTTCCTCCCGGGTTTTTAGCTCTCTTTATAAATGGTGTCCGAACCGAACCATTGGGTTGCAATTTTGCCAGCTGTGCCGTCAGCAACGCACTGGTCAAATGCATCCTGGATGGCCTTTAACAGCGTATCGTTGCCTTTTTTCACGGCAATGCCATAAAACTCGTTGGACAGAGCCTTGTCCAGCGTATGGAACGGATACTGCGTTGGGTTCTTGCTCAGGTAATAGTCAGCGACCACAGAGTCCATCACGATCGCGTCAATGCGCTTGCTGGCCAGTTCGGTCAGACAAGCGACATTGTCTTTCAACTCCACAGTTTCCTTGGCTTTGATACCGCTGTCTTGAAAGGCCTGGACGGCGGTGGATTCCTTCTGCATGCCGACGGTCTTGCCCGCGAGGTCCTCCGGCGTCTTGATTGCGCTGTCCTTGGGAACCACGACTACCTGCTTATTTTCCATATAAGGTTTGGACATGTTCATTTTCTTTTTGCGCTCGTCGGTGATGGTCAGGCCATTCCAGATGATGTCGACCTTTCCGGTTTCCAGCTCTGCTTCCTTAGAGTCCCAGTTGATGGGCTGGATGGTCAACTTTTTGCCCATCTTGTCTTCAATGACTGCCTTGGCCAGATCAATGTCAAAACCGACAACATTGCCGTTATCCATGTATGCCATGGGCGCAAAGTTGGTGTCACAGCCGAGAATCAATTCATCTTTTATAGAACCTGTCTCAGCTGCACTGGCAGTGCTGGTTCCAGCAGTTTGGTTGTCGGTGCTTGTCCCACCGCCGCAGCCAGAAAATACGGTGACACCCAGTACCACAGCTGTGATCATTGCGAGCATTCTCTTTTTAACCATTTTTAATTCCTCCTAAAAAGATTCCCTAGAACGCGGCAGCCGGGTGCAACGCCCGGCTGCTTTTTCCAGCTTCTGCGTTCTTCTCTCTTCTAATGCTGCATTCTAATAGTACGATGTTCCATGGAAGCTGTCAACCAGATGACAAAATTTTTGTGTGCATAGAGTCGCCCGGCCGCATAGACTGGGAGGGCCGGACCCTATATCCCGGCGATGGGAGGAACTCCGGTGGAGACTTTACGATCGCAAATGCAGCCGGATGCACAGTCATCCGCGGGCCAGCTGGCCATGCTGGACAATACGCGGCGCTTACTGTTGCAGTCTGTTTCCGGCCTGTTGCTGCAATTACAGGCGGTCGATGCGCAGCGGCAACGCCTTTCTGGCGGCGAGACAGCCTGTACGGCGGATCCCGCTGCCCTGGCAACCGGCGCGGCGGTGTTGTTTTTACTTTCCAATCTCGGGTTTTGGCAGCAGATGCAACGCGTGGATACGCAGATCAATCAGGCAGGGAATGCGCAGGATTGTGTAGAGCCTGCAATGCTCAGCACCGAGGTGGCCTTTGCCCTGGTGCGGCTTTTGCGCCTGCTGCAGGCTGGCAGCACACCCGCAGGGGAAGCGTCCGCGGTCGGCGCGGCTGGACTGGTTTGAAGTTCGGATGTACAAATGAAAAAATGCCCGCCCTTTTCCAATCCGTGAAAAGGGCGGGCGTCCTTTGGCTTTCAATTGGTCGAATTGGTCAGCATGTTGAAATTGCGGCGCGGCCGCTGGCCTGGCATATAAAAATAAACAAACTTGATAGAAAAAATATCACATACGATAAAATTGTTGCACCTGTCATCATAAAGCGTCACAAAGCTGCGGCCCACGAAATAGAGGATTCCCTGTTTGCGCACGATGCGCTCTGTGCCGATCAGAAATTCCACGACTACGTAACTGCCGCGATTCTGCGCCAATATGCGCTGGATGGAGCCGATCATTTCTTCGGTGTCAAAATTCGGCTGCGGCGGCGTTTCAAAGTCCCGCATCCGGCTGGAACCGTCCACGAATTCCTGGTATCCCCGGTCCGTATAGACCGGATCGCCGCAGGATCTGTCATATCTGCTTTTCTGTTCGCTCATAAGCGCCTCCTACTTTCGGTTACTATCATAAGGCCCCGCCGGAAACAAAGCAGTGGCCGCCGGCGCGGATGACGAAACGACCGGCGATTGCGGTTCAAGGGGTGAAAATACCACAGCCTAAAATATGCACCAATATTTGCAAATATGTGCCGCAGAGCAGGGCCTGTGTGGAAAACAATGGATTTTCTGTACGGTGAAGGATTAAAAACAACGGGAGATTTTGTCAACTTTTTATACAAATCGTTGCCTTTTGCAAGATCAGATGATATTATATACTCAGATTTTAACTATACTTAATTTTTACTTGTATTGACAAAAATTGTGTGGAAAGCGAGAAGAGTTATGTATTTGGCACATCGCACGGAAGAGGGGCGGGAGCAGCCTCTTTTGGACCATTTGAATGGCACGGCGAAGCTTGCCAGTGCGTTTGCCGCCGCATTTGGGCAGGAAAAGCTGGCCGAAGTTTTGGGGATGGCGCACGACATTGGCAAGTATTCCGATGCATTCCAGCGATATTTACGTGCCAACGGCCAAGGTAGTCGTGTAGACCACGCGACTGCGGGCGCAAAGGTGCTGATGCGGCGGGGTATGCTGGCGGCGGCCTTTTGTGCGGCCGGGCACCATACCGGTCTGCCGGATGGCGGCGCCAGGGGCGATTTGCCGGACAGCGGCACGATGTGGGGCCGCCTGAAAAAAGAGATAGCGGATTTTCGTGCCTGGAAGCAGGAAGTCACGTTGCCGGACGGCGTGCAGGAACCAAAAGCACACAATGAATTTGAGCAGAGCTTTTTCACTCGTATGCTGTTTTCCTGCCTGGTAGACGCGGACTTTCTGAACACGGAAGCATTTATGACCGAACGTCCGGCCGTGCTGCGCGGCAACTATGACACCATGGAGACGCTCTTCCAACGTCTGAAATCGTACATTGCGCCGTGGCTTCGGCCCACGCAAAATGCCCTCAATGCGAAACGCAGTGAAATCCTGCGCACCTGCCTCGAAATGGGGAAGAAAAGCCAGGGGCTTTTTACGCTGACTGTCCCGACCGGCGGCGGAAAAACGGTTTCCTCGCTGGCGTTTGCCCTGCAGCATGCGGTTGAGAATGGGTTGGAGCGGGTCATCTACGTGATTCCCTATACGAGCATCGTCGAGCAGACAGCGGATACCTTCCGGAAAATCCTCGGTGCGGAAAATGTACTGGCGCATTACGCCAACGCGGACTTCAATCAAAAGACAGACGAGGACCCACAGGCCGAGCGCCAGCGCCTGGCGGCAGAAAACTGGGATATTCCGATCGTGGTCACGACAAATGTGCAGTTTTTCGAGTCGCTGTTCGCAAACAAAACCTCCCGCTGCCGCAAACTGCACAACATCGCCAAAAGCGTCGTCATTTTTGACGAGGCTCAGATGCTTCCGCTGCCGTATCTGCGTCCCTGTGTGCGCGCGATTGGCGAGCTGGTGCAGCGGTATCATCTGACGGCCGTGCTTTGCACAGCGACCCAGCCTGCGCTGGAACCCTATTTTGCAGAGATCGGTGTGCAAGCGCGGGAAATCTGTCCGGACACAGAGGCGCTCTATCGGTTTTTCCGGCGGACGACGCTTTCCTATATCGGCCCCTGCACGCAGCAGATGCTGGCACAAAAAATGGAAGCGCAATCGCAGGCTTTGGCCATTGTCGCTACGCGCAAGCAGGCCGCAGCGCTTTTTTCCATGCTTCCGGAGGAAGGGCGGTTCCATCTTTCCACGCTGATGGCGCCAGTGCATCGGACACGCATTCTGGAAACCATCCGCAGGCGCTTAAAAGAGGGAAAACCGTGTCGTGTGGCAGCGACCTCGTTGGTAGAAGCCGGCGTGGATGTGGACTTCCCACTGGTGTTCCGGGCGGAAGCGGGCCTGGATTCCATCATCCAGGCGGCGGGCCGCTGCAATCGAGAAGGAAAGCGCGCAGCCGCAGACAGTATGGTCTATATTTATCAGCCGGAGGACCCGCCACCGATACTCGTAAAGCAGCAGGTGGAACTGTTCCGCGAGACGCGTGAGCGCTTTGCGGACCTTGCCGCGCCGGAAGCGATCCATGCCTATTTTGACGCCGTGCATGCCCTGGGAGAGCAGGGAGGCCAGCTTGACAGCAAGCAGATTTTGCGTGCCTTTGACCGCGGACGCAATGGCAGCCAGCTGCCGTTTGCCCAGGTGGCGCAGGATTTTAAGCTGATCAAGACGGAAACGCGTTCTGTTTTGATTCCGTTGGAGGAAGAAGCCGCCAATCTTGCACAGGCCCTGCGCAGCGGCGCATACAGCCGGGGACTGTTCCGCCGTGCAGGCGCCTATACGGTCAGCATTTATCCGCAGCATTTCCAGGCGCTGGTGGCAGCAGGCGATGTGGAAGTCGTGGCCGATGGGTTCGGCGTGCTTGTGAATGATTCGCTTTACAGCGAGGATACCGGGCTTTCCCTCCAGGCCGATGAGGGCAAGGCGATTTTTATATAATCCGATAGCAAACCTTTCATTCTATCAATGCAAAAGAGATGAAAGCGTATGAAGGCATTTCACGTCAAAAAAGATCAATATTACTTTCAATTTGAAAGCGATGCGGATGAAATTCAAAAAATCATGAGAAGCCGCAGTCTCATGTAATTTTGAATAGAAAATATCCGCCGTTTTGCATGGCGGGTATATGTTTTGGAGAGGGGAGTGGACAACATGTCGATTCAGGTGGAAGTGTGGGGAGATTACGCCGCCTTCAACCGGCCTGAGCTGAAGGTGGAGCGTGTCAGCTATGACGTGATGACGCCGTCGGCTGCACGGGGCATCCTGGATTCTATCTATTGGCATCCGGGATTGAAATGGGTCATCGACCGGATCTATGTGTGTAACCCCATTCGCTTTACGAACATTCGGCGCAATGAGGTGAAATCCAAAATTTTGTCCTCGAATGTGCGCACGGTGATGATGGGCGGCAAGAAGGATTTGTACCTGTGTACCGCACAGGATATTCAGCAGCGCGCGGCCACGTTGCTGCGCGACGTGCGCTATGTAATTGAAGCCCATTTTGACATGACGGAGAAGGCGGCCCCCGGCGACAATCCCGGCAAATTCCAGGATATTATGAAGAGGCGGTTGGAGCGCGGACAGTTTTATTCCCAGCCATACCTTGGCTGCCGGGAATTCCCGGCCCATTTCCGCCGTTGGCCGGGCGGGGAAGTTTCAACGGCTTATCCCAATGAGACGCGCGACCTGGGCATTATGCTGTATGATCTCGATTACAGCGATCCCAAAGACATCCGGCCGACATTTTTCCGCGCAAAACTGGTGGATGGCATACTTGATGTGCGCGACTGTGAGGTGCTGCGATGATTTTACAGGCATTGGTCAAAGAATATGACGCATTGGCTGCCCGCGACGAGAAGCTCGCCCGCGACGGCTGGAGCAAGGCAGACGTTTCCGGCGCTCTGACAATCGATGCATCGGGGAATCTCGTCGGCTATATGCCTTTGCAAAAAGAAGTGGAGCGTGGCAAGAAAACAGTAGAAGTCCCCTGGAAGATGAATGTGCCCCAGCAGATTAAAAAGGCCAGCAACATTGCTTCTAACTTTTTGTGCGAGGGCATCAGTTATCTGCTGGGCATTGATGTCAGGGGCAATTCGGAGCGGACGGCCCGATGTTTCGCCGCCTGCAAGGATCTGCATCTGAAAATTTTAAAGGACGTCGATGCGCCGGCAGCCAGAGCAGTTTGCGCCTTTTTTGAAAATTGGGACCCGCAGGCTGCTTTGGATCACCCCGTTTTGCAGCCGCAGCTGAACATGCTCCTGAAAAAGACGCCAAACCTGGTGTTCCGGTTTGAAGGGCACTTTGTGCAGGATATCCCGGAGATCGCGCAGGCCTGGGACGATTACCGCCAGCGCACAAAGACAGGGGAGCAGGGTGTCTGCCTCGTGACCGGCAGGCACGCGGTGATCGCCCGCCTGCACCCGTCCATTAAGGGCGTGCGCGGCGCGCAGACGATGGGTGCTTCCCTGGTGTCTTTCAACGCACCGGCGTTTGAGTCCTATGGAAAAGAGCACGGCCAGGGCTTAAATGCCCCGGTTAGCGAAGAGGCGGCGTTTGCCTATGGCACAGCGCTCAACCAGCTCCTTGCAGATGGGGAGCACCGGATGCTGCTGGGCGACACCACGGTGGTGTATTGGGCGGAAAACGCAGAGCCGAGTTATCAGGATCTGTTTTCCATGGCGATGAATGCGGATGCTGGCCCGGATTTCACGGAAAACGATCTGGTGGCCGCCATGCAGGCGTTGGCGCACGGCAGGCCCTATGACCTCTCTGACGTTACGCTGCGTCCGGATACAGATTTTTATATCCTGGGTCTCTCACCAAATGCGGCGCGGCTGTCCGTCCGCTTTTTCTACCACAACACGTTTGGCGCGTTTATGCAGAATCTCGATCGCCATTATGACCGCCTGCAGATTGTCCGGCCCGCGTTTGATACGCGCACGTATCTATCTGTCGGCAGCCTGCTCTTTGAGACGGTCAACAAGAAGGCAAAGGAAAAGTCCGCTTCTCCTGTCCTGGCAGGCGCGCTGATGCGGGCAATCTTGAATGATACGCGCTATCCGGCCGCTTTGCTCGATGGCGTGTTGCTGCGTATCCGTGCCGATCATGACATCAACCGTGTACGCGCCGCCATCGTGAAAGCTGTGCTGCTAAAACAACATGAGGCCGGTCCATCCGCGCCGATCAAGGAGGTACTGACTGTGCAACTGAATGACCAGACCAATTATCAGCCCTATGTATTGGGCCGCATCTTCGCCTATTTGGAAGATATTCAAACCGCTGCCAATCCGAACTTGAATGCGACCGTCAAGGACCGCTATTTTAGTTCTGCCAGCGCGACGCCGGAATCTGTTTTCCCCATTCTCTGGCGCTTGAAGGAAAACCACATCAAGGTGCTCAAACGCGACAAGCCGGGCTTGGCGACGAATTTGGAACAGGGGCTGGGCAACCTGATGGGCCGCATTGACCAATCGCTGCCCAAACACTTGAATCTGGAGGACCAGGGTGTGTTTATCCTTGGTTATTACCATCAGCAGCAAGCCTTTTATGCGGGAAAGAAGACAGACAAACCGGAAGGGGAGGGTTAAGCCATGGCAGAAGTGATCAAGAACCGCTATGAATTTGTCATTTTGTTTGATGTTGAAAACGGGAATCCGAACGGGGACCCGGATGCGGGCAATATGCCTCGCATTGATCCGGAAACCGGCTATGGCCTGGTGACGGATGTCTGCTTAAAGCGCAAGATCCGCAATTATGTGGAAACCGTGAAAGAAGATGCAGACGGTTACCGTATTTACATCAAGGATCAGGTGCCGCTCAATCGCAGCGATGCCGAAGCCTACGAGGCCTACCATGTGGACGAGAAGACCATCAAGGAAGCCAAGAAAAAAGATCCGGATCTGGACCGGAAAATCCGCGATTTCATGTGCCAGCACTTCTTTGACATCCGTACTTTTGGTGCGGTGATGACGACGTTTGTGAAGGCCGCGCTCAACTGCGGTCAGGTCCGCGGGCCGGTTCAGCTGGGCTTTGCCCGCAGCGTAGAGCCGATCGTGCCACAGGAGATCACGATTACTCGCATTGCCATTACCACAGAGGCGGACGCGGAGAAAAAAGGCACCGAAATGGGCCGCAAATATATTGTGCCCTATGGCCTTTACCGCGCAGAGGGCTACGTGTCGGCCAATCTGGCGCGCAAGACGACGGGCTTTTCGGAGGATGACCTGCAGCTATTGTGGCAGGCGATTCTCAATATGTTTGAATACGATCACTCTGCGGCCCGCGGCAAGATGGAAACGCGCAAGCTGATTGTCTTTAAGCATGACTCAGAACTGGGCAATGCGCCTTCTTATAAGCTGTTTGACGCGGTAAAGGTCACGCGCAAAGATCCGGCGGACGGCACACCGGCCCGCAGGTACCAGGACTATACTGTGACGATTGACCGCGACAGCATCCCGGCTGGTGTGACCTGCATGGAATTGTGATGAGCCGGTTTGCAGAAGAGGACTACCTGCAAATTTCCGGTATCCAGCATTTCTGCTTCTGCCGGCGGCAGTGGGCACTGATTCATATCGAGCAGCTCTGGAATGACAACCTGCGCACCATCGAGGGGGAAATTTTGCATGAACAGGCGCACAAAGAAGATTTTGTGGAAAAGCGTAAAGACGTACTTGTCACGCGCGGGCTGCGTGTGTTTTCGCCGACGCTGGGAGTGAGCGGGGTCTGCGATGTAGTCGAGTTTTTCCAATCAGAGAACGGTGTGCCGCTGCATGGGCGAGATGGAACATGGCAGCCCGTCCCAGTGGAATATAAACGCGGCGTGTCCAAGCAAATCGATGCGGACCGCCTGCAACTTTGCTGTCAGGCGATGTGCCTCGAGGAGATGCTGGCTTGCGAGATCCCGCGGGGCGATCTGTTTTATGGGGAGACACGCCGCCGCGAAACCGTGCCGCTGACCCAGGAGCTGCGCAGCACTGTGCGCTCGATGCTGAGGGAAATGCACGGGTATTATAACCGGCGCTATACCCCAAAAGAAAAACCCGACAAAAACTGCAATGCCTGTTCGCTGAAAGAACTGTGCCTGCCAAAGCTGTATCGGGTGAAGTCAGTCAAAGCCTATCTGGAAACCAGCCTGCGCGAGGTAGATGCATCATGCGAAAATTGTTGAATACGCTGTTTGTTCTGTCGGAGGATACGTATTTGTCCCTGGATGGCGAAAATGTGGTAGTCAACCGTGGGGAAGAAAAGCTGCTGCGTTTGCCATTGCATACGCTGGAGCAGATTCTTTATTTTGGCTACAAGGGCGCCAGCCCGGCGCTAATGGGCGCATGCGTTGAGCGCGGTATCCGCCTTTCCTTTCTGACCCCGCATGGAAAATTTCTTGCGGCAGCAGATGGCGGGATACACGGCAGCGTCTTGGTACGCATCCAGCAGGTGCTGGTCAGCGCTGACCCTTTTATGTGCATACAGTATGCCCGCAATTTTGTTTATGGCAAGGTCTATAACGCGCGCTGGGTGTTGGAGCGCGCTGCGCGGGATCACGCCATGCGTCTGGACGTCGAGAAAGTCAAGAGGGCTTCAGCTCAGTTGGTAGCGCGGTTGCCGGAGATTCTGCACTGTACGGAGGGCGAGACGCTGCGCGGCCTGGAAGGCGCGGCAGGCGGGCCATAATTTGGCTGTTTTGGTGGCAAAAACC
>USIA01000039.1 GCA_900554535.1 uncultured Oscillospiraceae bacterium | reverse complement strand
ATTCCTACCTGAACCCGCCCCCCCCACCAGGCCCGCCCCCCCCGCCGCCGCGCAGAGCCTCAGCCGCAGCAGCACAGACCGGGCGGCTATGAATGGCAGCCTCGCCGCCAGGAATCGTCCAGCTTTGAAGACATGATGTCCCGCTTTAAGCAGACGAGCGACGAGAAAATCTCGGACCTCAAGCGCACCGTCGAGGGAAAGCACGGCGGCTATTCCCGCCGCGGCGGCAGCTCCAGATAAGCCAATTGAAATTGAGGGCCGCGTTATGCGGCCTTTTGTTTTTGCGGAGGAATTGATTTGCTGTTTACACACGCACAGATACACACGATGGCGGGACCTGCGTTGGCGGACGGCTGGCTGCGCGTTGCGGATGGGAAAATTGCGGCGCTTGGTCCTATGCCCGCACCGGAAGGAGATCCGGAAATTTATGATTGCAATGGTATGCGGATGTACCCCGGCTTTGTCGACGCGCACACCCACCTGGGCATGTGGGAAGACGGCCTTGGTTTTGAGGGCGCGGACGGAAACGAAGAGACGGACCCTGTCACGCCGCAGCTGCGTGCCATCGATGGGATCAACCCTATGGACCGCGGTTTTGCGGAGGCGTTGGCCGCGGGCATAACGACGGTTGTCACCGGACCGGGCAGCGCAAACGCAATCGGCGGGCAGCTCGCGGCTGTCAAGACGTATGGCCCGTGCGTGGATGACCGCATTGTCAAAGCACCATTGGCCATCAAAATGGCGCTGGGGGAGAACCCCAAGAGCGTTTACCATGACCAGGAGCGCACGCCGATGACCCGCATGGCCACCGCGGCGCTGATTCGGGAGGAACTCTTTAAAGCGCGGCGCTATGCGGACGATCTGGCTCGCAGTGAAGCGGAAGAGGATGTCGATCCGCCGGAATTCGACATGAAAGCAGAAGCACTGCTGCCTGCGCTCCGCCGCGAAGTGCAGGTGCATTTCCATGCGCACCGCGCGGATGACATCTTCACGGCCGTGCGCATTGCGCGGGAGTTTGACCTTGATTTTGTGATTGTTCACTGCACAGAGGGCTATCTGGTGGCGGACCGCTTGCAGAAGGCCGGCGTGCGTGCGCTGTGCGGACCGCTGCTGACGGACCGCAGCAAACCGGAGCTGCGCGCCCAGACGCCGGCCTGCCCGGCTGTGCTCAGCAGGGCAGGCGTTCCGGTCGCCATCATCACTGACCATCCGGAAACCCCGGCCCAGTACCTGCCCCTTTGCGCAGGATTGGCTGTGCAAGCTGGTTTGCCGGAGGAGGAAGCCCTGCGGGCCATCACGATTGAACCGGCGCGGATCTGTGAAATTGCGGACCGTGTCGGCTCGCTGGAAGTGGGCAAGGACGCGGATTTTGCGCTCTTTCCCGGAAGTCCGCTTTGGAATTTTGCGAAACCTTCCCTGGTTGTGGCGGGTGGAGAAATCGCTGTGGAACAGGGAGAGGGAGGAAATCGGATATGAGAGAACTGCAAGCATCAGAAATCACCGCGGCCATTGCACACCTCTGCGTGGAGGCAAACCGCCGCTTGCCGGAGGACCTGGAAGCATGTATCCGCCAGAAAAGCGAGGAGGAACCGTCCCCGCTGGGCCGCAGCATTCTTTGTGACTTGTGCCGGAATATGGATGCTGCACGGACGCTGGAGATTCCCATCTGTCAGGACACCGGCATGGCGGTTGTCTTTGCCGAAGTCGGCCAGGAGGTGCATATCTGCGGCGGTTTTGAGGATGCGGTCAATGCTGGTGTGGCGCAGGGCTACACCGAGGGCTTGCTGCGCTGTTCGGTGGCTGCGGACCCGATCCGCCGCGGCAATACCGGCGACAATACCCCGGCTATCCTGCACACACGCCTGGTGCCCGGCGACCAGGTCAAACTGACCGTGGCGCCCAAGGGCTTTGGCAGCGAAAACATGAGCCAGATGAAGATGTTCACCCCTGCGGCAAGCGAGCAGGACCTGATCGATTATGTCGCCGCTGTGGCGCGGCAGGCAGGCAGCAATCCCTGCCCGCCCATGGTGTTGGGCGTGGGCATTGGCGGCGATTTTGAAAAATGTGCGCTGCTCGCCAAAGAGGCTCTGTGCCGTCCGGTCTCTTCGCACAATCCGGATCCCTACTATGCCCAGTTGGAAGATAAAATGCTTGCCGCGGTCAATGCTCTGGACATTGGGCCGCAGGGCTTTGGCGGCGAAACAACCTGCCTGTCGCTGGCCATCGAGCAGTTCCCGACGCATATTGCGGGGCTGCCGGTGGCGGTCAATGTCGGCTGCCATGTGACGCGGCACGCTTCTGTCGTTTTGTGAACGAATTCTCGAATTTTACCATATGTTACGTCAAAATCGGAAGAATTTTGCGTTTTACTCTTTCATTTTTTTAGTGAATATGATATATTATAGACACAGGGTACAAGCCCTGCAACTACAGTTCGGCAAAGGAGATGTCGGTCTATGAATATTACCATCACGGGCAGAAAGGTAAACCTGCGGGATCATTTCAAAGAGCTCGCGCGCAAAAAGCTTTCTCGCTTTGACCGTATTTTTGACGAGAACGCCACAGCCAAAGTGGTCGTCACCGTGGAGCGCAACCGCCAAACCGTTGAGATTACCATCAACAACAATGGCGTTGTCTTCCGCGCAGAATCCACGGACCTGGAGATGAACGACGCGCTCGATCGCGTGATTAGCGCGCTGGGCCGTCAGATTCGCAAAAACAAAACCCGCCTGGCAAAGAAGATTCATTCCGGCGCTGTGGATCAGTATGTGCAGGAATATGTCAATGAGTTACCGGAACCGGAGGAATCGTATGAGGTTGTGCGTACCAAGCACTTCCCCGTCAAGCCGCTTTCTCCCGAAGAGGCGATCCTGCAGATGAATCTGCTGGGCCATCAGTTCTTTATGTTCCGCAATGAGCATACGGACGAGATCAATGTGGTCTATCGCCGCAAGGACGGCAACTATGGCCTGTTGGAACCGGACGAAGAGGAATAAAGCACAATGGCCAGAGGGATTATCTTTTGGATGATTCGTGAGCCCGCTGGCGTGATTCTACATCCCGTCATGCAAAATTGCCGGCGCGTTTGTGTCCATCAGCCGGGCAATTGCTGCGGAAACAGATGAGTGGTTCGATTTCTGGCCGCGAAGACTTCGCGGTCTCCGATTACAAACAAACGAGGGTGCGGGAAGGGAAGCATGCCCGCACCCTCGTTGCGTTAGGAGGAAGTATGGAGGCATTCAAACTGGTGGCGCCCTGCCTTTTGGGCGTAGAGGGTCTGGTGGCCCAGGAACTGCGCGATATGGGGGCGCAAGGGGTACAGGCCAATAACGGCCGCGTGGTGTTTGACGGGTCGCCGGAAATGCTCGCGCGGGCAAACTTATGCACCCGCTACAGTGAACGCATTCAGGTACAGCTGGGGACATTCCCCGCGCGGACGTTTGACGAACTTTTTGAAGGGGTCCGCGCCCTGCCCTGGGAGCGGTGGATCGGCCGGGACGATGCTTTCCCGGTCAAGGGGCGCACGCTTTCTTCAAAGCTGCACAGCTTGCCCGATTGCCAGAAAATTATCAAAAAGGCAATCGTCGAGCGCCTGAAACGCCACTACCACCTTGACTGGTTTGCGGAGACTGGCCGGCTGTATCAGGTGCAGTTCTTGATCCACAAGGATCAGGCCGCCCTATTGCTCGACACCTCCGGCGCGGGCTTACACAAGCGCGGTTACCGCCAAAATGCAGTTGAGGCGCCGCTCAAGGAGACGTTGGCCGCAGCCCTGGCGGCAATCTCACACGTCCGAACGGACGCCAATTTTTATGATCCCTGCTGTGGTTCCGGAACCATCCTGATCGAAGCCGCCATGTATGCGATGCATATGGCCCCGGGCCTGCAACGCCATTTTTCGGCAGAGCATTGGCGGCAGGTGCCGCCTGCCTTGTGGCAGCGGGAAAGAGACCGGGCCCGCAGCCTTGTGCTGCGCGACGCGAAATTCCAGGCGTTTGGCAGCGACATCGACGATGCGGCGGTGCGCCTGACCCTTGACAACGCCCGCAAGGCCGGCGTCATTGCGCATGTCCGGGCGCAGAAAGCGGATCTCGCCGATTTTGCGCCCGCAACAGAACACGGCTGCGTTATTTGCAATCCGCCCTATGGCGAGCGGCTGCTGGATCTGAAACAGGCAGAAGCAATCTACCGCACCATGGGCCGGGTATTCCCGATGCGGCGCGGCTGGAATTACACCATTCTCACGCCGGACGAGACTTTTGAGGCCTGCTTTGGCCGCCGGGCGGACAAGCGCCGCAAGCTTTATAATGGCATGATGAAATGTCAGGCCTATATGTTTTACAAGGCAAAATAAAATAGAAGAGGAAAGTATATTTTCAGAAAATCATAGCACTCTTTTTAAAAGGGTGCTATTTTTTACTTTTTAAATCCAATTTTGGACGTAAAATTGTAAACAAATTGTGAAATCCAAATTTTTTCACTGAAAGCTCTTGATTTTTAGAAAAATCCGGATAAAATATAATTAGCACTCAGGAACAAGGAGTGCTAAATAATCCAAGTAAAACATTGCATCAAAGAATGCTAAAGGAGGACATATTTCCATGACGATCAAACCTTTGTCTGACAGAGTGCTCATTAAAATGGAAGAAGCCGAGGAGACCACCAAGAGCGGCATCTTGCTGACTGGCTCTGCGAAGGAAAAGCCGCAGGTTGCTGATGTGATTGCAGTTGGCCCTGGCGGTATGGTGGACGGCAAGGAAGTCAAGATGACCGTCAAGGTCGGCGACCGTGTGCTGACAAGCAAATATGCCGGCACGGAGATTAAGATGGACGGCGAGGAATACACCATTGTCCGTCAGTCCGACATTCTTGCAGTTGTCGAATAACATCTGAGCAAAATGCAATTAGTGGAGGTATAGAAAACCATGGCAAAACAGATTATTTATGGCGAGGAAGCCCGCAAGGCACTGATGAAGGGCGTCGATCAGCTTTCCGATACAGTCAAGATTACCCTGGGCCCGAAGGGGCGCAACGTGGTGCTCGATAAGAAATATGGCGCACCGTTGATCACGAACGACGGCGTGACGATCGCCAAGGAAGTGGAGTTGGAGGATCCCTTTGAGAACATGGGCGCCCAACTTGTCAAGGAAGTCGCCACCAAAACCAACGACATCGCAGGCGACGGCACAACGACAGCTACCGTGCTGGCGCAGGCGCTGATCAGCGAGGGCATGAAGAACGTTACCGCAGGCGCAAACCCGATGGTCGTGCGCAGAGGAATGCAGGAAGCAGTTGAGGCGGCTGTTGACGCGATCAAAAAGAACAGCAAGACGGTCGACGGCAAAGCGGATATCGCGCGCGTCGCGACGGTTTCTTCCAGCGATCCGTTCGTGGGCGACCTGATTGCGGATGCAATGGAAAAGGTCACCAATGACGGCGTCATTACCATTGAGGAATCCAAGACCGCTGAGACCTACAGCGAAGTCGTTGAAGGCATGATGTTCGACCGCGGCTACGTTTCCCCGTATCTGGTGACGGATACCGAAAAGATGGTCGCCGAGTTGGATGATCCCTACATCATCATTACCGATAAGAAGGTTTCCTCCTTCCAGGAGATTCTGCCGCTGCTCGAGAAAGTCGTCAACACCGGCAAGAAGTTCCTGCTCATTGCCGACGACATTGAGGGCGATGCCCTGACGAACCTGCTGCTCAACAAACTGCGCGGCACATTGAACTTCTGCGCGGTCAAGGCGCCGGGCTTTGGCGACCGCCGCAAGGAAATGCTGCAGGATATCGCAACCCTGACCGGTGGCCAGGTCATCTCCAATGACCTGGGCGTTGAGTTCAAGGATGTTGACCTCTCCATGCTGGGCACTGCCCGCCAGGTCAAGGTCGACAAAGAGAACACGATCATCGTGGATGGCGCAGGCGACAAGGCTGCTATCCAGGCGCGTGTGGCACAGATCCGCTCACAGATCGAGGAGACGACCTCTGACTTTGACCGCGAGAAGCTCCAGGAGCGCCTGGCGAAGCTCGCCGGCGGCGTGGCTGTCATCAAGGTCGGCGCTGCGACCGAGATCGAGATGAAGGAAAAGAAGCTGCGTATTGAGGATGCGCTGAACTCCACAAAGGCTGCTGTGGAGGAAGGCATTGTTGCTGGCGGCGGCACGGCTCTGGTCGATGCGATCCCGGCTGTGGAGGCGTTGCTCGACAAGAAGGAAGGCGATGAGAAGACCGGCGTTTCCATCGTCCTGAAGGCACTGGAGGCTCCGCTGCGCCAGATCGCTGCAAACGCTGGCGTTGAGGGTTCTGTGATCCTCGAGCATGTCCGCAGCGGCAAGACGGGTTATGGCTATAACGCTGCAACCGGCGAATATGGCGACATGCTGTCCTTCGGCATTGTCGACCCGACAAAGGTCACGCGTTCTGCACTTGAGAATGCGGCTTCCGTCGCTGAGACGGTCCTGACCACCGAGAGCCTGGTCGCCGATAAGCCCGAGCCGCCGGCTCCGGCTGCTGCTCCGGCAGAACCTGGCATGGGCGGTATGTATTAATCGCATTCAGAAGCAAATTGTTTGGAATCCCCGCAGGGAAAGGAAAAACTTCCCCTTGCGGGGATTCTTGTTTTAGCGGCAGGGCGCCCGCAGGATGCCGCACAAGGCCTGTGTACAGGCTGCGCGTATCTGTGCTATACTAGACGCGCATTAATTTTTTGAAAAAGGAAGGACTATCCATGTGGGTTCTGTACGCATTTCTATCCGCTTCCTTTGCGGGCGTGACGGCTGTGTTGGCGAAAATCGGCATTCAAAAAGTCAATTCTCACCTTGCCACCGCGCTGCGCACGTGTGTGGTCACGGTATTTGCCTGGTTGGTTGTACTGGTTGCCGGATCCGGGGATACCATCGGTCAGATTCCATCACAATCGTGGTTGTTTTTGGTGTTGTCCGGCCTTGCAACCGGCGCGAGCTGGATCTGCTATTTCCGCGCCCTGCAAATCGGCGACGTCAATAAGGTCATGCCGATTGACAAATCCAGCACCGTGCTGACCATGCTGCTGTCCTTTCTGCTGCTTGGCGAGACGGTTACGGCTGGCGGCATTGTAGGTATGATTCTCATCCTGGTGGGGACACTTTTGATGATCGAACGCCAACAACGCAGTGCGCCTGCGCCCATAGGACACGGATACCTGATCTGGGCGGTGTTGTCGGCCGTGTTTGCCAGCCTGACTGCCATCCTCGGCAAGATCGGCATCCAGCAGGTGGAGTCGAATCTCGGCACCGCAATCCGCACGGTGGTCGTGTTGGTGATGGCCTGGGGCATTGTGCTGGCGCAGGGCACCTACCGTGAAATCCCGCAGATCACCCGGAAAAGCTGGGTGTTCCTGGTGCTTTCCGGCATCGCCACCGGACTTTCCTGGATGTTTTATTATCACGCGCTGCAACAGGGCAATGCCAGCGTGGTCGCGCCGATCGATAAGCTTTCTATTTTGGTCACGGTGCTGTTTTCCGGCCTTGTACTCAAAGAAAAGCTCAGCAAAAAAGCTGCGGTGGGATTGGTCTTGCTGACGGGCGGGACTTTGCTGCTGCTCGTCAAATAAGGCGGCAAGCCTACTTGAAACCTTCTGAAATCTCACACAAAAACGGCGCTTTTGTCACCAATTTTCCGGTCCCGCCTGTGCGCATCCGAGACACTCCGGACCTGTCCAGCGGACGCCTTTGCGCGCCAGTACCCGCCAGCGCCTCCAGGCGCTTTCTGCTGCCTGTTTTGGCCGTATTTTTGTTTGCACTGCATGGCTACATATGGTAGGATAGAAATACAAGGAGGTGAATTTATGGACACATCCACAATGGCCCTGCCAGATGCCTGGGCGTGGGCACTGCCATTTGTCTGGCTGGGCGTCATCGTCCTGGCCGCAGTCATCGAGGCAATGACCACACAGCTGGTCAGCATCTGGTTTGCGGCCGGCGGCGTAGCGGGCCTGATTACCACGGTGGCCGGCGGACCTTTCTGGTTACAGCTGCTGCTTTTTGCGGTGGTCACCGCGATCACATTGGCAATCACGCGGCCGCTGGCACGCCGGATGGCCGCAGCCCCCAAGACGGAGACGAACGCCGACCGCTACGTTGGCAAGACCGGCGTGGTGACCGAGCAGATTGACAATGTCGCCGCGCGCGGCTTGGTCAAGGTGCTCGGCAGCGTCTGGACAGCCCGCAGCGCGGATGGTTCCGTGATCCCCGCCGGAACGGAGGTGATCATCCAATCCATCGAGGGCGTCAAGGCTATTGTCAGGCGGCCGTGACGCGCATACTTTTCCCATTCAAAAGATCCCACAGGCAATTCATTGCGAGAGGAGTTATCGTATGCCAATCGGAATTTTCATCCTGATCGTTTTGATCATCATCGTTTTAATTGTGCTCATCTCGAACATCAAGATCGTCCCACAAGCGCACGCTTATGTCATTGAGCGGCTGGGCGCGTATCACGTGACGTGGTCGACCGGCCTGCACTTTAAAATTCCGTTTATTGAAAAGGTTGCGCGGCACGTATCCCTGAAGGAACAGGTTGTGGATTTCCCACCGCAGCCCGTCATCACAAAAGATAATGTCACCATGCAGATCGACACGGTCATCTATTTCCAGGTGACGGACCCGAAGCTGTATACCTATGGCGTAGAGCGGCCGCTTTCCGCGATTGAGAACCTGTCTGCAACCACGCTGCGCAATATCATCGGTGATCTGGAACTCGACCATACGCTGACCAGTCGTGATTTTATCAATACGAAAATCCGCACAATCCTCGATGAGGCGACCGATGCTTGGGGCATCAAAGTCAACCGTGTGGAACTCAAAAATATCCTGCCGCCCACCGAGATTCAGGACAGCATGGAGAAGCAGATGAAGGCAGAGCGCGAGCGCCGCGCCCGTATCCTCGACGCAGAGGGTCAGAAGCAGAGCGCCATTCTGGTCGCCGAGGGCGAAAAAGAGAGCACAATCCTGCGCGCCGATGCTGCCAAAGAGGCCGCGATCCGGCAGGCACAGGGCCAGGCGGAAGCGATCCGTCAGGTGCAGAGCGCCTATGCCGATGCGCTGAAAATGCTCAATGAAGCCAAACCGACCGACCGCGTTATTGCGCTCAAGAGCCTCGAAGCTTTCCAAAAGGCGGCCGACGGCAAAGCTACCAAAATCATTGTCCCGTCCGAAATCCAGGGCCTGGCCGGCTTGGCCACGTCCCTGAAGGAGATCTTTACGGATCCGAAAGATGTCCCCAAGGCATAAAAGTCCCAGAAGATACGTCCAGAGGCGCAATTTTTCGGGAAACAGGCCAAGCAATCTTGCATTTCGGCGGATTTTCCCCTACAATAAGAGTATCTGATTGAGTAGGGGAGGCGGAGAGAACGTGCAAACAGGTTTTCTTTCCTCCTCCTGTAGAAAGAAATAGGCTGCACCCGCCCGAGGCGCAGTCTATTTCCTTTTGTGCGTAGAATTTGAGAAACAGGAGTGGTCATCATTGGAACACAAAAAAGTAGCAGTTATCATGGGCAGCGACAGCGACTTTCCCACGGTGAGCAAAGCGATCGCTCAACTAAAAGAGCTCGAAATTCCGTATGAAGCGCATGTCATGAGCGCGCACCGCACGCCGGACGCAGCCATGCATTTTGCCAAGGGAGCAAAGGATGCCGGCTTTGGTGTCATCATCGCAGCAGCGGGTATGGCGGCGCACCTGGCCGGCGTGTTGGCTGCGAGCACAACTCTGCCGGTGATCGGGCTGCCGATCAAGTCTTCAAATCTCGGCGGCCTGGAGGCGCTTTTGGCTACCGTACAGATGCCCAGCGGCATCCCGGTGGCAACGGTCGCCATCGACGGTGCAAAAAACGCGGCAATCCTGGCAGCACAGATCTTATCGCTTTCAGATGAGGCGCTGGCCGAAAAACTGGAGCAGGCGCGCGCCGATATGGCGGCGGAGGTCGCCAAGAAGGATCAAGACATGCAGGATAAACTGCGCGCCCTATAAGCGTCCGGGAGCGTCGATATGGTATGCACTTGTAGCGGGACCGGCAATGGCCCGCCCGTTTGGAGGAAAATAAAACGATGAATCAGAATAGTTTCAGCAACAGCTATAAGGAAGCAGGCGTCGACGTTACGGCGGGTTACCGCTCCGTGGAGCTGATGAAGCAGTATGTCGCGCGCACTGCAAACGAGGGCGTGGTGAGCGGAATCGGCGGCTTTGGCGGCCTTTTCCAGCCACCTCTGGCGGGGATGCAGGAGCCGGTGCTGGTCAGCGGCACAGACGGCGTGGGCACAAAACTCAAGATCGCTTTCCTGCTCGACCGCCACGACACCATCGGCATCGACTGCGTCGCCATGTGCGTCAACGACGTGATCTGCTGTGGCGCGCGGCCGCTGTTTTTCCTCGATTATATCGCCTGTGGGAAAAATGTGCCCGAAAAGATCGCGGCGATTGTCAGCGGTGTGGCAGAGGGATGCGTGCAGAGCAACAGCGCCTTGATTGGCGGCGAGACAGCCGAGCATCCCGGCATGATGCCGGAAGACGAGTACGACATTGCGGGCTTCTGCGTGGGCATTGTGGACAAGTCAAAGATCATCGACGGCAGCAAGTTAAAGCCCGGCGACGCGTTGATCGGCCTGGCCAGCTCCGGCGTGCATTCCAACGGCTTTTCGCTTGTGCGTAAGGTTTTTGATGTCAACGAGGAAAACATCCGGGAATATATCCCGGACTTGGGCATGACGCTGGGCGAATGCCTTTTGACACCGACGAAGATCTATGTCAAACCCATGCAGGCGCTGATGCAGTCGGTGGAAGTCAAGGCGGTTTCCCACGTGACGGGCGGCGGCTTTTACGAGAACATTCCGCGTATGCTCACACCCGGCTTGACCGCCAAAGTCGAGATGGAAAAGATCGAAACCCCGCCCATCTTTGCGCTGCTGCAAAAGACGGGCAACATCTCGCAGCATGATATGTATAATACGTTCAACATGGGTGTCGGCATGTGCGTGGCCGTGGCGGCTGAAGACGCAGACAAAGCGGTCTCCATCCTGGAGGCCGCCGGGCAGAAGGCCGCCATCATCGGCGAAATCGTCTCCGGCGAAGAGGGGGTCATCCTGTGCTGAACATCGCCGTACTTGTCTCCGGCGGGGGCACCAATTTGCAGGCGCTGCTTGATGCGCAAGCGCGCGGAGAAATTCCAAACGGAAGGATTCAGCTGGTTGTCTCCAGCCGGCCGGACGCTTTTGCGCTGACGCGCGCCCAAAAGGCCGGCGTCGCCACCGCAGTGCTGCGGCGCAAAGCCTTTGCAAGCCAGGCGGACTATGACGCGGCTTTGCTGGACATTTTAGCGAAATATAAGACGGGCCTGATTATTCTGGCGGGTTTCATGACAATCATCAGCCCGACCGTGATCCATGCCTATGAAAACCGGATGCTCAATATTCATCCGTCCCTGATCCCATCCTTTTGCGGGCCGGGCTTTTATGGCCTCCATGTCCACGAGGCGGCCTTGGCGCGCGGCGTGAAGGTGACGGGCGCGACGGTGCACTTTGTCAATGAAGTCTGCGACGGCGGGCCCATTGTCCTGCAAAAGGCGGTGGCGGTGCACCCGGACGATACGCCGGAAACACTACAACGCCGCGTGATGGAAGAGGCCGAATGGCAGCTGCTGCCGCGCGCTGCGGCGCTGTTTTGCGCGGGAAGGCTTTCTGTGCAAAACGGCTGTGTCAAAATTGCGCCCGAACAAGCGGCGCATCAAGAATAGGGAGGAACTCACATGCAGATAAAAGACCTTGCGCAGGAGCTTTCCGCCTGCACGTATCCGGGCCGCGGCATCATCTTGGGCCGCAGCGGGGACGGAAAATCCGCGGTCGCTGCCTATTTTATCATGGGCCGCAGTGAAAATAGCCGCAACCGCATTTTTGAGCCGACGGAAGATGGCATCCGCACTAAGGCTTTCGACGAGAGCCAGATGACGGACCCGTCCCTGATTATTTACCATCCGGTACGCGCGTTCGAAGGCAAGCTGATCGTCACCAACGGCGACCAGACGGATACGATCCGCGACTTTATGGGGCAGGGAAAATGCTACCGCCACGCGCTGCTGACGCGCACCTTTGAGCCGGATGCGCCGCATTATACCCCGCGTATCTCCGGCGTCATTAAGCCGAACGGCGACTTTAACCTCTCCATCCTCAAAAGCGACAACAATGACCCGGCTGCCACGCTGCGGTATTTCTTTGAATATGAAGCGCCCAAGCCGGGCCAGGGCCGCTACCTGCACACGTACCAGGGCGACGGCAATCCGCTGCCGAGCTTTGACGGCGAGCCCGTGCCCGTCACGCTGCCCGGCGATCTGGAGACGCTGACCCACACGGTCTGGGAAAATCTGAATCAAGACAACAAGGTTTCGCTTTACACCTGCTTTGTCGATTTGCAGGCAAAAAAGCGCCAGTGGTGCATTGTCAACAAAAACAGCGCGGATGGCCGCGAAGCCTATCTGACCGGTGAGGAGGAACAAAGATGAACGAGATGGAATTAAAATATGGATGTAACCCACATCAGAAGCCCGCGCGCGTCTTCATGCAGAATGGCGGCGACCTGCCGATCAC